>NZ_JBSGVQ010000014.1:7141-159714 GCF_053608525.1 Nocardia sp. NPDC055029
ATGACGTAGGACTCCGGCCCGCGCAGGGCGACGACCGCGCGGTCGTCGCCCTGCGCCAGACAGAACCGGTTCACGTGGCCCTGGACCACCCACCGCAGCGCGATGATCCACTGCGGCCGGTTGAGCACCCGCAGGCGCTCGGCCAACTCGGGCGCCACCACCTCACCGAACAGCAGTTCGCGTTCGGTGAGGGCGGCCTCGGCAGCCTGCATGGCCGCGTCGTGCGCCGCGAGGTGGTCGTAGCGGCCCATGGCGTCGAGCACCACGGGCATCTCGTCGAACTGCAGCTTCTCCAGGAGGAACTGCATGTCGTCGAGCGAGAGCACGACGGCCTCGAGCAGTGATCCCCCGCTGCCCCCGCCGAGCACCGTCACTTGGCCGTTCCGGCGATGTCGGCGCCGATCACGCCTTCGGCGGTGTAGCGGCCATCGGTGAAGGCCTCGTTCGACGTGCCGTAGTCGATGGCGTCGTGCTCGTCGTCGTCCTCGCCGTCGGCCCGGTTGCCGAGCAGCGGGTTGGCCCCGGTGCCGGTGTTGCGCACGGGCGCGCTGTCGACGCGGGAGACGACCGACTCGCTGACCGGAGCGGCCGCGGGCGCGCTGGCGGCCGGAGCGCCCCAGCCCTCGGGCATCTTGAGCTGACCCGGCGCGAGCGAGACACCGCCGAGACCGGCCGCCGAGGTCGCCACGCCCGCCGCGGCACCGGCGGCGCCGACGCCGGCCATGGCGGGAACCGCGGCGGTGGCCGCGGGCATGGTCGCCGTGGTGGCGGCCGAGATGGCGGAGGCGCCGAGGTTGCCGACCGTGCCGACACCGCTGCTGACGACACCACCGGCGACATTGGCCGCCTGGGTGGCCGCGCTGACGACGCCGGGGTTGGTGACGAAGGCCTGCGCCGCGGCGACCGCGGTAGCCACCGGGTCACCACCGAAGTCGCCCTGGGCCGCGGTGCCCGCACCGCTGGCGATCGTCGGCGGCATCGAGAACTCGCCGGGCGTGGTGACGGTGGCCGTGGTGGCGGCCTCGTAGGTCTCCATCACCAGCGCGGCGCGGATGTCCATGGCGTGGCGAACGACCTCGGCGGCCTCGAACGCGCCGGAGACGACACCGGGCGGGTTGGCCGACGCGGCGACCGCGGTGTTGGTCGCGGCGATCTCGGGCAGGCTCGGCATCGCGAGCGAGGCAACGGTGTAGGCGGTGGCGTTGGCCGTGGCCTTGGCGCTCATCGCCGCGGCCATGATGCCCTGCTGGCCCGCCCAGGCGCCGAAGGGCGCGAGCTTGGCGAGCACGGCGAGGCCGTTGATGCCCTGCAGGCCGACGCCGACCTCGGCGATCACGCGCGTCACGGTGAAGGTGGCATCGCCCCAGGCGGCGGCCAGCGTGCCCCACGACGTGGCCGCGGCCGAGATCGGAATCGCGTGTGCGCCGGCGTTGAGTGTGGTCGAGTTGACTTCTGCCATGCGCGGCAGCCAGAAGACCCCGGTGATCCCTGCGGTCATGCTTGTTTCTCCCCTGAATGAATGATCGTCGACGGATCGGGTACGACTAGATCTGGATCGCGGTGATCGCCGCGCCTTGGGCGATGTCCTCGCCGATGTTGGTGACCAGCTGCGAGCGCAGAGTCGCGGCCGCGTGGTGCAGCTCGAGGATGCCCTGGGCGACCGAGCTGTCGTGCGTGGCGGCAGCCCTGTTGAAGTGCGACGCCGCGAGCAGCGACACTTCTTCGGCTCCCGAGGGGAGCACGTGCGTGGTCGGCCCGGCCAGGCCGGCGGCCACGGCGAGCCGCTCGGCGAGCAGATCCAGCTCCGCGGCTGCGGCGAGGACGATTTCAGGTGTGACGAGAACGTGTCCGACCATGACCCGACTCCTTCTGGTGGCGACTAACGGGAACCACGAGAATTCCCCCTACGAGTGATAGGACGCGAGAGCGGGTCGTTCGGTTCCATCGATTCCCCACCCAATTTTCGCTAGCCCCATCCCAGCTCATGCAACCGGTCGTCGTCAATCCCGAAATAGTGTGCTATTTCATGGATCACGGTGATCGCTACTTCCTCGACCACCTCGTCGTCGGTGTTGCAGATGTCGAGAATAGCCTCTCGATAGATGGTCACGGTATCCGGAAGCGAGCCCGCGTAGTAGCTGTCGCGATCGGTCAGCGCGATCCCGTGATACAGCCCGAGCAGCGAGGGTTCCTCGTCGTTCCTCGCCTCGACCAGCACAACGACATTGTCGATGGCCCCGGCCAGCTCGGGCGGGATCAGGTCGAGCGCGTCGCCGACCAGCTCCTCGAACCGATCCGGCGACATCCTGGCAGGCCCGGTCACCGCGGCTTCGGCTGCGGCGGCAGCGGTGCGGCGCCAGGCAGCGGCGCCGGGGTGGAGCGGCCGGTGTTCGGCGGCGGCACCGGTGCTTGCCCGTCGATCAAGATCTCGCCGCGCGCCGAACCGACGATCGGCGCGAAACCCTCACGGTCGGCGCCCTTTCCGAGCCAGCAATCCAGTTTGTGACTACCGGCAAGCCAACTGGTCGGTTCCAGATAGTCGAAGAACAGCGTCAGGGTCTTGTTCCGAATAGCGTCCGGGCTACCGAGATAGTCGCTGGAGAGCCGGTTGCATTCGGCCTCGACGAACTTGTCCTGATCGGCTTCCGATGGCGGTCCGCCGGTGAAGTTGGCCGCCAGGTCGACGGTGCCGACGATCTCGACCGCGTGCGGCTGCGCGCAGTCGACCGGATCGGTCGGCAGGTTCTGGTTGATGCCGAGGCAGGTGCCGGTCGCGTGCACCTTCGACTGGTCCTGACCCTCGATGCTGCCCGTCGCGGCCGGGCTCGCCGAGGTGCCTGCCACCTGCAGACCGCAGCGCAGCGTCCGATCGCCGTGCTGCCAGCCCGCCGGGCTCGGCGACATCACGTTGACCATGTACCGGCCGCGCGGATCGAAGCGCCCGCCCAGGTACCGCTGCACCGCCGGAACGCAGTGCTCGTCCCTGAGCTCGGTCATCCGCAGCGAGTCGGGGTGCCTGGTGCCGCCCGCGAACTCGCGGCCAGGGTAGGCACTGAGGTCGACGACCCCGGCCACCTCGAACAGGTGCTTGTCCCCGCAGTTCACCTTCACCAGGTCGCTGCGGTCGGCCTTGGTCCAGCTCAGGCAGTCGCCCTCGTTCGCGCTGCTGAACTCCTTGTCCCTGACCACCGGCGCCGACCCGGGCTGATGCGCCTCCAGGCCCGTGTCGTTCTCGAACCCGGTGACCACCATGGTGACCATCGCCGCGATCACCGCGCCCAGCGCGCCGATCAGCAGCCCCCACCGCAGTTTGTTCGCGGACAGGTGCAGCGAATCGGCGGCGCGGCGCTGCGCTGGTCTCTTGGCTGGTTCACTCTGCTGTTCAGACATCGCGGTCCATCATGGCAGCGAGGTGCTTGCCGTGCCACGACCTTGGGCCCGGAACGTTCCGTCCCGGGCCCAGGCTGAGGTCAGCCGCGGAGGGCGGAGGCGAAGATGCCGGGCAGGCGGGTGGGCTTTCCGTCGCCGTAGAACTCGGTCAGCTTGCGGCCGGTGGCCGTGCCGGTCTTGTTGGTGACGAACCACGGCGGCTTCGGCGTTGTGGTGAATTCGCCGCGCAGGATCGAGCGCGGTGCGGGCCGGAACGGGCCGCGCACCACGGTGCGTTCCACGTCGTCGAGCAGGAAGGCGTTGTGCACGACGCCGATACCGCTCTGGATGTCGTCGAGCGTGTGGCCGGGGAAGGCGCCCCAGCTCGCGCGCGGGGTCAGGAAGGCCAGACCGGTCCAGGCGTTGAGCGCGACGGTGCCGTAGCGCAGGTCCTCGATCGCGGTGTCGAGCTCGCCGCCCAGTTCCTTGATGGTCGCCGGGTGCGCGATGATGTTGGCCCCGAGCGTGCCCATCAGCTCCTCGTTGGCGAAATCGACCGCGTTGCGGAGGAACTCGTTACCGGTGCCCGTGAGCTCGACCACGCCGAGGACGGGGGAGAAGTACTCGGTGCGCAGCAGGGGGGTATCGCTGGTCGGCAGGTTCTCGACCAGGACCCGGCCGTTGGCGCGCTCGGAGCCGGGGTAGTCCGCCAGCGCGCCCTCGACCCGGCCGCCGCTGCCCGGGTAGTACGCGGGACGTGCCGGGGCGTTGTCGATCGCGGAACGCAGTTCGGTGAGGAACTGCTCCTTGAGCGGCCAGTCCGCGCTGAGCACCACGGTCTGGGCCGCCACGCAGTTGTAGCCGCCGTTGTGCAGCCGCTGGGTCGCCACGTGCTCGGCCTGGAACTTCAGGTCAGCCGCCGTCCAGTCGCCCGGGACGACGATGCACGGCGCGACGCCGCCGAGTTCGCTGGTGATCGGCTTGTCCAGCGCGGGCTCGCCGGTCTGCTTGCGCTGCGCGCCCTGCTCGCCGGGGCCCCACACGATCGCGTCGTGGGTGGGCGCGCCGCCGGTCATGTGCACGTGCGCGACCTGCGGGTGGGTGACCAGGTAGCCGCCCTCGGGCGCCCCACCGGTGAGGATGCGGACCGCGCCGATGGCGATGAACGGCGCGAAGATCGCCTGGAACACCGGTAGCAGCGGATCGGTGATCGGGTTGAGCTTGAGCGCGACGACCCGGTTGTTGGCGTAGAGCTCGTAGAGGGTGTCCAGCGGCGCGATCGACATGATGTTGCCCGCGCCGAGCACGGCCCCGACACCGCCGGTCGCGGCCGGGTCGAGCTGGGCCAGTCCCGCCTTGCGCCGCGCGGTCGCGGCGTCGACGCCAGGCCGCAGCCACACATCGGCGCTGAACCCGTTGAGCAGCAGCTTGTCGTAGCCGCTGTGCGGCAGCGCAGGCACCGACACGCGTCCGCCGGGCGCGGCACCGAACTCGACACCATCGAGCGGGCTCGCGCCGCGTTCGAGCGCGGCCATCGATTCGGCCAGCGCCTGCGCGCCGCCGAGCATCGTCATCGGCCCGGACATCCACTCCTCACCGAGCAGCGGGCTGTCGGCGGCCAGTTGCTTGATGGTGCGGGCGGCCGCGACCCAGGCCTCGGCATGGCGGGCGGTGAGCGCGTGGAGTTCCTCGAGCAGTTCGCGGCGGCGACGCAGATCCGTCGTGGCCCAGGTCTTCTCCCCTTGTGTGAGATCGGCGAGTGCGTTGTCGATGACGGCGGTGTCGAAAGTAGTACTCACACCGGCAACTATGCCCCTGTTCCGGCCACAAGGCATCAGCTACTAGGCTGTTTTCCTATGATCGACCTCCGATTCCTGCGCGAGAACCCGGAAGCCGTCCGAGCCTCGCAGCGGGCCCGCGGTGAGGACCCCGCTCTCGTCGACGCGCTGCTCGAAGCCGACGCCGCTCGCCGGGCCGCCGTCGCCACCGCCGACACGCTGCGTGCCGAGCACAAGGCGATGGGCAAGGTGATCGGCAAGGCGAGCAAGGAGGAGCGCCCGGCGCTGCTGGCCGCCGCGACCGACATGTCCGCGAAGGTCAAGGAGGCCGAGGTCGCGCAGAACGCGGCCGACGCCGACCTCGACGCCGCGCACCGCGCCATCTCCAACGTGGTGCAGGAGGGCGCGCCCGCCGGTGGCGAGGACGACTACATCGTGCTCGAGACGGTCGGCACCCCGCCGGAGTTCGACTTCGAGCCCAAGGATCACCTCGAGCTCGGCGAGTCGCTCGGCCTGATCGATATGGAGCGCGGCGCCAAGGTGTCGGGCTCGCGGTTCTACTTCCTCACCGGCGCGGGCGCGCTGCTGCAGCTCGGCCTGTTGCAGCTGGCCGCGCAGAAGGCCGTCGCCAACGGCTTCACCATGATGATCCCGCCGGTGCTGGTGCGCCCGGAGATCATGGCGGGCACCGGCTTCCTCGGTCAGCATTCGGCCGAGGTCTACCACCTGGCCGACGACGACCTGTACCTCGTCGGCACCTCGGAGGTGCCGCTGGCCGGCTACCACGCCGAGGAGATCCTCGACCTGAGCGCGGGCCCGAAGCGGTACGCGGGCTGGTCGTCGTGTTTCCGGCGCGAGGCGGGTAGCTACGGCAAGGACACCCGCGGCATCATCCGCGTGCACCAGTTCGACAAGGTGGAGATGTTCGTCTACACCACCCCCGAGCAGGCCGATGCCGAGCATCAGCGCTTGCTGGCGTGGGAGCGCGAGATGCTGGCCGCGATCGATGTGCCCTACCGGGTGATCGATGTGGCCGCGGGCGATCTGGGCAGCTCGGCGGCCCGCAAATTCGACTGCGAGGCCTGGGTCCCGACCCAGCAGACCTATCGCGAGCTCACCTCCACCTCGAACTGCACCACCTTCCAGGCGCGCAGGCTCTCGGTCCGCTACCGGGACGAGAACGGAAAGGCGCAGGTCGCGGCCACGCTGAACGGCACGCTGGCGACCACGCGCTGGATCGTGGCGATTCTGGAGAACCATCAGCAGGCCGACGGTTCGGTGCGGGTTCCCGCGGCGCTGGTGCCGTTCGTCGGCACCGACGTACTGAAACCGTAGAGCCCTTTTGGCAAACGCCCTGACCGAACAACATCTAGGCTGGTGCTCGTGCGAGGAATCGGGGCGCGCGGCGATACCCGAACCCGGGTGCGGGCGGCATCGGCGTTGGCGACGGCGAAGGTCATGGCCAGGACAACGGGGGCGTTCTACGTCCTCGGCGGTGTCCTCGGCCTGACGATCACTGCCATCGCACCGGGTGACGACGGTAATCGGCTGCTGGTCGGTACGGCGGCGGCGGTCGCGCTGGTGCTCGGTCTGACGTTGCTGGCGTGGGGTCCGCGGATGCCACACACCCTGCACCACCTCTACCTGGCGACCGCGACCGTCCTGGTGACGATCGCGGTGCACTCCTTCCCGAACCTGGTCGGCGGCATCACGCTGGCCTCGTTCTATGTCTTCGTCGCCTGCGATGCCGCGCTGTTCTTCGCCTGGCCGCAGGCCGCCGCGCACATCGGTTTCGCCATGGCGCTGTGCCTGTGGGTGCTGCCCGACCGTGGCCTGCCCTGGTGGTCGGGCATGATCCCGGCCGGCGTCACCTTCGGCGCGGGCGTTGTCGTCGGCATCCTGACCAGGATGGCCTCGGACGCCGACATAGACGTGCTCACCGGTCTGCTGAACCGGCGCGGTTTCGAGAAGCAGCTCAACCCCGCGATCGACGCGGCGGGCCGTGGCGGTCAGGGCCTTGCCCTGGTCCTGGTCGACCTCGACCGCTTCCAGAAGATCAACGATCACCTCGGCCACCGCGCCGGTGACGCGGTACTCCAGCGGGTAGCCGACACCTGGCTCGACCTGCTCGCCCCCGATCAGGTGCTGGCCCGCTTCGGTGGCGACGTCTTCGCGCTGCTGCTGCCCGGCACCACCGAGCAGGCCGCGATCCTGCTCACCGAGAAACTGCGCGCCGCGGTGACCATGGGCTGTTCGGCCGGTGTCACCTCCTGGCAGCCGGGCGAATCCGGTTCGCTGCTGATCAGCCGCGCCGATGTCGGCCTGTACCGGGCCAAGCAGGCAGGCCGCAACCGCACGGTGCTCGAGTCGTCGCGGCAGTTGCCGCTGGCGGTGGAGTTGCGCGAGGCGATCGACCGCGGCGCCCTCGACGTGCACTACCAGCCGATCGTCAGCTTGACCGAGGACGGCGGCCAGGCGGTCGGTGTCGAGGCGCTGCTGCGCTGGTCGTCGAACGCCCAGCCCGAGGTCACCACCGAGGGCCTGATCCGGGTCGCCGAGGAATACGACCTCATCTCCGACCTGGACGAGCTGGTCCTGCGCCGCGCCTGCGCCGACGCCGCCCGCCTGCAGGAGAGCTTCGCCTCGCTCGATCTGACCCTCAACGTCAACGTCTCCGGCCTGGAGCTGGCCGAACCCGATTACGCCGAGCGGGTCGCGACCATCCTGAACGACACCGGCTGGCCCGCCGACCAGCTCGTCCTCGAGGTCACCGAGAGTGAACTGGCCGCCGAATCGCAGACCGCGATCACCAACCTGCACACCCTGCGCGACCGTGGCGTTCGCATCGCCATCGACGATTTCGGCACCGGCTACTCCTCGCTGAGCCGCCTGGCCACCATTCCCAGCGACATCCTCAAGGTCGACCAGTCCTTCGTCGCCGCGATCCGCTCCGATTCGCCTGCCCCGCCGCTGCTCGGCGTCATCGCCGCGCTCAGCAAGTCGCTGGATCTGCAGGTCATCGCGGAGGGCGTGGAGACCGAATACCAGGCGGCGGTGCTCACCGAGCTCGGCTTCGCGCTGGCCCAGGGCTACCACTACAGCGATTCGCATCCGGTCTCGGAACTGATCAACGACCTCAACGACGGCAAACCCGGGATCGCCGCCACCACCACCACCGACGACGACGATTCGCTGTCCGCGAGCGGCTGGATCCCCCTCGGATAATCGCTTGACGCACCGCGCGTGCGCGGCGAACCATGGACGCATGCGCATGCTCATCTACGGCTGTTGATCTGCGGAGCTCCGGCGACTCGGTGCGGCGGTGGTGGCACGGTTGACCCGTGAGCCGGTCGGCGTCCGCGGTGTCGCCATTCGCGCGGTCCTGTTCAAGGGCACGCGCGACCTCCTGCCGATCTATGCCCTCTACGGCGTGCTGTTCGCCGATCACGGCCTGAGCACGGCGCAGATTTCCCTGTTGCTCGCCCTCTGGTCGGTGACCGCGTTCGTGCTGGAGGTTCCGTCGGGCGCGTGGGCCGACACCGTCTCCCGGCGTGCGCTGCTGGTCCTGAGCTCTCTCCTGCAGGCGACCTGCTTCGCCCTCTGGATGCTGGCGCCGTCGTTCCTCGGCTTCGCGCTGGGATTCGTGGTGTGGGGTGTCGCCTCGTCCCTGGAATCGGGCACCTTCGAGGCGCTGATCTACGACGACCTCGTCGCCCGCGGCGAACCGTCGGCCTACGCCTCGATCATGGGCTGGGCGCGTGGCGCGCAGGAAACCACGGTGCTGGTGGCGATTCTGGCGGCCGCGCCACTGTTCGCGCTGGGTGGTTATCCGCTGGTCGGCTGGGTCAGTGTCGGTATCGCCGTACTGCACACCCTGACCGCCGTCGCGCTGCCGAACGCGCCGGTCGCCATCTCCGCGGGCGCCGTCGACGACCTCGACGACGAGCCGCCGGGGTCAGCCGGGCCACACGTCGTCCCCGGGTCGGCGCAGTCGATGTCCGGCGCCGAGCCGGGTGGACTGTCCCGCTACCTCACCATGCTGCGCACCGGCACCGCCGAGGCGTTCCGTGTCCGCCGGGTTCGCCGGGGAGTCCTGTTGGGCGCCTTGCTCTATGGCGTCACGGCCTTCGACGAGTACTTCGGTCTGCTCGCCGTCTCCGGCGGCGCTTCGACCAGCACCTCCGCCCTGCTGGTCGCCGTCACGGTAGCGGGATCGCTCGTGGGTTCCGTGCTGGCGGGCCGCACCGAAGTCGTTCCGGCCCGCTGGCTGGCCGTCGCGCTGTTCGTCGCCGGAATCCTGTTCATCGCGGGCTCGCTGGCGGTAGGCGCCGCACTCACGGCGGGTCCGTGGCTGCTGTGGGCCGGTTTCGCAGGCATCGGCATCGCCTACGGCATCGACTTCAACATCGAGGTGGTGGCGGGCGCCCGCCTGCAGGCCGCCATCGAGGGCCGTGCCCGCGCGACCGTCCTGTCCTTCTCCGGCCTGCTCTCGGAGATCGTCGCCCTGCTGGTCTTCGGCTTCGTCGCCGCGGCCACCCAGTGGCTGACGATGTCGGCCACGATCGCCGCGCTCGGCACGGTCCTGCTCGTCTCCGCGCTGCTCACCCCGAGCTGGCTGCCGCCACGAGCCGCCGACGACTGATCACCACCGCAGCATCGGCAGCGGACGAGCGGGATGGCGCACAAGGTGCCGGAGGCCGCTGCGGACGAGAAACCGATGGAAACCTGCATAGGGAAACCGCTCGACGACCTGCGCGACGAACTCCGCGTCGATGCGGCCACGCAGCAGTCCGTGGCCGACATCGACGCGATCGGCCAGCCGGAACGTCTCGACCAGCGGATCCGCCCGCGCCACGAGGCCGTGATGGTCGAGCACCATCGTCCGCACGAGTTCCGGATCCGCGATCCCGAATTCGGCCGCGAACTCGTCGACCAGGCCTGCCGATGGCGTGAGGTAGTCGAATGTTCCCGCCGTCCAGATCCCGAGATCATGGACGGCCCAGGCCAGGGCGGCGGTGTCGGGCAGTTCTCCGTCGAGCAGCTCCCACTGGTAGTTGGCGCAGCGATAGACGTGATTACGGTAGGTCTGTTCGTCCTGGCCGAGAGCCGAGCGGTGGCGTGCAAGCACCGCGTCGATCACCGGATGGGACTGCATCGGAACCATGGCCACTGACATCGTTTCGCCTCCTGACGAACCATCCGGAAAGCCGCTGAAGTCGCAGGCCAGTCTACTGTCGAAAGCTACGGCGGCGAGCTGACGGAAGGACGCGGTGGTCGGGCGCAACGGTCTCGGTTCGGTCTTCGGATTCTGCATCGGCGCCGGTGTCGCGGTGCAGGGCCGGATCAACGGCGCGCTCGGCGCCGAGCTGGGTGACGGTGTAGCGGCCGCCACCATCAGCTTCGGCACCGGCCTGATCGTGCTGCTGATCGCCTTGGCGGCCAGCCCGGCCTTCCGCGCCGGTCTCGCGAGCGTACGCACCGCCGTCGCCGACGGCACCGTGCGGCCGTGGCAGCTGCTCGGCGGTCTGTGCGGCGCGTTCTTCGTGGCGAGTCAGGGACTCACGATCGCCGCCATCGGCGTCACCGCGTTCACCGTGGCGGTCGTCGCCGGTCAGCTGCTCAGCAGCCTCGTCGTCGACCGCCTCGGCATCGCCCCGCACGGCCGGACATCGATTACTCCGTGGCGGGTGGTCGCCGCCGTCCTCGGCATCCTCGGCGTCTTCCTTTCGGCGGGCGGCGATTCCACCCCGGCCACCGCGGCGACCGGGGTGTCCGATGCCCTGCTCATCGTGCTGCCCGCGCTGGCAGGCATCGGCCTGGCCTGGCAGCAGGCGGTGAACGGCCGGGTCGGCGCGGTCGGCGGTCCCTTCCCGGCCACCCTGATCAACTTCGCCGTCGGCCTGGTCGCGCTCTGCCTGTTCGACGTGTACACCCTCATCCGCAACGGCCTGCCGACCACCTTCCCCACCGAACCCTGGCTCTACCTCGGCGGCCTGATCGGCGTCGCCTTCATCGCCCTGGCTGCCGTCACCGTCGGCCTGATCGGCGTCCTCCTGCTCGGCCTGACCTCCGTCGCAGGCCAGCTCGTCGCCGCCCTGCTGCTCGACGCCCTCGACGGAAAACTCTCCACCACAGCAGTTCTCAGCTGCCTGATCGTCCTCGCCGCGGTCCTGGTTGCGAGCAGATCGTCGAGCGCCTACCAGTCCCCGACCACCCACCGCTGAACCTTGCGACTTCGGACCGATGGACGCGGATGTTAGGTTGCTGGAATCGAGTTGGGGGAGTGCCGAAGTGATCGAACCACTGTCGCCGGACGAGCCGGCGTCCGTCGGCCGCTTCCGGATCCTCGGTGTTCTCGGGGCAGGCGGTATGGGCCGGGTCCTGCTCGGCGTCGGCCCGGACGGCAGGTTCGTCGCGGTCAAGCAGATCCATGCGCACCTGGTAGGCGACAACGAGTTCCGGGCCAGGTTCGAACGGGAGATCCGCGTATCGATGCGGGTATCCGGCGCCTTCACCGCCGCGCTCATCGACTTCGAACTCACCGGTCCGACCCCGTGGCTGGCGTCGGTGTTCATTCCCGGCGTTCCGCTCGACCGGGCGATCGCGTCATTCGGTCCGCTGCCGGTACCTGCGCTGCGCACGCTCGCTTCCGGCCTGGCCTCGGCGCTGCACTCGATCCATGGCACCGGCCTGATTCATCGCGATCTCAAGCCCGCCAATGTGATTCTCGCGGCCGACGGCCCGCGCGTCATCGATTTCGGCATCGCGTACTCCGCGGAAGCAGGCGGGCTGCGCACCGAGACCGGCGCGGTGGTCGGCTCGCCCGCCTTCATGTCGCCCGAGCAGGCGAACGGTACGGCGGTCACCGCGGCGAGCGACATCTTTTCGTTCGGCGCCCTGCTGTTCATGGCTGCCACCGGCGCCAGTCCGTTCGCGGCATCGTCGGCGCCCTACACGCTGTTCAATGTCGTACACACCGAACCCGCCATCGACCGGGTGCCGCCGGAGCTGCGTGGCCTGATCGGCGCGTGCTTGGCGAAGGACCCGCGCCTCAGGCCGTCGCCGACGCAGGTCCTCGATCACCTGGGTGTGCTGCCGGTTCAAGCCAGTCCGTGGCCCGCGGCCATCGGCGCGGAGATCGGCACGCGCACCGCACAGTTGACCGCGTTCACCGCTGATCCCTCGACAACCCAGATCATCTCGCCTGTCCGCCCGGCACCCGAGCCCGCGCCGCCGCGGCGGACCTCGAACCGAATCCGGTGGGCCGCGGCGGCCACCGCTGTCGTTGCCGCCGCCGCGGTGGCAGTGGTCCTGACGCGCGGCGACGCCGCGCCAACGACGGACCCCGATATCGCTCCGGTGGCCTTTCCGACGCTGGCGCAGGCTCGCGGCACCGACACCTGCGCCTGGCTGCGCGCCGCCCTCGGCGACCAGCTGCCCGCCGAGCTGGCCGACGCGGGCCCGAAGGCCACGGCGGCCTGGAACTGGCAGCCCACCTCGACGTGGGGTTGCGACGGCGACGCGGACACCGGCAGCCTCACTGTCGAGATCGGCACGCGCATGGACGGATTCACGCCCACCGGCACCAGGGTCGCGGGACACCCGCTGCTCCGCCGTGGTACCGGGTGCGCGGTCGGTCTCGACAGCGGCGACCAGACGAACCGCTGGGGTGTCACGGTCGACGCGTCGACGCCTCGCGCGTGCGCCCTGTCCGAATACACCCTCGGACGCCTGGCCGCGGCCTTCGGCACGCTGCCCCGCGATCCCGACGAGGGTCGTTCGCTGGCCGCGCTCGAACCGTGCGCGCTGGTGGGAGAACCGGATTCGGGGGTGCTGCCCGCCCCTGGCGCGGCACACCCGGTCGGTGCGCACGGCTGCGAATGGAAAGGCACCGGGCAGCTGCGCATCACCCTGTCCCAACCCAGACAACGTGATCTCGGGTTCACGGCCAAACCGGTGGACCTCGGTGACGGCATCACCGCGTGGACGCCGTCCGGCGTCGGCAACTCGCTCAACGAATGCACCCGGTTGTACCGGCATCGCCCGGTCGGCGACACTTTCGTCGAACTGGTTTCGGTGGAGCTCAGCGACCCGTCGCGGCGTCCCGAACAGCTGTGTCCCGCAGCCGAGTCCGTGGTGCGAACGATCGTCGGCCGCCTGCCCGCGCGATGATCGCGCACCACGGCAGCCGCGCGGCCGCCGCCGCACAGTGATAGTTTCGGCAGTGGATTCGGGAGGAGCGGGCGCGCGAGTCATAGCGCCCGGAGGGGTTGGCATGCTGTTTCGATCGCGCCGCGTCGCGGCGCTCATTGCCCTCGTCTGCCTCACCGGCACAGCCTGTGGCGACACCACGACCGTCGACACCGGCAGTTATCCCACCCAACCGGTCCCTGGCGACTACGACGACGCGCCCAGCCTCGGCCGCGGCATTCTCGTCGAATCGCTGCGTCTCGGCGAGCGGATCGTGCAGGCCGACCGGATCGACCCCGAACTGACCGAGAGCCGCGGTGGCGGTGTGCAAGCCGACCACCTGGGCGTCAGCGACATGCTGTCGGGTCCGCAGCGCATGGCGTTGCAGGAGTTCGAGGTCATGGCCGGGTTCGGCGCCATCGCGGGCAATACTGCGCTCAACAACGAGAAGGCCGACAAATCACTGGCCGTCACGGTGCTGGCCTTCGCCGATGAGCCGACGGCGGCCCGCGCCGCCCAGGCCATGGCCGGGGCGGACTTCGGGGCCAACGAAGGCAACGCGCCGTTGCCGCTGCCGAATTTTCCCGCCGCGCTGACTCATTGGCGCCCCGGTGTGCCGACCATCGGAAGCTGGATGGTGTGGAAGAACCACGTCATCCGGGTCTTCGCGAAGATCGTCGACCCGAACGAAGGTCAGCTCGTCGACCTGGCACAGCGGGTCTACACCGCCCAGCTGAGTGAACTCGACAGCTACACACCGACTCCCGTCACCGACCTGCCCGCGCTGAAGCTCGATCCCGACCGGCTGCTGACCCGGCTCGTGCCGACCGCCGATCGGTATCCGGACGCGAAGGAGTTCGCGGTCTACAGTCCGCGCGCTTTCGCCCTGCTGGTGTCCGAACCCGGCCCGCGGTATCGGGCTTATCGCGAGTACGGCGTCACCGCTGTCGCGGTGTCGCACAACAAGTTCCTGTTCCGGCTCGGCGCCGCGGAGAAGGTGACATCCCTGCTCGGCTACCAGCGGGACACCGTGCTCGGCGACCGCTATGTAGCGATGTCCGGCCTGCCAGGGCTGCCCCAGGTGCAGTGCTATCGGGCGCTGCGCCCGGACACCGCTTCTCGCGCGGCGATCCGGTACGAGTGCCTGGTCCCGCACGGCGAGGTCCTCGCGGTCGTGCGCAGCAATCAGGAAACCGATGTCCGGCAGCTGGCCGCGGCGCAATACCTGGCCCTGGGGGGTACGCAGTGACGATGCTGGAGCCGTTGACTCCCGAGGATCCCGAACAGCTCGGCAGGTACCGCATGCTCGCCGTCATCGGTCGCGGCGGGATGGGCGTGGTGCTGCTGGGGCGAGCTCCGGACGGCAGGCTGGTCGCGGTCAAGCAGATCCACCGCAACCTCACCGGCAGCCCCGAGTTCCGGGCCAGGTTCCATCGCGAGGTCGTCGCCTCACAGCAGGTTACCGGCGCCTATACCGCTGGGGTGCTCGGTTACGACACCGAGGCCGAGAATCCCTGGCTGGCCTCGGAATACATCGCGGGTCCGGCGCTGCAGGAGGCCGTCGAGAAGTTCGGCGGACTCACCCAGGGCGGGCTGAAACTGCTGCTCACCGGCCTGGCCATGGCACTGCTGGAAATCCATCGCACCGGACTGGTGCACCGTGATCTCAAACCGAGCAACATCCTGCTCACCAATGACGGCCCGCGCGTCATCGATTTCGGCATCGCCCGCGCGCTGGAAGACGACGTGGCCCTCACGGCCACCGGCGCGGTGATCGGCTCACCCGCGTACATGTCGCCGGAGCAGGCCGAATGCCGTCCGCTCACCGCGGCGAGCGATGTCTTCTCGCTCGGCGTCATCCTGGCCATGGCGGCCACCGGCGCCAGCCCGTTCCGCGGCACATCGACCCCGCAGATCCTCTACAACGTCCTGTACACGAACCCGGACACCAGCGCGGTCCCCGAGCCGTTCCGCGGCATCGTCGACGCCTGTCTGGCCAAGGACCCCGGTCAGCGACCCACCCCCGACCAACTACTCGAGGCCGCCGAGCGGATCCCTGTCGAGCCGGTCTGGCCCTCCCGGGTGCGTAAGCGGATCGCCGAGTACGGCGACGAATCGAACTCCTGGGCCGACGGCACCGCGCGCACCGTCCCGGTCGCCGCGGCCACGCCGGCGAAACGGCGCTGGAGTCCGGCCCGGGTCGCTGCGGCCGCCGCCACGGTGGCCCTGCTCGTGCTGGCCGCCACGTTCGCCTGGGGTACCGGCATGCGGGGCAAGGCCGAGCCGATGGCCGACCCGCCGCTGGCCTTGACCGCCGAGGAAGCCCGGCTGATCGACCCGTGTGGGCTGGTCGGCCCCGACGTCATCGGCGATCTCGGCGAGCATTCGGGCACCCTGACCGTGAACGCGTACGGCTGCGGCACCGGGCTGGTCGAACCGAGTGGCCGCAAGATCGGCATCGACCTGAGTGTCACCATCTCGCCGGGTTCGAACGATACGCCGATGGGTACCACCATCGGCTGGATGCCGGTGCTCGGCAGCAACAGAGAAGCCCGGATCTGCCATCGGTCGGTGGTCGCCCAGAGCGGAACGCCGATCGCGGTCTGGTTGCAGACGCACGCCGATACGGGCGATTCCTGTCCGGTCGCCGAGCGGGCGCTGAGCGCTGTGGTGCGCAAGCTCTCGGTGAATCCGCCGATGCGGAAGGGAATACCGGCCGAATCGGCATTTCGGATCGAACCCTGTGCGCTGCTGGATCGTTCGGTGAACCTGGCCGTGGTCGGTGATCCGGCGAAACTGGAGCTCTCGACCGCGCACGGATGCACCGTGTCGGGTCGGGAGTGGTTCATGAACTTCTCGTTCGAGGAGAAGCTGCGGCCGGATCTGCACTCCGCGAAAGCCCTGCCGACCAGGGAGATCGCGGGCCGCACCGTCTATGTCGACGATCTCGGCTGGCGCTGCTATCTGACCGTCATGTTGCGCCCGACTCGCGCGGGCTATGCCGAAGTGCTCGCCATCGACGTGCACGCCTGGCGCGACCGGCAACGCGTCGGCGCCTGCGATCGCGCCGCCCAGTCCCTCACCTCCGTACTAGCGAAACTGCCGAAGTCATGATGTTCGAACCGCTGCCACCGGATGATGCGCGCCGGATCGGGCGCTACCGGCTCCTCGCCACGCTGCATCCCACTGCGGTGTTCCGCACCTATCTCGGCGCGGGAGCGGATGACCAGCTGTATCTCGTCCAGCAACCGGCTGCCGCGCAACCGGTCGACAGGCAGTTCCGTATCCGATTGCGGCACAGCGCGGTCGCCGCGTCACGGACCGTCCACCCGGCCGCGGACATCTTCGCGCTCGGCTCGATCCTCGCCTTCGCCGCGTCCGGCAAGACCCCGTTCGCCGCGCCGTCGGTGGCGTACACGCTGTTCAACATCGCCCAACGCGACCCCGCGCTCGACGCGGTGCCCACCGAGTTGCGCGAACTCATCTGGGGCTGCCTGCGCAAGGAACCCGCCGACCGGCCGACACCGGGTCAGATCCTGCGGTATCTCGGGCCAGGTTCCGCGCCGGCTTGGCCCGCGCCGGTCGCAGCGGACATCGACGGTGTCCGGCAGCGGTGCGCGGCGCTGGTCGCCACGGCACCGGCCGACGAACCGGTCCCACGCGGCCTTTCGTTCGCGCGGGTCGCCGGTGCCGTGCGCTCCGGGTGGACGGAGTCGCGTCGCCGCTGGGCCGGAGCGAGCAGGCGTCAGCGAGCCGCGGTCGCGGTGGGAACGGCGGCGTGCCTGGTGGTCGCCGGAGGCACCGCCGTGGTCGCCGCGACGGTGGCAGACGACCAACCGCTCGCCGCGCTCACCGGCCTCAGCCTGGCCGAGCTGCGCACCATCGACGGGTGTGCGTGGCTGGACCGGGCCATCGATGGTCCGGTCGGTGTGGCGCCGACCCCGATTCCCGAGGCCGACTGGAAGCTGCAACCGACGTCGGGCTGGGGCTGTAGCGCGTCCTACCGCGCGCAGACGATCTATCTCGACCTCGGCGCGCAGTATCGGGAACCAGGCAGGGAAACCGTCCTCGCCGACGGCGAGATCGATGGCGTGCCCATCCGGCATGTCTCGCCCACCTCCTGCGGCCGGGTCATCGCGAGCCCCGGCGCCGAGTCCCAGGCGGGGATCTCGGTGTGGATCAGCTCGAGCGCCAAGGAATGCGGGACCGCGACCGACGAACTGATCGCCGGCCTTGCCCGCACGCTCGACTCGGCCCCACGACGTTCCGGCGACCAACCGAACTCGCTGGCGACCGTCGCACCCTGCGATCTCTTGGACAAGGCCGTGATCGATCAGGCGGTCGGCCCGCTCCCGGCCGCGCCGACCGTCGCCGACGCGCATACCTGTACCTGGGACGGCCAGGTCGCGGTGTCGATCGAATTGCAGCGCGACGTGAAGCTGAAAGATCCGGAGACGACCACCGTCGACGGGGTCGATCTGGTGCTCGTGCGCGGTGGCGGCTCCAGCTGCGCGCGCGGCTATCGCAACCCCGGCGCCGACCTCGAGTTCGTCGAGGTCTCCGTGCGCGGTGGCGACGGCCGCAGCGAAGCCTATTGCCGGCTGGCCACGACGGTTCTCCGGGCCGCGGTCGATCGGTTGCCCGTTCGCTGATCCGCGTCAGTGGTCGGCGACCGCGGATACGCTGGGCCGATGGACCAACTCGGGGTAGCGGTAGTCGGGTACGGCCTGGCCGGCTCGGTGTTCCACGCACCGCTGATCGCGGCCGATCCGCGGTTGCGGGTGGCGGCGGTGGTCACCTCGTCGCAGGAGCGGGCCGAGCAGGCGCAGGCGGAACATCCCGGTGCGCGGGTGTGGCCGAGCGCCGACGCGCTGTTCGCCGAAGCCGACGATATCGATCTCGCGGTGATCGCCACGCCCAACCGTTCCCACGCGCCGCTGGCGCTCCAGGCGCTGGCCGCCGGGCTGCCGGTGGTCGTGGACAAACCGTTCGCGGTGACCTCCGCCGACGCCGACGAAGTGGTCACGGCGGCCGAGCGGGCGGGCTTGCCGTTGAGCGTGTTCCAGAATCGCCGCTGGGACAACGACTTCCTGACCGTGCGCGGTCTGATGGACGCGGGCGAGCTGGGAGAGATCCGCCGCTTCGAGTCCCGCTTCGAACGCTGGCGCCCGACCCCCAAGGGCGGCTGGCGGGAACTGGGCGAGGCCGAGGCTGGCGCGGGCATCCTCTTCGATCTGGGCAGTCACCTGGTCGACCAGGCACTGACCCTGTTCGGCCCGGTCACCGAGCTCTACGCCGAACTCGACCGCCGCCGCCCCGGCGTCCAAGCCGACGACGACGCCTTCATCGCCCTCACCCACGCCTCCGGGACCCGCTCGCAGCTGTGGATGAGCGCCGTCGCGCCGCAACTGGGCCCACGCATGCGAGTCCTCGGTTCCACCAACGCCTACACCGTCTTCGGCCTTGACCCGCAGGAAGACGCGTTGCGCGCGGGCCGCCGCCCGGTCGATGGAAAACAATGGGGCACAGTTCGACCCGACAAGTGGGGAACCTTCGGCGCGGGCGATGACCTCCGCACGATCCCCACCGTCCCCGGCGACTACCCCGCCTTCTACGCGGGCATGGCCGCCGCCCTCCTGGACGACGCCCCGGTCCCCGTGGACCCACGCGACGCCGTAGAGACCCTGCGCATCCTCGAATACGCCCGCCACGTAGCGGGCCCCGCCGAGCCCTGAACCCGATCCGGGCCTGGACATGCGAAACGGGCGGGACGAAAGCCGTCCCGCCCGTTCGTAATCCGGTGTCAGAGTTTGCGCGAGCGCAGTTCGTGGCCCTTGGAGGTCTTGCAGCGGCCCGATTCCAGGTCCCACTGCCAGCCGTGCAGGTTGCAGGTGAGGTTGTTGCCTTCCACCACACCGAATTTCGAGAGGTCGGCCTTGAGGTGGGGGCAGCGGCGCTGGACTTCCCAGCCGTCGAGCTCGGTGACGGCGGAGTCGTCGTGCGCCTCGGAGAACCAGCCGTCGGCGTAGGCGATGCGCTCGTCGGTGAGGCACTTGAAGAAGGTGTAGAGGAACTCGTTGTAGCCGCCGATGCGCCACGCCTGGAACCGGGTGGACAGGAAGATCGTGTTGACCCAGTCCGGCTCGTCGTCGCGCAGCACGGTGCGGACCAGTTCGGGTGCGATCCGGAAGCCGTAGCGGTAGCGGCCCTCGCCCTCGACCGGCTCGCGCACGGTGCGATGCGGGAAGTCGAGCACCACGGTCTCGTCACCGATGACCAGGCCGACCGGGTAGCCGATACCGTCGCTGATCAGCGCGGACTGCTTCATGATCGGCTCGAACAGCTCACGCAGCGGCTCGAGCAGCGAACCATCGCCGATCTCCCACGACGCCTTCTCGGCCGCGAGCACCGGCGCGAAACGCTCGGCCATCTCGGCGATGTAGGCGGCCTTGTCGCCGTAGATCCGGTCCGGATCGAAGGGGTGCTCGAGGTCGAGTTCCTTGCCGCGCACATCGGCGACCGAACCCGGGATCATCAGGACGCCGCCGGCGTTGCCGTGGATCTCCATCTGCTCGAGGAACAC
Organism: Nocardia sp. NPDC055029; assembly: GCF_053608525.1. NCBI lineage: Bacteria > Bacillati > Actinomycetota > Actinomycetes > Mycobacteriales > Nocardiaceae > Nocardia > Nocardia sp. NPDC055029. The sequence goes on from NZ_JBSGVQ010000014.1 coordinate 27,062, forward strand.
GATCTGGTCGGGGAAGATATTGCCTTCGTCGCCGCGATCGTCGTTGAGGTAGCGCAGTTCCTCGTCGAGGAACACCGGCGGACCGGCCGATGGCACGACCCAGGTCGCGCCGACCTGCTCGATGTAGGAGCGGGCGCGGTCCATGCCGCGCTGCCGCTTCTGCTTGCCGAAATTGGCCTTGGTGCGCGCCGGGATGTCGTACACCGCCGGGTACCAGATGGCGCCCGAGTACTGGAGCAGGTGGATGTCGATGTCACCGAACGCGTCGTGGATGACGTCCATATCCACCGGACGCGCGTCGTTCATGTTGAAGCAGGTGGTCTCACCGTCGGAGATGAGAATGCCGGAGTCGCCGATCGGACCGTCGGCGGGCGCGCGCAGCGCCACGATCATGATGTCGAGCGAGCCCTTGGGCCCGGTGACGGTGTGCTTGACCGAGTCCTCGGTCTCGAAGAACTTGGTGAAGCCCAGCGCCTCGAGCTCGCGGCGCAGATCCGGCACCGGGTAGTCGGGCAGCAGGATCGTCGCGTCCTTGTTGACGTACTTGCGCAGGTGCGCGGCGTCGAAGTGGTCGCGGTGCAGATGCGAGACATACAGGTAGTCGACATCGCCGAGCGACTCCCAATCGAGCTGGGAGTTGTCCGGGAACGGGAACCACGACGCGAAATAGGCGGGATTGACCCAGGGATCGCACAGGATCGTCCCGGCCGTGGTGCGGATATGGAAGCCGGCGTGTCCGACGCTGGTGATCTGCACGAGCTTGTCCTCCTGACCAGTACCAGCCAACCAGGGTAGTGGTTAGGCCGTCACGTCACCGATGCAATAGCCCTCGCCGGTGGGGGCGACGGTGAAAGTTCGAGTCCGCGTGCCCCCGGGCGAGGTGGTCACCGGGACGTGAACTGCCAGGTAGTCGCCGCGAACCTGGTCGGATCGTAGCTCCTCACCGGCGTAGGAGGTGACATTGCCTACTTTGGCCGAGTCGCCGGTCAGCGGGGGTGCTGCGGGGTTGCCGGTGCCCTGCGGATCCCAGGTGGTGAGGGTTGCCTCGCAGGTCAGCGGATGGGTGGCTTCGATGTCGGCCGGGTCGAGTGGTTTGCCCGCGGCTCGCGCGAGGTAGCGGCGCACGGTGTGGCGCGCGTCGGCCTCGTCGTAACCGGGCTCGACACCCGCCGCGAACACCCGCCCGCACGCGTACCCGGTGGCGACGGACTCGCGCTCCACGGTGACGGTGGTGGTGCGGTTGCGCCAGGTGACGGTGTCGGCGGTCGCGGTACCTGGCCGGCTGAGCGCGTCCAGGATCGCCTGCGGGTCGGCGTACATGTCGGTGACCGTGCGCGGCGGGATCGTCCAGCACTTGTCCTGCAACTCGGCGATCGTGCCGGTCTTCAGGTCGACGGCCCAGCGGCGCACCGCGGTCACGGCGTCGGCGGCGCCGGGCACTGCCCCGACCTGCGGCGCGTCGGCGGGCAGCGGGGTCGTCGCCCCGGTCGGGGCGGGCTCGCCGGGCGCGATCGCCTGGGTGGCGGTCGACGTGGTTGTCGGCGCTGCGGTGGTGGTGCCCGCCGGGGCCGGATCGTCGCCGGGGATGCCCGAGACGGAGTCACATCCGGCGATCAGGGCGGCGGCGACGGTGAGTCCCGCGGCCAGCGCGACGGCGCGGCGCGGGCGGGTCGGAGTGAGCGGGGTCGGCTGAGCGCGTTCCACGACGACGTTCCTCTTCCTGGGCCGGGGCACCCGCGTGTTTCGGCGCGGGCGGTGACTGGCGGGCGAGCGAGCTCGCCGGGGATAGACCGGTGCGCGCGAAGCGAATTCGCCTCGTGCGGCAAACGCCGCGATCCGGCGGGGCGGCGCGCGAGGACGGCAGCCCTGCCGGAAGCGGCGATCTGCGACTACGCTAGCTGAATTGTGGAACCCGTCTACCGGTCGATCATCGGCCTGGCCCGAACCGTCTTCTTCCTCGAAGGTCTGAAGTTCACCGTCAAGGGGGCGGAGAACATCCCCGCCTCCGGTGGTGCCGTGGTGGCGATCAACCACACCGGCTACATGGACTTCACCTACGCGGGACTGCCCGCGCGCACCCCTGGTCGCTACATCAGGTTCATGGCGAAGCAGGAGGTGTTCGACAACAATATCTCCGGCCCGATCATGCGCGCCCTCAAGCACATCCCGGTCGACCGCACCGCCGGCGCCGACTCCTACGAGTCGGCGGTGAAATACCTGCGCGACGGCGAGCTCGTCGGCGTCTACCCCGAGGCCACGATCAGCCGCAGCTTCGAGATCAAGGAATTCAAGTCCGGCGCGGCCAGGATGGCACTGGAAGCCGACGTCCCGATCATCCCGATCGTCATCTGGGGCGCCCAGCGCGTCTGGACCAAGGGCTTCCCCAAGCGCCTTGGCCGCACCAACACCCCGATCTCGATCGCCGTCGGCACCCCTATCCAGCCCTACGAACCCGCCGCCGACCTCACCGCCGAGCTTCGCACCACCATGCAGCGACTGCTCGCCGAGCTACAGGAATCCTACGAACACGAGCCCGGCGCCTACTGGGTCCCACGCCGCCTCGGCGGCAGCGCGCCCACCCTGGAGGAGGCCACCGCCCTCGACGACGCCGAAGCGGCCGAACGTCTCGCCCGCAAGGCCGCGCAGCAGGAGAACCCGGAAGCCTGACTTCGCCGCCGCCCGGTCACCTGTCGCGGCGTCGCTGACGCAACGGCGGTGATCCGGGTGGGTGCGTCATCGCTCAGCGTGGTACCCGGCAGCGGCTCGGTGCGGGGAGCCTGCCGTGCAGATACGCCGCGGGTGGGACGCCCATGAGGGTGCGGAAGTCGGCGGTGAGGTGGGACTGGTCGTAGTAGCCGGAATCCGCCGCCAGGTGGGACCAGGGTGTGTTGCCCGCGTAGGCGAGGACGCGGCGGACGCGGTCGATGCGGGCGAAGTGCTTGGGGGACAGGCCGATCCCGGTGGCGAACAGGTTGCGCAGCTGCCGTTCGCTGACGGCGAGCTGGGCGGCGAGATCGGGGATCGGCGGCGCGTCGTCGGCGGTGAGTGCCGAGATGGCCTCGCGCAGCACGATGCGGTGCGCGCGTTCGGTGTCGGATTCGGAGATCTGGTGCGGGAGAATGTCTTCCAGGTAGGCGATCGCCTCGTGGGCGGGCAGCTGGGTCAGTTCGCGTGCGACCGTGCTCAGCGGTCCCGGCAGGTCGTCGAGCCGCATGACCCGGTCGGTGAGCTCACCAGCGGCGACGCCGAGGAGCTGACGGGTCACTCCGGGCGCCAGGCGCAACCGCACGCACCCGGCGGGCTCGTCGGCCAGGGAGTACGACGCCTTCGACTGCGCTCCGACCACGAAAGCCGCTCTCCTGCCCGACTGTTCGGTACGCAGCACCACCGTCGTCGACGCCACGGGCGGATGGGCGAACGGCTGGGAGAGGTCGTCGTAGACGGGTGTACTGGTCAGCTCGGTGAGCCAGGGCCGCAGGGATTCCGGCGTCGGCACCGGTGTCTCGAGCTGTGCCGAGGTCAGATACTGCGTGCTCACCTGGTCAACAGTAGGTGCTGCGGCTCGCCTTGTCTGTGCCGGTTTTTCCTATAGCCGCAGGCAGGGGAGTTGCCATGCTCGTCGCATGATCCTGATCACCGGTGCGACAGGCACCATCGGCAGCGCCATCGTCCGTCAGCTCGTCGCCGAGGGCGTGCCCGTCCGGGCAGCCACCCGCGACCCGGATAACGCGGCATTTCCCGCCGGCGTCGAGGTGGTCCGCGTGGACTACCGCGAGCCGGACACCTTCGCCCCCGCGATGACGGGCATCGAGGCCGCGTTCCTCAACGGCCTCCCCGGCCCCGACGACACCGGCGTCGACGCCGCACTCGTCGAGGCGGCCCGCGCCGCCGGTGTCCGCCGGGTCGTGAAACTCTCCGCCGTCGGCACCGGCGACCCCCGCCTCGGCACCCCGGGCTCCTGGCACGTCCCCGGTGAGGAAGCCGTGCGGAACTCCGGCCTGGAGTGGACGATCCTGCGCCCCAACACCTTCGCGTCCAACACCTTCAGCTGGATCGAACCGCTGACCACCGGTTCGCCGGTGCCGAACCTCACCGGCGACGGCAGACAGGCGGTGGTCGACCCCCGCGATGTCGCGGAGGTCGCCGCCGCAGCCCTGCGCACCGGCGCGCACGATGGCCGGATCTACACCCTCACCGGCCCCACCCTGCAGACCGGCCGCGACCAGGCCGCCGTCCTCGCCGGGATCATCGGCCGCCCGGTCCCCGTCACCGATATCGCCGAAGCCGACGCCCGCGCCTTCATGACGTCGGCGGGCCTCCCACCCGCCTTCGTCGACGGCGCCCTGATCGGCCAGACCTTCATCCGCGACGGCCACAACGAGCTGGTCTCCGGCGACATCGCCGAGGTACTCGGCCGCCCGGCCCGCAGCTACGCCGAGTGGGCCGCCGACCACCGCGCCGCCTTCGAGCCGGTCGTCACTGCGGGGTAGCGACACCCGGCCGGTGCACGGCCCGGAGCGGCGCTGCTCCGGGCCACACCCCGATCAGTTCATGGTCAACACCCACGACCCGTTGCAACCCTTACGGTTGTTCAGGTCGTCGTCGTAGACCCAGTTGAACACGATCGGCGGGTTCGTCCGGACGTTCCAGCGTCCGGACGGCGAGGTCACCACCCGGCCGTTGCGGGTGAGCACGCCCACCTCGTCGTGGGAGAACGTCCACTTGCCCTTGCTGGTCGGGTAGTTCAACCGCAGCGTCACCTTGCCGCCCGTGTGGTTCTGGACCACCAGGCACGACCCCGGGTTGTTCCGGTCGATCGCGTAGTCGCCGTACTCGCCCTCCTCCACGTTCTCGCCGCTGTCGGTGTACTCCACCGCGTCGGTGAAGTCGGCGTGCGCCGGACCGGCCCCCATGATGGTCACGGTGGTCACAGCGACACCCGCCGCTATCAGCCCCAGAGTCTTCATCCCGCTCCTCCTGTAGTGCCGGCGGTGTCTGCCGGCCCGCGAAAGAGCTTTCCGCGCAAGGGCTTCCGATTCCTTGTCGCGCGCTTAACGCGCGACTCGCCGACCAGGGGCTCCCGGCGACCTCACCGCGGCTGTCGAACAGCTGTGCGCATGGATTTCGTTTTTCCGGGAACACGCGCTAAAGTTTCTTCTCGCACGCCGAAGCCCCCGGTGATCCCGGATCGGGCCTCGAATTGCGCGCGGATGTAGCGCAGCTGGTAGCGCATCACCTTGCCAAGGTGAGGGTCGCGAGTTCGAATCTCGTCATCCGCTCAACGAAAAGCCCGGCCGACACCATGTCGCCGGGCTTTTCCGGTTGTCAGCGCCGGGCGATCCGCTCGAGCGTCAGCGGCGGCAGGAATTCGCCGATCAGGGTGCGGCGCCACCATATTCGCTCGCGGAAGAGCTCTTTGGGCGTGCTGAAGTGGTACTCGTACAGGCGGGCGCGCAGGTAGTGCGGCGGTGCGTCGGGGAACGGGCAGTGCCGTACCAGCCGCAGCGTGTCGGGATCGTTGCACAGCAATCGCGCGGCCAGCGGCAGCGCCCACGACCGCGCGTACGACGGTGACAGCGCGGCGAACCACATCAGCCAGTCCAGTCGCAGGTGATAGGGCGCCCATTGGCCGGGGCGATGCCGTGGGTCACCCGGTTTGCCCTTGAACTCGTACTCGCGCCACACCGTGTCCGCGGTGAGGTGGGTGTCATCGGTGCCCTCGATCACGATCTCCTCGCGCACACGGGTGATGCTCCCGAAGGCGCCATAGGTGTTGACCAGGTGCAACGGGTCGAACGAGGCGTTCATGGCCTGACGCGAGGACAGCAGGTTGTCGATCGGCCAGAAGCTCAGCACGGTGACCAGCGCGACGTAGGCGAGCGCCGCCCCGATGAACCACGCCGGTGGCGCCGGCACCGGTGGCGCGTCGGGCAGCACCGGGTAGGTCCGCGCGTCGACGGCGGTGGTGGCGAGCAGCAGCGTCACCCAGTTCAGCCAGGCGAAATTGCCGGAGAACACCAGCCACAGCTGGGTGACGATGATGAGGCAGGCGGCCACGCTCGCCACCGGCTGCGGCATGAACAACCCGAACGGCACGACGAGCTGGGCGACGTGGTTGGCCGCGACCTCCACCCGGTGCAGCGGCCGGGGCAGATGGTGGAAGAACCAGCTCAGCGGACCCGGCATCGGCTGGGTCTCGTGGTGGTAGTACAGGCAGGTCAGGTCACGCCAGCACCGATCGCCGCGCATCTTGATCAGCCCGGCGCCGAACTCCACCCGGAACAGCAGCCAGCGCGCGGCGAACAGTACGAGCAGCGGCGGCGCGACGGTGTCGTTGCCGAGGAAGATCGCCAGAAATCCCGCCTCGAGCAGCAGTGATTCCCAGCCGAAGGAGTACCACGTCTGCCCGACATTGACGATCGACAGATACAGCACCCACAGCACGAACCACAGCAGCATCGACGCCCACAGCGGCACCAGATCCGCGGCCCCCACCGCGACGGCCACCGCGAGCGCCGCCCCCGACCAGGCCAGGACGGCGAAGAACCGATCGGAGTAGTGCAGGTGGAACAGGCTCGGTGACCGGCGGAACGGGGTCCGCGCCAGGTAGCGCGGGATCGGCAGCATCCCGCGCTCGCCGAGGAGCGCGCGGAATTGCAGCGCCGCCGCCAGGAACGCGAGCGCGTAGACCACCGCCAGGCCACGCTGGAAAATCAGCCTGCCCTGCCAGTACTCCGGTGCCGGGAACCACTCCATGCACCCGCTCCTGGACGCGTCGAATTCTCCAGTTCGATTGTCTACCCGAGTGGCCGTTGCGCGAAACGGTCCCCGGTCAGCGCGCGGCGCAGTTCGCGAGTGTCCCAGTTCCCGGCGACACCGGGCCGCACTCGCAGATACTCGACGATGCGGTCGATATCCCAGCCGTGTGATTCGCGCAGACCCGCCCCGATCATGGCGAGGTAGCGAGCCGATGGACGCTGCAACACCACGGTTTCCGGGTCCCACGGCGCGGTGAAGACCAGGATCGGGATGCCGTCTCTGGTACCCGCGTGCAGCACGGTCTCGTAGCGGCCGGACCCGAGCCGCAGCACGCCGGCGGCGAGCACCCGCGGCAGGTCGAAGCTCGCGCCGGGGGTCTGGTACATCTCCTGGGCCAGCAGGTCGGCGAACTGGCCGACGGTGATCAGGTATCCGCGGGCCGCGGTGCCGGTCGGCCATCCGGGCGCCGGGTGATCGGCGTAGAACGCGACGCCGCCCGTCCACACCAGGCTCTGCCAGGCGAAATACAGGGTCCCAGGCAGCGTGAGGGCGGCGATGTCGGCAGGCGCGGTGCGGTCGACGAATCCCGGATAGGTGTGCCCGGTTCCCGGTGGCGTGCCGCCGAGGCGGTAGTAGTCGAACCGCGCGGCATGCATGTTGGAGCCGTATGCGGCGTACCAGACGTGCGGAGCTGTGGTCACGGGCTCACCTCGGGCAGGTCACGGTTCCGTGAGCGAAAGAAACGACATCGCTCGTACTTCCGATTGTTCCTTCGATGGGTCGGGAGGACACGGAGGGGACAGATCATGAGATCAGCAATCGTGATGGCCGCGCTGGTTGCGCTCGCCGGGGGGCTCGCCGCCTGTGACAGCTCGGACGGCCCGGCGACGGACGAACAGGTGAGCGTCACCCAGCCTGCCGCGCCGCCAGCCGGTGCGCCGGGCGCCGAACCGACAGTTGTGCCGGGCTCCACGGATCCGACGCCTGCCCTCGGCCCCAGCCCCAGCCCGACCGGCCTGCCCTCCCGGGACGACGCCACCGTCGACGCCCGCGACTACCAGCAGCGCGACAGCTACTACTTCCAGTCGCCCACCGGCAACATCATGTGCGGGATCGTCAGTCAGAGCACGCTGGGTGTCGGCTGCCAGCTGGGCCACGCGAATGTCATCCCGCCCCAGCTCCCCGACTGCACCGACGCCCCCAACCGCAAGGTCGCCGTCCACGTCTACGGCAGCAAAGCCGAATTCCTGTGCACCAGCCAGGGCATCTTCGTCGGCGAACCCGTCGACGGTTCGCGCAAGGGCGGCGGCAAGATCCTGAACTACGGCGACACCATCGTCGTCCTCGGCGCCGCCTGCACCTCCACCCCGCAAGGCATGCGCTGCGACGCGGGCGGCCACGGCTTCCTGATCTCCGCCGACGAGCAATCGCTGTTCTAGCGAGTACGTGAAAAGGGCGGGGCGGCAATAGGTTTGCCGCCCCGCCCTGTCACAAGGCCTACTGTGCCGTCGACTTGAACCGGCGCAGGCGCAGGCTGTTGCTCACCACGAATACCGAGCTGAAGGCCATGGCGGCGCCGGCCAGCATCGGGTTGAGCAGGCCCGCCATGGCCAGCGGGATGGCGGCCACGTTGTAGGCGAAGGCCCAGAACAGGTTGCCCTTGATCGTGGCCAGGGTGCGGCGGGACAGGCGGATCGCGTCGGCGGCGGCGCGCAGGTCGCCACGGACCAGGGTCAGGTCGCTGGCCTCGATGGCGACATCGGTGCCGGTGCCCATCGACAGGCCGAGGTCGGCCTGGGCCAGGGCGGCCGCGTCGTTGACGCCGTCACCGACCATGGCGACGACCTTGCCCTCGGCCTGCAGCCGCTTGACCGTGTCGACCTTGTCCTGCGGCAGCACCTCGGCGATGACCTCGTCGATGCCGACCTCGTCACCGATGGCGCGGGCCGCGCGAGCATTGTCACCGGTGAGCAGGATCGGGGTGAGGCCGAGCGCGCGGAACTGCGAGATGGCCTGTGCCGAGGTCGGTTTCACCGCATCAGCGACAACCAGCACGCCACGTGCCTGCCCGTCCCAGCCGATCGCGACCGCGGTCTTGCCCGCCGACTCCGCTTCCGCCATGGCGGTTTCCAGCTTGTCGTCGAGCGCCAGCGACCAGTCGGCCAGCAGCTTCGCCCTGCCCACGATCACCGCGTGCCCGTCGACCACGCCCTGCACACCGAGACCTTCGACATTGGCGAAGCCCTCCACCGGCGGCAGCGTGCCGATCTCGTCGCGCGCGCCCTTGGCGATCGCCTGCGCGATCGGGTGCTCCGACGAATCCTCCAGCGCACCGGCCAGTTCCAGCACCCGGCTGCCGATCTCGCCCTCGGCGGGGATCACGTCGAGCAGGGTCATCTTGCCGGTGGTGACGGTGCCGGTCTTGTCCAGCACGATGGTGTCGACCTTGCGGGTCGATTCCAGCACCTCGGGACCCTTGATCAGGATGCCGAGCTGGGCGCCGCGACCGGTGCCGACCATCAGCGCGGTCGGGGTGGCCAGGCCGAGGGCGCACGGGCAGGCGATGATCAGCACCGCGACACCCGCGGTGAAGGCCGCCGCGATCGCGCCGCCGGTGCCGAGCCAGAAGCCGAGCGTGGCCACGGCCAGCGCGATGACGATCGGCACGAAGATGCCGGAGATCTTGTCGGCCAGCCGCTGGGCCTGCGCCTTGCCGGTCTGCGCGTCCTCGACCAGCTGCGCCATCTGGGCGAGCTGGGTGTCGGCGCCGATTCTGGTGGCGCGCACCAGGAGCCGTCCGCCGACATTGACGGTCGCGCCGGTGACGACGTCGTCGACGCCGACCTCCACCGGCACCGACTCGCCGGTGAGCATCGAAGCGTCGACGGCCGAGGAACCCTCGGTCACCACACCGTCGGTGGCGATCTTCTCGCCCGGTCGCACGACGAACTCGTCACCGACGGCCAACTGCTCCACCGGAATGCGCGTCTCGACCCCATTGCGGACCACCGCGACATCCTTGGCGCCCAGCTCGAGCAGCGCCCGCAGCGCCGCACCGGCCCGCCGCTTGGAGCGGGCCTCGAAGTAGCGCCCGGCCAGGATGAACGTGGTGACGCCCGCCGCTGCCTCCAGGTAGATGCTGCCGGTGCCGTCCATCCGCGCGATGGTGAATTCGAACGGGTGCGTCATCCCCGGCGTGCCCGCGGTACCCCAGAACAGGGCGTACAGCGACCAGCCGAAGGCGGCGAGCACGCCGATCGACACCAGCGTGTCCATGGTGGCGGTGGCGTGCTTCAGGTTCGTCCACGCCGCCTTGTGGAAGGGCAGCGCGCCCCACACCACCACCGGCGCGGCCAGCGTCAGCGACAGCCACTGCCAGTTGGTGAACTGCAGCGCCGGGATCATCGCCATCGCGATGACCGGGACGGTGAGCACCAGCGAGACCAGCAGCCGCGTGCGCAGCGAGGCCGTCGGGTCCGGCTCGGCGGCCGTGTCCTCGGCGGGCTCGGCCTGCTTCGGCGCGGGCAGTGCCGCGGTGTAGCCGGCCTGCTCGACGGTGGCGATCAGTTCCTCGGGGGAGACGTCACCGGTGAAGTCGACCCTGGCCTTCTCGGTCGCGTAGTTGACCGTCGCGGTGACCCCGTCGAGCTTGTTGAGCTTCTTCTCGATCCGGTTCGCGCAGGAAGCGCAGGTCATGCCACCGATCACCAGTTCGACCTGGCTGGTGCCCGGTGGTTGCGTCACGGTGGTCATGGGGTGCTCCGTTTCGTTCCTGGTATCGATTCTTGCTGAGGGATTGCTGGTGGGCTACATCAGTGCCGTGGCTGCGCCGGTGGCCTTGCCCGAGTCGGGGTGAGTTACGTCAGTGCCCGTGGCCCGGGGTGCCGTGGTCGGCCGGTGCACTCGTCGGCGCGGGGTTGCTCGCGCCGGTGGCGTCCGGCTGGGCGACCCGCACCGTGAACTCGGCCGTGCGCACCACGCCCTGGTGCTGGAAGTCGAGGAACAGGCGGTAGTCGCCCGCACTCGGCGCGTTCACCATGAAGTCGACGCCGGGACCGGCGGGAGTGACCCCGTCACCGGGCGTGCCCTCGGGATGAACGTGCAGATAGGCGAGGTCGGCTGCCCGCAAGGCGACCAGATGACCGTAAGCCCCGAGGTAGGGCTGCAGGTCGGTGACCGGCGCGCCGTTGCGGCTCACCGAGAGCGTGACCTTCGACGCCGCACCCGGGGTGACGGTGCCGTTCAGCGCGACCGTGTACTCCCCGACCTGCGCGGTGGCCGCCGGGGCCGGCAGCGCCTGCACGTCATAGTTGCCCGCGACGCGCAGATCGGCGCCGAGAGTCAGGTTCGACCCGCCCACCGGCGTGAAGTCGGCGAACACGCGGTAGTCGCCTGCCCTGCTCAGATTCAGCGGAACAGACCAGGTCCCGGCCGGGTCCAGCACCGGATGCACGTGCTGGAAACCGGCCATGTCCCGCCGGACCACGATGAGGTGCAGGTCCTTGTCGTGGCTGGTCTCGTACTTGGTGACCGGGGCGCCGGTGGCGTCGAGGATGCGGAAGGCGACGGGTGTCTGCGCCGCGGTCGTGGTGTTCGGCTTGTCCAGGGCCAGCGTGTAGCCCTGGTCGGTGACCAGCAGGCCACCGGGCAGATCGGTGGACGGCGCCGCGGCGGTCTCGTGCTCGCCGTGCCCGGCCGGTTCGGTGGGTTCCGGACCGACCAGGGCACCTGCGGCCAGAGCGATCCCGAAGACCGCCGCGAGGCCGAGGGTGAAACCGGCGAACTTTCCTGTTGCGTTCATCGGGATGCTCCGTTTCGGGTTCAGTCGGCGAGCTGGAAACCGGCCGCGGTGACGGCGTCGGCGAGGGCGGTGCGGTCGGGTTCGGTGCCTTCGATGGTGACCGAGCCCGCGGCCAGGTCGACCTCGACGCCGGTGACGCCGGGCAGGGCGCCGACCTTGTCGCGAACCTTGTTGGTGCAGCAACCGCAGGTCATGCCGGTGACGGTGACAGTGGTGCTCATGGTGGTGTTCTCCTCGTCGTCGATCTCAATCATTACCATACCCCCCTAGGGTACTTTGTCAAACAGTCGCGTCGGCCATCGCCGGGGTGCGCATGACCGCCGCGGTGATGCCCGCGCCTGCCAGGGCGAGCAGGCCCGCGCCGAGGAAGGCCGCCGAGTAGCCGTCGGTCAGTGCCGTTGCGTCGCCCAGTTCGCCCGCGCCGAATGCCGCGGCCACCGCGGTCATCGCGGCCAGGCCGAGCGCGGAACCCACCTGGTAGCTGACGTTGACGATGCCCGAGGCGAGACCGCCCTCTTCCGGTCGCGCCGCCGAGATGGCGGTGCCGAGCGAGGGGATGAAGGCCAGCGACATGCCGCCGGCGGCCACCAGTGAGGCGGGCAGCACGTCGACCCAGAAGTTGCCGGTGGGCCGGACCAGCGACATGATCCCGAGGCCGAGGCCGAGCACGATCAGGCCGGTGACGATCATCGGCTTGGCGCCGAAGCGCTGCATCGCCTTCGGGGCCAGCACCACCATGCCGAGCATGATCAGTGTGGTCATCGGCAGTAGCGCGGCGCCCGACGGGAACGCGCTGTACCCGAGCACCTGCTGCAGGTACAGATTGAGGAAGAACCACATCGGCACCCACGCGGCGGCCAGCGCGAACTGGGCGAAGTTGGCGGCGGCGAGATTCGGCGCGCGGAAGATGCTCAGCCGCATCAGCGGTTCGCCGCGGCGCGACTGGATGAAGACGAAGCCTGCCAGCAGCGCGGCGGCCAGCGCCAGCACACCCCAGGTCTGGCCCGAAGCCCAGCCCGCCTCCGGAGCCTGCACGATCGCGTACACCGCGGCCGCCAAACCGGCTGTCACAGTGACGGATCCGGCGATATCGATCGAGCCCTTGCGTGCGGGAGCGGCGGGCATCAGCAGCGGAACGGCGATCAACGCGAGCACCGCGATCGGGATGTTGATGTAGAAAACCCAAGGCCAGCTGATGTATTCGGTGATCACACCGCCGAGGAACACGCCCGCGGTACCACCGGCCGGTGCGGCCGCGCCGTAGACGGCGAGTGCCTTGGTGAGCTCCTGTGGCGAGCCGCCGAACAACATCATCAGCAGCGTGAGCGCCGACGGTGCGATCAGCGCGGCGCCCGCGCCTTGGATCGCCCGGCCGGCCAGCTCGAGGCCGACATTGCCCGCCGCGCCCGCGATGACGGAGCCGACGGCGAGAACCAGCCAGCCCGCGCCGAATACCCGGCGCGCGCCGAGCAGGTCGGAGAGCCGCCCGCCGAGCAGGAGCAGGCCGCCGAAGGCGATCACGTAGGCGTTGAACACCCAGGTCAGATTGCCGGGGGTGAAGCCGAGCTCGGCCTGCATCTTGGGCAGTGCGATCCCGATGATCGAGGTGTCCATGATGACCATGAACTGCGCTGCGGCGATCACCGCCAGCGCCCACCACTTCCGGGTGGATTGCGATTGCGTAGTCACGACTTTCGTCCTTTCGAGCGGAGTGCGTCTCGTGGTCGGTACCATACCCCCCTAGGGTATAAACCTGTCAAGCCTCCGGCGGGAAAGGATTCGGATAGCCGAACGCCCGGCCCGCGTCGTGACGGGCCGGGCGTACATGGCTGTGCCGGATCAGGATTCGGGGCGATAGGTGATCAGCGCGACGGCGGGCGCCGAGACCATCTGAACCTGCGCGCTTCCGTTGACGGAGATATGCGCGAAGCCGCCTTCGATGGCGACATGCGCGTCGCGCACCGTCGACGCCGGCTGCCCGTCGGCATCGGTCAGGGTGTAGCCGTCGACCAGCGCGACGGTGTCGGCGGCGCGCCATTTCGGGGACGTCGCAGCCTCTTTCGCCGGCGTGGGAACGAGCGGAAAGTCCAGCTCAGGGCGTGCGACGTGGTTGAAGTAGTTCGACAGCACGTTCAATGCCACATGCCCGACGGCCTCGGCCAGCTCGCCGTCGCTGACACCGCTGTTCCTGGCCGCGGCCAGCTGCTCGTCGCTCACCCGTCCGCCGGTGCGCAGCACCTCGCGCGCGAAGCGCAACACCCCTTCGGTATGCGGGTTGTCGGCGCCGCCCGCGCGCGTCGCCGCGATCGCCTCCGGGGTGAACCCCATCTTCGCCGCCCGCATCGTGTGCGCGGAGACGCAGTACTCGCAACCGTTGTCGCTCGCGATCAGCAGGGCCAGTCGCTCGCGGGTCTTCGCGCCGAGCTTGCCGGCGCTCAGCGCATCCCGCAGGCGCAGATACCCCCGTAGGGTGGCCGGACTGTTCGCCATCGCGGCGTAGAGATTCGGCACCCGGCCCAGCTGCCGGTGCACCTCGGCGAGTAGTTCGCCCTGTTCGGTATCGGCGGCGTCGGCGGTGACGAGGGGAAGTCGGGACATCATGTGCTCCAAGGTTTGTCGACGACGGTACTGATCGGTACCGAATGGAGACGGTACTGATCGGTTCCGTAGTTGTCGAGCAATTCGGTACCGATCGTTTCCGTTCTGGTACCGTGAGCGCATGGCGACACGGGCCAAGCAGCGTTTGCTCATCACCGCGGAAGAGCTGTTCTACGCCGAGGGCATCCGCGCCGTCGGCATCGACCGGCTGCTCCAGGAGTCCGGCATCGGCCGCGCCTCCTTCTACCGCCACTTCGCGAGTAAGGACGACCTCGTCGTCGCCGTCCTGGAAGACCGCGACCAGCGCTGGCTCGACTGGCTGCGCGCCTCGGTCGAATCCGTCGACGACCCCGCGGCCCGCCCGCTGGCCGTCTTCACCGCCCTCGCGGAACGCTTCGCCCGCAACGACTTCCGCGGCTGCGCCTTCATCAACACCATGATCGAAATGGCCGACCCCACCTCACCGGCCCACCGGGTAGCCGACCGCCACAAACGGCGCGTCATCACCTACCTCACCGAACTCCTCACCGCCGCAGACCAACCCGACCCGGAAACTCTCGCCACCGAACTGGCCCTGCTCATCGACGGCGCCATCGTCACCGCCGTCCGCGAGAACTCCCCGGCCGCCGCCGACCGCGCGGCCGCCATCGCCGCCCGGCTGCTCGCCTGAGTGTCAGTGCGGGGCTGATCGCGGCTGGTGCCCGTCACACAGCTGGAGTCGCTGCTCGACGGCGGCATCGAGCAGCGACTCCGTGTGGGTCACCCGGTTGCGCGGCGCGTGCAGGCGGGCAACGCGGTGGCGTGGCTACTGCGCGTGCAGGTGACGGGCCGTCGGTGACGTGGGCACCGTCGCTGGATCGGGCGCGGTACCGAGTAGCCGGTCCGCCGTGCCGGAGGTGGTCACGGTGAACCAGTAGTGCTCGTTCTTGTAGTGGTGGTGGCGGTGGTTGCGCCAGATCGCCCGGTAGAGAGCGTGCTTGGGCTTGTAGTCGGTGTGGATGAGGTAATGGGTCCACTCGTAGAGCAGGCCGAGGGTGGTGATCGTCAGCAGGAAGGTCAGGCCGAGGCCGAGGCGGGGGAAGGCCAGCAGGGCGATGGCGACCAGCGTGACGATGGTGAGTATCAGGGATTTGGGCGGGATGAACACCAAAGGGGTGTCGCGCGGATCTGTATGGTGCTCACGGTGTTTGCGCGCGAGCTCGCTGTCGATGGTGATCGGGCCGACGTGGCGCGGACGCCAGTGCAGCACTGTCACGTGGATGATCCACTCGGTCACCGGGAAGGTGGCGACGGCGATCAGGGGAACGAGAGCGTCGGTGAGCCGCCAGTCGCCGACGGCGATGCGGGCCACCAGCGCGGCCACGAAAACCGCGGCGATCATCCAGGGCGACGGGTGCCGGACGAACTCGCGCGCCATCTCGCGCAGCGTCGCGCCGCGACGGATCGCGCCGGTCGCGCGGCGTTGCCCGGTGTCGATCGGGGTGTCCCCTGCCGGGGCGGTCTCGTGCGACGTCGTTGTCGGACGGTCATTCTTCATGGCGATTCCTCGGGTGGATCACGCCCCGTCGAGGGCGTGGATGAGAGCGGTGGTCGCCGGCCCGAGCAGTGCCCGGGCGGATTCGGCGGCCTTTTCCGGCTCGCCCGCGGTGATCGCGGCGGCCAGGTCTCGATACGCGCCACCATTGCCCACCTCGGCGGACATGATCGGCGCGAGCGCAGCCAGCGCGGGTTCATAGGCGGCGCGCAGCATGGAATACATCAGCCGGAACGCGATCGAATCGGCGAGATCGAGAACGAGATCCCAGAATTCGAGGGCGATCCGCTGCTGGGTGAGCGGGTCCTGTTCGGCGACAAGGGCGTCGACGGATTCCCGCAGTAGCACCAGTTCGCTGTCGATCGGCGCAGTGGAGTTCCGACTCTCGCTCAGGTCTTTCCGGCCGCTGCCGGGAGCGGAACCCGAGGCGGCGCCGGTACCGAGCGATCGGGCCCGCCGAACGCGCACGGCCGCGAGTTCGGCGATCTTCGGACCGTTGTGCAGCCGCGCCTCGAGAATGCTGCGCGCCACCGCCGGGTCGATGGTGTCACCCCGAAGCAGCAGCCGAGGCAACACCTCCAGCCCCGCACTCCGCCGATAATCGAGCACCGTGGTGGCCTCACCCTGCCGCACCGACACCAGCCCCGCCGCGGCGAGCCGCTGCAACGCCTCCCGAACAGCAGGCCGCGAAACCCCCAGCGCCTCGGCCAACTGCCGCTCACTCGGCAACGTACTCCCCGCCACCAACTCCCCACCCAGCACTTCGGCGGCGATCTGCTCGAACACATCACCGGAAACCGAGCGCTTCACCACAGGAGTCCATGCCATACCCCGAGCATGCACCCAACAGGTCAAGAGGTCAAGTGGTCAGACCAGTTCCGTTGCCTCAGACGAAGCGTCGTTCCGTCATGATGTCCCGGTGGACAAACTTCTTGTGCTGGTCAACGGTCTGCCAGGCTCGGGCAAATCGACGTTGGGCCGCTCGTTGGCCCACACGCTAGAAGCTCAGTTCCTGTCCAAGGACATCGTGAAAGAGGCACTTGCCACCTGCGTCGACGACGCACTGACGATCCCCGAAATCGGCGGGATCGCGATGGACGCGCTGTGGGCACTCGCACGGGCGACGCCGGAAACCGTGGTCGTCGACTCGTGGTGGTTCAAGCCACGCGACCTGCAATTCGCCGCGGCGGGCATCAAGCAGTCCGGGGCCGATCTGGTGGTCGAAGTCTGGTGCGACGTCCCAGCCGAGGTAGCAAGAGTCCGCTATGCGTCCAGGCGCCGAACCGTGCTGCATCGGGACGAACAGCGCCTGGCTGAAGACTGGACGGTGTGGGCTGAGCAGGCCGAGCCGCTCGGGCTCATGCCTACCGTCGTCATCGACACGACCCGGCCAGTCGACTGCGCCGACCTTGCCAGGCGAATCAAGATCGCAGCCAGCCCACTTCAGTTCTGAATGGTGCCCCGCACGACCCGAGGTCGCGCAACGGGACATCCGGTCGGGATAGGGGCAGTCCCGCCGAGCCGGCCGGCAGATCGGACGGCCGCAGGGTCAGCTCGGGTCGGAGCCGCGGATGGCGGAGAGCCAGGTGAAGGTGGCGGCGGTGACGGTGGTGGCTCCGACGAAGGCGGCGATGCCGCCGTTCATGACGTAGATCCACAGGAGGCCCGCGATGGGGGCGGCTACTGCGGGCTGGATGTCGAGGATCAGGCGGCGGGGGATGCCGAAGGTGGGTTCCTCGGTGGGGCGGCTCGGGTTGTCGATCAGTTTGCCCGCGGGCTCGGTGGTGCGGACCCGGCCGGAGGGGTAGAAGCGGGTGTCGCCCGCGCGGATCGTGCGGCCGGTCAGCTCCAGGTCGGTGGGGGTCAGCGCGGACAGGCTCGGTTCGTAGAAAACCGGCTGCCACACCATCCGGTCACCACTGGTGATCTCCAGCCATGATCGGCTCACCAGCCGATGCTGCTGCCGGACTCGCTTCCCGCCCACCGTGCCGGTTGCCACGAGTCCGGTCGGGATGACGCCGAAGGCGAGTCCGAGCTGGTAGGTGGTGACAGCGAGGATCACCAGGGCGACCGCGGCGAGCGCGCTCAGCTGGTCCAGGTCGGCGAACGGCACCCACGCGGCGATGACCGCGAGGGTGCCGGAGGTGACCAGCAGTGGATAGGTGAGCGCGCGCGCCGGGCCCGAGCTGTGCACTGCTACTTCACGAAGCCGATCTTGGTGTAGTCCAGCGAGGCCAGTCCTGCCGCGCCGTAGTTGGCCAGAGTGTCACGCACCGCGACATTGCCGGGCGACTGCAGCAGCGGAATGGAATGGCCTTCCTCGAAGACCTTCCGGTCTACCTGGTTCGCCAGTTCGACCGCCTTGTCCGGATCGAGTTCGGAAATTGTCTGCTCGATCAGCGCATTGAGTTCCGGCGAGCCGATGCGACCGTAGTTGCCCTGCAGATCATCGGGGTAGTAGCCGTAGATCTGGGTCAGACTGCCGAGCGGGAATGGATCGCCGACCCAACTCCATTGTCCGACATCGAAATTGCCCGGCTGAATGTTCTCGGTGAAGAACCCCGCGCCCGGCTTGGTCTCGATGTTCAGCTTCACGCCGATCTGAGCGAGGTTCTGCTGGATGATCTGTGCGATCTGTACCCAGACGTCCTGGTTGTACATGACGTCGCGGATTTCGAGTTTGCGGCCGTCCTTCTCGCGGACGTCACCGTTGAGCTTCCAACCGAGAGCATCGAGCTCTTGGGCGGCGGCGGTCGGATCGAAGCCGAGGCTGTTGTCCTGATAGCCCTTCTGGCCGGCCAAGTAGATGTGGTTGTTGAGTGGCTTCGGGTCGGCAACCAGGCCGTTCTGAATGGCCGTGGCGATGCCCTGGCGGTCGATCGCCTTCGAGATGGCGACGCGCACACCCTGTTCGGCCAGGATCGAGCCGGGCGCGCCGTTGAATGTCAGGTGCGACCAACTGTTGCCCGGTGCTCGGCGAATCGCGATGCCGGGCGTGCTGCGTGCGGTCTTCAGCTCGTCGATGTTGGCGAGACCGACCGCGTCGATCTCGTTGTTCTGCAACGCGGGCAGAGTGGCTTCGCTGGACAGCACGCTGAAAGTGAACGTGTCGAGCTTCGGAGTATCGCCCCACCACTTGGGGTTACGCGCGAGCACGACTCGGCCCTGCGCGCGGTCGACCGACTGGACGATGAACGGACCCGCCGACAGCCCCAGCGCGTCGACTTGACTGTTGTTGAACGCCTCGGCCGTCGCGGTGGCCGACTTGGGGAACAGGAACGAATTGCCCGCGAACTGGCCACGCCAATCCGCGTAGTGCTCCTTGAACGTGATGACGGCCTGCTTGTCGTCGACGCCCCGCTCGACCTTCTCGACCCGATCGAAGCCGGAATTGTTGGCGATCAGATACGCCTTGTCGGCGCCGCTGAGCGCAGTGGCCTGAGACTGAATGTCCTCCCAGGAGATCGGCGTGCCGTCGGACCACACCGCCTCGGGATTGATCGTGTACGTCACCTGCTGTGGGTCGGTTCCGGTCAGCTGGATGTCGGTGAAGAAGTCGGTGTTGACCGAGAGATTGGCCGCCGCATCAGTGGTGAACGCCCGCGGCATCACCGGCCGCAGCAGAGCGGCGGTCCCGGCGTCGTTGCCGTCGTTGTGCAGCGCGTTCCAGTTCTGCGGCAGAGCGCTGGTCGCCAGCCGCAGGTTGCCGCCATCACGAAGTTCGCTGACATCCTTGGGATTGATGTCGTTGGTAGTGCCGAGCGCGGCAGAACCACCGGTTTCGGCACCCTCGTCCGATGCGCATCCGGCAGCGAGCACACTGACGATGACCAGTGGTATTGCCAGACGGGTTGTCATTGAACGAATCCGCATGGTCCGCTCCTTTCCGAAGGTTCGCTGCACGAGTGCGGCGGGTCGACAGCTACTTGACGAAGCCGATCTTGGTGTAGTCGAGCGAAGCCAAGCCTGCCGCACCGAAGTTCGCCAGGTTGTCCCGCACCGCGACATTGCCCGCGGACTGGAACAGAGGCAGGGAATGCCCCTCCTCGAAGATCTTTCGATCGAGCTCGTTGGCCAGCTGCTTCGCCTTGACCGGATCGAGCTCGGAGACGGTCTGCTCGATCAGGGCGTTGATCTCAGCGGAGCCGATGCGGCCGTAGTTACCCTGAATGTCGTCCGGGTTGTAGCCGTAGATCTGGGTCAGGCTGCTGAGCGGGAAGGGGTCGCCTGCCCAGAACCACTGGCCGACGTCGAAGTTGCCCGGCTGGAGCACATCCGAGAAGAGCCCGGCTCCTGGCTTCGTCTCGATCGTCAGCTTGACGCCGATCTGTGCGAGGTTCTGCTGGATGATCTGCCCGATCTGGATATTGGTCGGGTCGTTGTACATGACGTCGCGGATCTCGAGCTTGCGCCCGTCCTTTTCGCGCACGTCGCCGTTGAGCTTCCAGCCGAGAGCGTCGAGCTCCTTGGCCGCGGCCGTCGGATCGAAGGGGAGGCTGTTGTCCTGATAGCCGTCCTGGCCGCGCAGGTAGATGTGATTGTTCAGCGGCTGCGGATCTTGGACGAGCCCGTTCTGGACAGCGGTGACGATGCCCTGACGATCGATCGCCTTCGAGATCGCCACTCGAACACCCTGGTCGGCGAGGACAGAGCCGGGTGCGCCATTGAAGGTGAAGTGGCCCCAGCTGTTGCCGGGCGCTCGGCGAATCGCGACGCCCGCGGTGTCTCTCGCGGATTTCAACTCGTCGCGACTGGCGACGCCCACCGCATCGATCTCGTTGTTCAGCAGAGCGGGAACGAACGCCGAGCTGTCGAGCACGCTGAAGGTAATGGTGTCGAGCTTCGGCTTGTCGCCCCACCACTTCGGATTGTGCCCGAGGACGACCCGGCTCTGCCCCCGGTCGACGGACTGGACGACGAACGGTCCGGACGACACGGTCAGCGCGTCGACCTGGCTGTTGTTGAAGGCTTCCGCGGTGCCTGTGATCGACTTCGGGAACAGGAACGAGTTGCCTGCGAACTGGCCACGCCAGTCGGCATAGTGCTTTTTGAAGGTGATGACGGCCTGCTTGTCGTCGACACCGCGCTCGACCTTCTCGACGCGATCGAAACCGCTGTTGTTGGCGATCAAGAATGCCTTGTCGGCGCCACTGAGGGCCGCGGCCTGGGACTTGATGTCCTCCCAGGAAATCGGAGTGCCGTCCGTCCATACCGCTTTGGGGTTGATCGTGTACGTCACCTGCTGCGGATCGGTATTGGTCAACGCGACATCGGTGAAGAAGTCGGTATTCACCGAGAGCTCCGCTGCCGCGTTCGTCTTGAAGGCTCGCGGCATGACCGGACGCAGCAGGGCGCCGGTGTCACCGTCGTTGCCGTCGGTGTGCAGGTTGTTCCAGTTCTCGGGCAGGGAGGTCAGCGCCAGCCGCAGATTGCCACCGTCACGCAGTTCGCTGACATCCTTGGGATTGATGTCGTTGGTGGTGCCGAGCGCCGCGGAGCCTTCCGCTGTCACCTCCTCGCCCACGCCGCACCCGGCAGCGAGCACGCTGACTATGACCAGTGGTATTGCCAAGCGGGTGGTCATTGAACGAATCCGCATGGTTCGCTCCTTTCCGATAGTTCGCTGCACAAGTGCGGCGCGTTTACCTCATGAGCCGGACGGCGTGAGTAGCTGCGGCTATTTCACGAAGCCGATCTTCGTGTAGTCGTACGATGCCAATCCCGGCGAACCGATATTGGCGAGGGTGGTGCGGGCGCCGTAGCTGCCGTCGGACTGCATGAGCGGCAGGGAGTGGCCTTCTTCGAAGACCATGCGGTCCACCTGGTTGGCCAGGTCGATGGACTTCTGGGGGTCGAGTTCGGTGAGGGTGCGTTCGATGAGGGCGTTGAGTTCGGGGGAGCCGATGCGGCCGAAATTGCCCTGGAGGTCGTTGGGGTCGTAGTAGTAGATCTGGCGGATGCTGGCGAGGGGGAACGGGTCGCCCTGGAAGGTGAATTGGGCGGCGTCGAAATCGCCGGGCTGGATGACGTCGGTGAAAAGGCCCGCGGCGGGCTTGGTGTCGAGGGTCAGGCCGACGCCGATCGCGGCCAGGTTCTGCTGGATGATCTGGGCGATCTGCACCCAGGTCGGGTCGTTGTACATGACGTCGCGGATGACGAGTTTGCGGCCGTCCTTCTCGCGGACGTCACCGTTGAGCTTCCAGCCGAGTGCGTCGAGTTCCTTGGCGGCGGCGGTTGGATCGAAGCCGAGGCTGTTGTCCTGGTAGCCCTGCTGGCCCTGCAGGAAGACGTGGTTGTTCAGCGGTTTCGGGTTCTCGACGAGGCCGTTCTGGATCGCGGAGACGATGCCCTGGCGGTCGATCGCCTTCGAGATCGCCACGCGCACTGCGGGGTCGGCGAGGATCGAGCCCGGCGCGCCGTTGAAGGTGATGTGCCGCCAGCGATTACCGGGGGCACGGCGGACGACGAGTCCTTCGGTGCCGCGGACCGTCTTCACGTCGTCGATGGTCGTGAGTAGGGCGAGGTCGAGCTCGTTGTTCTGCAGGGCCTGTACCCACGACGATCGGTCGAGCACGCTGTAGGTGATGGTGTCGAGGACCGGCTTGTCGCCCCACCATTTCGGGTTGCGGCCCAGGGTGATCCGGCCCTGAGCACGGTCGGTGGCGGTGATGACGAAGGGGCCCGAGGTGAGGCCGATCGCGTCGACGAGGCTGGTGTTGAACGCCTCGGGCGTGCTGGTCACCGACTTCGGGTACAGGGAGCTGTTGCCCGCGAACTGGCCGCGCCAGTCGGCGAACGGGGTGTTGAAGGTGAGGATCGCCTGGCGGTCGTCGACGCCACGCTCCACCTTCTCGACGAACTCGAAACCGTAGGTGATCGCGATCAGGTAGCGCTTGTCGCGGCCGCTGAGCGCGTTCGCCTGGGCGGCGATGTCCTCCCAGGTGATCGGCGAACCATCCGACCACACCGCTTTCGGGTTGATCGAATAGGTGACCCGCATCGGGTCGGTGCCGGTCAGCGCTATATCGGTGAAATAGTCGGTGTTGACGCTGAGCTGTCCGGCCGCGTCGATCTCGAACGAGCGCGGCATCATCGGCCGCAGGATGTCGGCGATCTCGCCCTCGTTGCCGTCGTTGGACAGCGTGTTCCAGTTCGCCGGATACGAGGTGGTGGCCAGCCGCAGATTCCCACCCTCGCGCAGCGCGTCCAATCCCTGGGGATTGATATCGCTGGTCGTCCCGAGCGCATCGCTGAGACCGGTCGCCGACTCCTCACCCGCCCCGCACCCCGCCACGATCATCCCGGCCGCCACCACCACGGCGGCGCAGCGCAGCCGGCCGCGGCGACGGGACTGCATTCCTCGGGATCTCATGGCGCCTCCTGGTGCTCAGCCGCTGACGACGGGTTCCGGGACTGCCGCGATCAGCGCGCGGGTGTACTCGTGCCGAGGATTCGCGAAGATCTGCTCGGCCGGGCCGGATTCGACGATCTTGCCGCGCAACATGACGGCGATGTCGTGGGCGAGATTGCGGACCACGGACAGGTCGTGCGAGACGAACAGGTAGGACAGTCCGCGCTCGGCCTGCAGGTCACGCAGCAGATTCAGGACGCCGGCCTGGATCGACACGTCCAGCGAGGAGACGGGTTCGTCGAGGACGAGCAGTTGGGGGTCGAGGGCGAGGGCGCGGGCGATGCTGATGCGCTGTTTCTGTCCGCCGGAGAAGTCCGCCGGGTAGCGCTCGGCGTGTTCGGGGCGCAGGCCGACCTGGCGCAGCAGCTCCGGGACCCGGCGGTTGACCTCCTCGCGCGAGCGGCCGTCGATGCGCAGCGGCTCGGCCAGCGCGTCGAAGATCGGCAGGCGCGGGTCGAGGGAGGAACTGGGGTCCTGGAAGACGATCTGCATCTTGCGGCGGATCTCGCGGGTGCGGTCCCTGGTGAGGCTCGCGACGTCGGTGCCGAGGACCTCGATGCTGCCCGACTGCGGGCGAACCAGGTCCATGATCTGGGACAGGGTCGTCGACTTGCCCGAACCGGATTCGCCGACCAGGGCCAGGGTGCGGCCGGCGCGCACGGCGAAGCTGATGCCGTCGACGGCGCGAACCTCGCCGGTCTTGCGGCGCAGCAGCACGCCGGAGGTGAGCGCGAAGGTCTTCACCAGATCGGTGACCCGCAGGACCACATCGGAATCGGTGGCCTCGGGCCGCGCCGGTTCGGGGATCTCCTTGCGGTAGGCCTCGAACAGCTGGGACGTGCCGACCTCGGCGGTACGGATGCAGGCCGCCGAGTGCCGGGGCGCGACCTTCTCCAGCGGCGGTTCGGCGGCGGTGCAGTCGTCGATGGCGATCGGGCAGCGCGGCGCGAACGAGCAGCCACGCGGCAGATCGTGCATGGCGGGCGGCGCGCCGACGATCGGGATCAGCGGCTTGCGCGGCGGGCCGTCCATGCGCGGGATCGAGCCGAGCAGGCCCACCGTGTACGGCATCCGCGGCGCGGTGAAAAGCTCGGTGACCGGCGCGGTTTCGACGACCTTGCCCGCGTACATGACCGCGACCCGGTCGGCGATCGTGGCCGCGATGCCCATGTCGTGGGTGATCATGATGACGCCGGCGCCGGTGATGTCGCGGGCCTTGCGCAGCAGGTCGAGGATCTGGCGCTGCACCGTCACGTCGAGTGCGGTGGTCGGCTCGTCGCAGATGATCAGCGCCGGATCGTTGGCGATGGCCATGGCGATCACCACGCGCTGGCGCATACCGCCGGAGAACTCGTGCGGGAACGCCCGCGAGCGCAGGCGCGCGTCGGGGATGCCGACGAGTTCGAGCAGCTCGATCGCGCGTTCGTCGGCTTCCTTGCGGCTCATCGAGCCGTGCGCGAGCAGCGCCTCCGCCACCTGGTCGCCCACCCGGTACACCGGGGTCAGCGCCGAGAGCGGGTCCTGGAAGACCATGCTGATCGAGGAGCCGCGCAGCTTCGACATCTGCTTGTCGCCGAGGCCGAGCAGCTCGCGACCGCGCAGCCGGATCGAGCCCTGCACGCGTGCCTGTTCGGGCAGCAGGCCGATCACGGCCAGCGAGGATACCGACTTGCCGGAACCGGACTCGCCGACGATCGCGAGCACCTCGCCGTCGCCGACGGTGTAGTTCACCCCGCGCACGGCGTCGACGCGGCCTTCCTCACCGGGGAAGGAAACCCGCAGGTCGGTTACCTCGAGCAGGGGTGCGGTGGACGTGGTCATCGCTTCTCGGCTTCCTTCAACTCCACCTGCGCCTCGTCCTTCTGCTCGGCGACCTCCTTGCGCGCCCTGCGGGCACCGCGGGCGCCCGGGTCGAAGGCGTCACGCAGGCCGTCGCCGACGAGGTTGGCGCACAACACGATCGTGATCAGCAGGCCACCGGCGAACAGGAACAGCCACGGGTAGGTCAGCGCGGACTTGGTGCCTGCGGCGATCAGCGAACCCAGCGACACATCGGGCGGCTGGACACCGAAACCGAGGAAGCTCAAACCTGTTTCGGCGCTGATCGCGGCGCCGACGGCCAGCGTGGTGTCGATGATCAGGATCGAGGCGATGTTCGGGATGATGTGGCTGATGATGACCTTGTGCGTCGGCGCGCCCATATACCGTGCGGCGCGGATGAATTCGCGTTCACGCAGACTCAGGGTGAGGCCGCGGATGATGCGGGCCGAGATCATCCAGCCGAACACGCTGAGCAGCACGATCAGGATCGCGATCGAACCGGAACCCTTGGTGCGCGGGGCGAACAGCGCGATGATGATGAACGCGGGGACGACCAGCAGCAGGTCGACCAGCCACATGATGGCCCGGTCGGTCCAGCCGCCGAGCAGCCCGGCCAGCGCGCCCGCCGTGGAGGCGATGATGCTGGAGAACAGCGCTACACAGAATCCGATGATCAGCGATTTCTGCAGGCCACGCATGGTCTGGGCGAGCACATCCTGGCCGATCTGGGTGGTGCCGAACGGATGCTCGGCGCTCGGCGGCTTCAGTAGCGCCTTGTAGTCCATCTGCTGGTAGTCCCACGCCAGCAGCGGGGGCAGCGCGAAACTGACGATCACCAGCAGGAGCAGGATCACCGCGCCGACGACGGCGGGCTTGTTGCGCAGGAAACGGCGCCAGACCAGCTTGCGGCGTCCGGCCGCGACCGCCTCGGGGGCGCCGACGACGATGATCTCGGTTTCGGTCACGAGACACGCACCCTCGGGTCGAGCAGGGCCAGCACGACATCGGAGAGCAGACCCGACACGAGCACCACCAGCCCGGCGAAGGTCGCCACCGTGACGACGATGTACAGATCCTGGGCGTTGATCCCGTCGATGAACCATTCACCGACGCCGTGCCAGCCGAAGATCTTCTCGACGAATGTCGCTCCGGTGATCAATCCGCCGAGGCTGTAGGCGAACAGGGTGGCCATCGGGATCAGGGCGGTGCGCAGGCCGTGTTTGTACAGTGCCCGGTTGCGCGAGAGCCCCTTCGCCCGAGCCGTGCGGATGAAGTCGCTCTGCAGGACGTCGAGCATGGCGTTGCGCTGGTAGCGGCTGTACCCGGCCGCGGCGCCGAGCACCAGCACCAGTGTCGGCAGTACGAGATGCTGTGCGCGGTCGACGAATTGGTTCCACAAGCCGACGACCTGGGTGGCCGAGGTCTCGCCGGTGTACAGGAAGATCTGGGTACCGGTCGCCGTGTTGATCTGCAGCGCACCGTATTTCAGCAGAGTCGCCAGCAGGAACACGGGGGTGGAGATGATCAGCAGCGAGACCACTGTCGTGAAATAGTCGCTGAACCGGTATTGCCGGATCGCCCCTGCCGCGCCGATGAGTACACCCAGGAACGTGCCGATGACCGAGCCGAGGATCAGCAGCCGCAGGCTCACCGCCACCCGTCTGCCCAGTTCCTCGCTCACCGGCTGGCCGGCCAGCGTCGTCCCGAAATCCCCTTGCACGACGCCGCCGAGCCAGGTGAGATAGCGCTGAGGGATCGGCTCGTCGAGGTGCAACTGCTCGGCCTTGGCATCGATCACCGACTGCGGCGGGCGCGGATTGCGCTGCTCGAGACTGTCGAGCGGGCGGAAGGTGAGCGAGGCCAGGCTGAACGTCAGGAACGAGGCCAGCAGCAAGAGCACGACGTAGTTGAGCGCGCGCCGCAACAGAAAGCCGGTCATCAGTCCCCTCTGGATCGGGTATTCAGGCCCTGATCATAAGGACAGTCCGCCGTCCCCGCGTGGCGACGTGCGGCAGGATGGAATGGATGACGCCCCTGCACCCGAAACCGAAGTTGGTGGCCACCGATGTCGATGGCACGCTGATCGACGACGCGGACAAGGTATCGGCCCGCACCAAGTCCGCCGTCAACGCGCTCGTCGCCGACGGCGCCACCTTCGTGCTCGCCACCGGCAGGCCGCCGCGCTGGATCGATCCGGTCGTCAGCGAACTCGGGTACGCGCCGCTCGCGGTGTGCGGCAACGGCGCTGTCATCTACGACAGCGCCAACGACCGCGTCCTGTCCAGCCACACCCTCGACGTCGAGACCCTCGGCTGGCTGGCCGAACTCGCCGAACACGCGCTACCCGGCTGCGGACTGGCCACCGAGCGCGTCGGCGCGAGCGCGCACGACGCCGCCACCCCGCAGTTCGTCAGCTCGCCGAACTACGAGCACGCCTGGCTCAACCCGGACGACACCGTCGTCTCGCATGCCGAGGTGATCGAGTCGCCCGCGATCAAGATGCTGATCCGGCTGAGTTCGGCCCGCAGTTCCGCGATGCGCGCCGCGCTCGCGCCGCTGATCGGGGATCGCGCCGAGATCACCTACTCCACCGAGAACGGGCTGATCGAGCTGGCGGTGCCGCGGGTGACCAAGGCGTCCGGGCTGGCCGAGGTGGCGCGACGGGTCGGCGTCGACGACGCGTCGATCGTCGCGTTCGGCGACATGCCCAACGACGTGCCGATGCTGACGATGGCCGGGCACGGTGTCGCCATGGGTAACGCGCATCCGGAGGCACGTGCCGCCGCGGACGAGGTCACCGGAAGCAATATCGACAATGGCGTCGCGATGGTGCTCGAACGCTGGTGGTCCTGAGCTGCGCGATTGATCACCACGCTGTCAGGTGAGTATCGGCCGAGAGGCCTGCGCCACCACGGCTTGGTGATCTTGGTCGGACAAGTAACGGCCGGTGCCCTCGGGTGGAGGGGCACCGGCCGTTCTTCGCCATGACCGGGGGTTAGCCGACCGGGGCGGGCTCTGCGGCTACCGGAGGCTGGGCCGGTGCCGGATCGACGGGTACGGGGTCAGCCGCGCCGGGTGCGACGGCCTGCGGGTCCGTGGGGACCGGCGGGGCCGTGGGGGCGGCCGGTGCGGGTGCGGCGGCCTGTGGGCCGGCGGGGGCGGCCGGTTCCGTCGGTGAATTAGCGGGGGCAGCCGGGGTCGCGGGCACCCTCGACGTGGGCGCCGTGGTGGCGGGCGCCTGTTCGGGCTTGGTGTTCATCCCCTCCATCTCTTCCTCGTAGGTCTCGTTGTAGGTCTTCCAGAACGTGGTGACGATGCCGGTGAGCTCGTTGAGCACCAGCGAACCGTTCTGGAAATCGGTGCGCAGACCATCCGGTACGAGGTACGCACTGCCGGTCGGCAGGCCGAGCACGCCCGCGTCGGCACCCAGGCTCAGGTAGCGGTCCAGGATCGCGCCGACCACCTCGAAGACCTGGCCGTTCTCGCCGGAGAAGACGTAGCCGTTGGCGAACTTCGCGTACTGGCGGCCCTGTGAGCCCGACAGCAGATCCGACTGCGGCGCGCCGAGCGGACCGTCGACGCCGCCGCGGCTCACCCAGTGCCTGGCGATCTCGTTCTCGCCGGACAGCCCGAGCAGCTTGTCGACCAGGGCGCCCAGTTCGGCCATGTTGCCCTGCTGCGGTGCGCGGGCCTGCTGGCTCGGCGGGCGGGAAGGCGTCGCGGGTGAGGAATAGGTGCCCGCGTTGCCCGCGGCGATATTGCGGATGCGGTCCATCAGGGCGTAGAGGGCGTCGCCGGGGCAGTCGGTGTTGCCGACGTCGCGGTGGGCGAACACCACCGGCAGGTCGACCGCCTCGTCCAGGGCGTACGGGGTGAACTCGGTGCCCTCGGAGTACATCGTGGTGTGGCCCTTGGGGTTCAGCCCGGCGAGCTTGGTCCGCCAGCCGATGAACTTGCCGATCGCGTTGAGTGAGGCCTCGCTCGGGGTCTCTGACTCGTAGTTGCCCATCACCGCCACGCCCGCGGTGTTCTCGTTGAAACCACCCGCGTGCGCGCCCTGCACCGCGCGATCGAGACCGCCGTAGCGACCCTCGAAGATCTGGCCGTACTGGTCGACCAGGGCGTTGTAGCCGATGTCGCACCAGCCGAGGGTTTCGGCGTGATAGGCGTAGATCGCCCGGACGATGCCCGCCGACTCCGCGCGGCTGTATTCGTTGCGGCCTGCCGTGTGATGCACGGTGACGCCGCCGACACCATCGTCGTAGGTGGGTTCCTCGCAGCGGATCGACTCGTCGGCGCCCCACTGCGCGCGGGTGATGACCTTCGGTCCGCCGCCGGGCAGCGCGGCCGCGACGTCGGTGAGTCCGGCGTCGATGGCGGCGCGACCGGGGTTGATCAGGATGGCCTTGAGCGCGGCCTCGGTGAGGTGGGCCGGGTCGTGGTCGGGGGCCGCTGCCGGCTTGCGGGTCACCAGCATCTGCACGGCGGTGGTCTCGCCGACGTAGATCGGCTCGGTGCCGGTCAGTGCGTCGGCGGAAGTGTGGTCGGTGGCCCTGGTGTCGAGCGGATCGGCGTCGTACCAGGGTCCCCAGTTGCCGTCCTGCTGCCGGGCGCGCAGCTTGGTCGTGGTGTTCACCAGGTCACGCGCGGTGACGGCGACCATGCTGAACGGGGTGTCCTGGGTGAGCTCCTTGACCTGGGCGCCGACCTGGTCGACCAGGTCGGCGGCGACCGCGCCGGGGGAGAGCGCGGGGGTGTCGGGAGTGGTGCCGGGTTCCAGGTTGGCCGGATCGGCGATGAACTTGATGCCGGCCGGACGGTGGGCGACCGGGGCACCTGCGGGCGGAGTCGTCGCGGGTGCGGC
The DNA here is from genome assembly GCF_053608525.1 of Nocardia sp. NPDC055029. Taxonomy (NCBI): domain Bacteria; kingdom Bacillati; phylum Actinomycetota; class Actinomycetes; order Mycobacteriales; family Nocardiaceae; genus Nocardia; species Nocardia sp. NPDC055029. The sequence continues at coordinate 56,850 of NZ_JBSGVQ010000014.1, forward strand.
CGGGGCTGGTGCGGCAGGTGTCGGCGCTACGGGCGCTGCGGGAGCCGGAGCCGCGGGCGCCGCCGGGGCTGGTGCCGCGGGTGCCGGTGCCCCTGGTGCGACCGGTGCTGCCGGAGTTGGTGTTGCGGGGGCGGCCGGTGCCGCGGGTGCGACCGGCGCTGCGGGGGCTGGTGCCGCGGGTGCGCCGGGCGCTGCCGGTGCTGGCGCCCCTGGTGCTGCCGGAGCTGGCGCGGCCGGGGCCGCGGCGGGCGGCTGTGTCGCAGGCGCGGTCGGGACCGCGGTGCTCGGCGCCGGTGGACGCGCGGGTGCGCCGCCCTGCTGGCCGGGTGCCGGCGCGGCGGTGGTCGTTGTCGGTTGCGCCTTTGTCGGTATCGGCGGCAGCACGATCTCTGTCGGCAGCGCCACGCCCGGCGGAACGGGCAATCCCGGCGGCACCGGAATCGAGGTCGGCAGCGGCAGCATCTGCAGATCCGATAGGTGCAGATCGGGTAAGTCGAGACCGGTCAGCTCGCGTAGCGGGACAGTGATGTCGGGGACGGAGGTCAGCGCGACCTCGGCCAGCTGTGCGGGCACCGCCTCGAGCTGGTCGTTTGTGCTGCGGTAATCGGTCGAGTCGCTCAGCGCGAAGGCGCCGACAGGAGCGGCGACGGCGAGCGTGGTGACCACCGGGAGCACGTAGGAACGTTTCGGCTTTCGATTACGCACGTGCCTTCTCCAATCAGGGTCGAGCTCGTAGACCTTGGTGGTTCAGGGGCCCATCACCGGCAAGTGATGCTTGCTTCCTCTTGCCTCACACACCACACTAGTTAACATACGTCACATATCTAAACCTCAACTTGAGGATTATGTGATTGCTCGAATGTAGCCTTCGGAACCCGCTCGGCGGTGACGACATGCCGACGCGAGCTCCGCCGGTCGAACCACCGAACCGTGGGAGCGCAGGATGAGAGCGGACACCAAGATCAACCGCAGTACCCGCCGAGGGACACGGCGCCGCAGCGTGCCGATGCTCAGGACAGCGCCACTGCCGGTCCTGGTCGGCGGCACCGCACTGGCGCTGACCGGCGCGATCGGGCTGTGGCAGATCCTGCCCGGCCAAGTCGCTCCGACGGTCGGAGCAGGCCACGGGCGCGGGATGAGTCAGGTCGGCGCGTTCGACAGCGCCAGGGAAGGCTGGACCGCCGAGGAGATCCTCGGGCACTACTATCCGGGCGCCGCCCTCGGTCAGGTCGGTCCGACCACCATCGGCGTCCGGCTGCAGGCCCAGGACGACGCCACCCTCGACACCTTCGCCGCCGCCGGCGCGCAGGTCGCGGGCCGGATGATCGGACCGGGCGATGCCGCGCACCTCACTCCGCTGCCGGACGGCGGCGCGAACGTGGTGGTCACCACCGGCTGCGACGGCGAGGTGCTGTGGCAGGCCGCGACCGACGATCCGTTCGTCTACCCCGTCGATGCCGGGCCGGGCAGGCCCGCCGACGAACACCTCACCCTGTGCGGCGGCACCGCCTATCGCGGCGCGCTCGGCGTCGCGCTGGAGGGCGGCGCCTACCGGACCGTCAACCAGGTGGACCTCGACGACTACCTCGCCGGGCTGCTGCCCGCGGAGATGCAGGCGAACTGGGCCGATCAGGGTGCGTTCGAGGCCTTGCGCGCGCAAGCGATCGCCGCCCGTTCCTACGCGCTCGCGGAGAACCGCTACGCCTACGCGCAGACCTGCGACACCACCGATTGCCAGGTGTATCCCGGTACGGTGAAAGAGGATTCGCGCACCACCGAAGCCGTCGCGGCGACCACGGGCACGGTGCTGCTGCGCGACGGGCTGATCCTGCGCTCGGAGTACTCCGCGGCTCCCGACGGCGGCAGGCCCGCCGATATCGAGACCTTCGCCGTCGGCCCCGCGCCCGACGAACTCGTCGAAACCGCCCCAGCGCCAACGGCTCCCACCTACCCGATCGAGCCTGATCCGACGATCGAGCCTGATCCGACGATCGAGGCACTTGCGGGCGAGAGCATCATCGACGCCGAGTACCGGCGGATCGGCGGTGCGCAGAGTGCGATCGGCGCGCCCATCGGGCCGGAAATGCAACTGCCGCAACGGGCGGGCACCTACCGGCTGTACACGAACGGTGTCATCGTGGCGACGAAGACGCTCGGCGCGCAGGTCGTCGACTTCTCGACGCTGCTCCAGCTCGTTCCGGGTGCGGGTGATCAGCTGCCTCCGTCGGCGTCGGGGGAGCCGAAGGTGACGACGCCCGAAGGTTCGGCGCCAATGGATGCCACGCCGGGCGCGCAGATCCCGGCCCAACCCGGCGACCCGACGCTGGGTGCGGGTGGTGCGCCGACGGCTGACGCGCCGACGCCCGGTGCGGGTGCTGTGCCGCCGGCAGGTGCGCCTGCGCCGGTGGCTGGTGTGCCGACGCAGGCTGCGGCTGGCGCGCCGGTGGCTGGTGTGCCGCTGGAGACGCCCGTGTACGGCCCGGCGAATCCGGCTGCCGCGCCGGGGATCCACGCCGGCGAGTAGCCCGGCGTAATCGTGCAAATCGGCGCGCTTCGATCAGATATCTGACTGCCGCAGCTCGAATTGCACGATTACGCCGGGTTAGTCGAGGGCGGTGTCGTCCAGGCCGACGGCCAGGACACGCAGCAGACCGGCGAGTTGTTCGCGATCCTCGGCGCCCAGTGACGCGAGCAGCCGCTGCTCGTTCGCCATGTGCAGCGGCAGGAGACGGTCGACCAGTTCCCGGCCCTCGTCGGTGAGCTGGACGAAGACCGACCGGCGGTCATCGGCCGACGGGACGCGCCGGACCAGGTTCTTCGCGGCCAGCCGATCGATCCGGTTGGTGATCGCACCGGAGGTGACCATGGCGGCCCGGTTGAGCGAGCCCGCGGTCAGGCCGGTGTCGCCGCCGGAGCGGCGCAGCGTGGCCAGCACGTCGAACTCCCAGAATTCCAGGCCGTGACCTGCGAAGAAGCGTTTTAGGTCCTGCTCGAGGACGCGCGAGAGCCGGGTGATCCGGCCGACGATCGCCATCGGCGACACATCGACATCGGGGCGTTCGGCCCGCCAGTGCGCGGTGATCAGGTCGACGGCATCCCGCATGCGCTTTCCTCTCGGTTGAAACTCTTAACGTTCATCTACTTGACGCTGAGCCATCCCGCCGGGTAGATATTTCAATGTTGAGATTATCAATCAGGAGTGAACATGACCACCGCAACCCGCCCGACCGGCTACGCGGGCACCCTCGCACTCACCGCCCTCACCCCGATCGTGTGGGGCTCCACCTACGCCGTCACCACCGAATTCCTGCCCCCGGACCGGCCCCTGTTCACCGCCCTGATGCGCGCCCTGCCCGCGGGCCTGGTGCTGCTGGCGCTGACCAGGGTGCTGCCGCGCGGCATCTGGCTCGGCCGCGCCGCGGTGCTCGGCGTGCTCAATATCGGCGCGTTCTTCCCGCTGCTGTTCCTGGCCGCGTACCGGCTGCCCGGCGGCGTGGCCGGGGTGCTCGGCGCGGTGGCGCCGATGATCGCGCTCGGCTTCGCGGCCGTGCTGCTCGCCGAGGCGCCGACCCGGCGCAAGGTGATCGCCGGGGTGATCGGCGTCTTCGGCGTCGCGCTGGTCGTGCTGCGCGGTAACGCCGAGCTGGACACGATCGGTGTCGTCGCCGGACTGGCCGGCGCGGCGGCGATGTCGGCGGGCACCGTGCTGACCAAGAAGTGGGGACGCCCCGACGGCGTCGGTCCGCTGGCGATGACCGGCTGGCAGCTCACCGCCGGTGGGCTGTTCATCCTGCCGCTCGCGGTGCTCCTCGAAGGCGCTCCGCCCGCGCTCGACGGTGCCGCCATCGGTGGCTACCTGTACCTCGGCATCATCGGCACCGCGCTCGCGTACTGGCTGTGGTTCCGCGGAATCTCGCGTGTGCCCGCGACTTCGGTGGCGTTCCTCGGTCTGCTGAGCCCGATGTCGGCCGCGGTGATCGGCTGGATCGCCCTCGGTCAGGCGCTCACTCCGTTGCAGATCCTCGGCCTCGTCATCGCTCTCGTCGGCACCGTGCTCGGCCAGATTCCGCCGAAGCCCGCGCCGGTGGTGGCTGAACCGTTCTCGCCCGAGGACATCGACGACGCCGCCGCTGTCGCGATCACCGAGGTCGCGGTTCTGCCTGCGCCGGAGCCGGTTTCGGCGGCCGAAGCTACGGCTCGCTGAGTAGCCGGTCGGCTCAGCCGCGCATCGCCTGCATCAACTGGTCCTCGGTAAGGGCCGGAACCGGCAGGGGGTGCGCGGCTTTCGCGCGCAGGCCGTCCAGGATCAGGGCGAGGTTGCGGCGCCAGAGCTCGGGGGCGACGCTCGCCGTCGCGGCGACGACACTCGTATGCGACCAGGTGATGAAGGCGATGTCCTCGAGTGTCCAGTCGGGGCGCAGCGCTCCGGCCTCCTGTGCGCGGGCGATGATCCGGCGCATCAGCGCGTGACCGTGCTCGCGTGCCCGCTCCAGCGCGGCGCTCGGTGGATTGCGCAGGGCGAGCTCGCCGAGGATGCGGTCGTTCGCCTGGAGTGCGCAGATCCGCTCGACGAGGAACGTGAACGACTCCCACGGGTCGGTGAGTTCGAGCGCCCGCTCGGCGATCGCGGTGCCTGCCTCGACCCGGTCGGCGACGGCGGCGGCGATGAGGTCGTCGCGGGTGGGGAAGCGGTTGTAGAGGGTGCCGATCGCGACGCCGGCCCGCGCGGCGATGTCCTTGAGCGGCGCGTCGAGCCCGCGTTCCTCGAAGAGCTCGCGGGCCGCGGTGACCAACGCGTCGCGGTTGCGCTTGGCGTCGCTGCGCAACGGCTTGTCCTCGGGCATTCGCCGATCCTACAAATCAGCGGTGCGAATTATCTTGAGCCGTGGTTCAAGTTAGTGCTAGGTTGCCGATAACTTGAACCAATGCTCAACTTAGTGAGGTAGTCGGATGAGCACGCTCGCGATCTTCGGATACGGACCCGGGCTGGGCGCGGGAACCGCACGGTACTTCGGTCGCAACGGATTTCGGGTCGCGGTGATCGGCCGTGACCCGGACGCGGCCGCGGAACGCGCCGCGGCCCTGCGCGCGGACGGGATCGAGGCCGAGGCGTTCGCCGCCGACATCACCGATCCGGCGCAGCCCGCGGAGGTCATCGCACGGGTAGCGGAGAAGCTGGGGCCGATCGAGGTGGCCGTGCACGCGGCCGCGGCGGGGATGTCGATCCGCAGCGCGTCCACCCGCGATATCGACCCGTCGGCGCTGGAACTGCCGTTCGCGCTGAAGGTGTATTCGCCGATCCAGCTCAGCCGCGCGCTGCTGCCCGCCATGGTCGCGCGCGGCAGCGGCGCCCTGCTGTTCTCCTCGGGCGCCTCCGAGGCGAATCTGCAGCCCTACCTGGCCAATATGGGTGTCGCGCTCGGCGCCCAGCGCGCCTACGTCCGCCAGCTGGCCGCCGAACTCGACGGCACCGGGGTCTACGTCGGGCTGCTCGCGATCGGCGCGCTCATCGAGAACAGCGCCGTCCAGCGGCAGGTCGACGCGCATCCCGAGCTGATCCCCGCCGGGCTGGAACTGCCGCGGATCGGCAACGACGAACTCGGCGCGCGGTACTGGCGGATGTACACCGAACGCGACACCGTCGAGGTCGAGATCGGGTTCTGACTTTCGGTGTTGACTTTGACGTAGCGTCAACTTGCAGACTGGAGACACCGGCGAGAAAGGGAGTGGTCATGGCGGGTGAATGGTCCATCCAGGACCTCGCGAAAGCCGCGGGCACCACCAGCCGGACGCTGCGCCACTACGGCCAGCTCGGGCTGCTCGAGCCGAGCCGGACCGGCGCCAACGGCTACCGCTACTACGACCAGAACTCCCTGATCCGCCTGCAGCGCATCCTGCTGCTGCGCGAACTCGGCCTCGGCCTCCCGGTGATCGCCGAGGTCCTCGCCGGTGAACAGGACACCGCGGGCGCCCTGCGCACCCACCTGGAACTGCTTCGGCAGCAACAGGATCGGATCGCACGCCAGATCGAGTCGGTGTCCACCACGTTGCACAAGACCGAAAGAGGTGAACCACTCATGGCCGCAGAGGTTTTCGACGGCTTCGACCACACCCAGTACAAGGATGAGGTCACCGAACGCTGGGGCAAGGATGCCTACGAAAGCGGCGACCGTTTCTGGCGCTCGCTGACCGAGGCCGACAAGAAGGCGTTCCTGCAGACCCAGCTCGACATCGCCGCCGACTTCGGAAAGGCCCATGCCGCTGGACTTCCCGTTGATGGCGAGACTGTCCAGGCGATCGTCGCCAGGCACCGCGCCTGGCTCGGTGACGGAACGCAGGGCCGCCCGGTGACCGACGAGTACCTGCTCGGACTCGGCGAGATGTACGTCGCCGACCCGCGTTTCCGGAAGAACTACGACGTGCATGGTGACGGGACCGCCGAGTACATCCTCGAGGCGTTCCGCGCGTACGTCGGGGAGAAGTCCGCCTGACGGATCACGGCCATGTAGCCGGAATGCAAAGGCGACAGCCGCGCTCGGACGATAGCTGTCCGGGTGCGGCTGTTGGCGTCATGCGCGCGCTGATGCCGAGGTGTGAGACAACGGTAGGCTTTTCCTGCGCCCGGATGCTGGGCGTTGAACACTGTTTCGGTATCTCGGGGGAGCTATGAATCATCAGCCAGGGCCGCAGGGCTTTCTGCCCCCGCAGCGTCGCGCGGACAGAACGCCTCCTATATCGGCCATTTTCGCGGGAATCGGCGCGATCGTAGGTGGGTTGGTCGGACTGGTCTGGGCGCAGGCGGGGTACGCCGGGCTCCGAGTGATGGAGGAATTGCGGGATCCCAGGGTCGAAGTCGACTGGGATGGGATGGAGTTGGAGAACCAGCTCGAGCTCGCAACTGGTGCGGTTTTCGCCGTGCTGCTCGGCCTGGGTGGAGCGCTGTTGCTCGCGCGGCGCCCGGCCGGGCTGACGATGGTGATCATCGGCGGCGGTCTCGGAATCTTCGGCTGCCTCGCCCCGCTCGCGACGGCGAAGCACTTGCAGACGCAGGTCATGTATGTCGGGCTCGCGCTCGCTTGCGCGGGGCTGCTGGTCATGGCGCTGCTTCCGGCGACCCACCGTTGGGTCGAGGCTGCGCCGAGCGGACCGTCCGCGTCCGCGAACACCCCGCGATCGGCCGTTCCGCCGTATAACTGACGGCGACGTCGACAAGTAGCGGGGACAGTGGTGGATCAGGTGCGGCCGGAGCGGCCTTCTCGCGCGGTGACCGCGCTGGTCGCGGGATGGCTCGGGGTGCTGGTCGGTGGTGCGGGAATCATCGTCGGCACGGCGACGGCGGTGGTGCTGGCGCTCGGACGCGAGATCGAGCTCGATTACGTGGGGGCGGGGATCGTGGGCGGGCTCGGGGTGGTCTATCTGCTCGGGGCGTTGCTGTTGTTGCGGCGGCGGATGCTGGGCAGGCGGATGCTGGTCACCATGTCCGCGGTGATGGCCGGTGCGACATTGCTGGTCATCGTGCTCAACGGGTCGAGTCACGGGTGGCGGTTGGGGCCGCTGGATTTCTGGCTCGCGCTCAATGTGGTGATCCTCGGGCTCAGCCTGAGTGAGCCGACGCGGCGCTGGACCACCACGCGCCGGCAGGGCACGGGATAGGTTCTGAGCATGGTCGTGCAGGAAACGAAGTCGACAATCGGTGACGTGATGGCGATTACCGCCGTGTGCTGCGCCGCCATCGCCGCCGCGGCGAATCTGCTCGGCGCTGTGATTCTCGTGCGCGCCTTTCTCGCCGACCCCGACCGGCTCGACGACTCGCTGACCCTGTTCACCACGCTCGGCGCGCTGGTGGCGGCGTTCGCGTTCGGCTACGGCGGGCTGCTGCTCGCGCGGCGCGACCAGACCGGCCGGTGGGTGCTCATCGTCGCGGCGAGCGCGCAGGTCGGCCTCGGTGTGCTCGGCCTGCTGGCCACGCTCGTGAACTACGACTCCGAGTACGGCATCCACTGGTTCGCCGAGGAGCCGGTGATCCGTTCGATTCCGATCGGCTTCGGCGGGGTACCCGGTGCCGTGACGGCGATCGTGAACCACAGCTGGGCGGCGGCGCTGGCCGCCGTCGTCCTCGGCGCGCTGGTGCTGCTGCCCGCGGCACTGCCGTGGACGGCGGCCTACGCTCGGCCGGACCACGCTGTCGGGCCGACCGTATAGTTTCGGCGGGTCAGCGTCGGACAGCGGCGCGGGCACGTCGGTTCGGGCGCGTAGGTGTTGAAGACGGCTTCCACGAGGGGGATTCGCAATGGGGTATCCGTACGGCCCGCAACAGAGCAACGACCCGTACGCGGGCGGCTACGCGCAACCAGGCTACGGCGCAGATCCTTACGCCCAGCAGGGCTACCCCGCGCAACCGCACGGCGCACCGGCCTATGGTGTCCAGTCCTATCCGGCCCCGGGCCACGAATATGGTTACGGAGCACCGGTTTACGGCGCCGCCCCCTACCCGGGCTACGGTCAGCCCCGGGCCGGCGGCGGAACCGCGATCACTGCCGCGGTGATCGCACTGCTGCTGTCGTTGATCTCCCTGGGCGGCCTCGGCATCGGCTTGGCGATTCTGCTGAGCACCGACGCCACGAGCGCTCGGGACGAAGCGGGCCGTGAGGAAGTGGCGATCGGCCTCGCGATCGGCTCAGCCCCAGCTCTGCTGTTGCTGCTCGGCTCCATCCTGCTGTTCCGGCGCAAGACCGCAGGCCGGGTGCTCCTCATCCTCCTTTCTTCGATCAGCCTGATCGGCATCGGATTGTCGGCGGGAGCCGCGATCGTGGAAAACAGTGCGGAAACCGGCTACGAAACCACTCCGGCCACACTTGTCGGCGCCGTCATCGTCGGAGCGATTCCCCTGCTGATCCTTGTCATGGCCGCAGCCCCGTCCACCGGCCGCTGGATCCGCGCAGGCCGCCAGCCCGCGTACCCTCCGTACCCGTACAACTGACGATCCGCGCGAACACGGGGGACAACGCATGAGCCATCCATCCGGCCACGATCCGAATGCGGGTGCGGCTCAGCCGGTCTCGCCGACCAATGGCCTGGCGCCCGCGACCGTGCGCTACGGCCATGACCACCCGCTGCCCGCCGGTGCCAGCGCGGATCAGCGAGTACCCGCGATCGGCTATCCGAGCTCGCCTGCAGGCCCGGCCGGGGCTATGCCCGGGGTGTTCCCCGGGCAGCCCTATCTCGGATCGGCGGGCCCAGGACAGCCGGCCGGTGAATGGTGGCAATCGCCGGCTACGGACGCGAGCGTGCTGCCCGGGATGCCGATGGCCGGATATCCGGGACATCAAGGGTTTCCGGGTGCCCAAACGCGGGCGAGACGTTCCGGCACACGGGGCGCGCTCACACACCGGGCGGCGATCGCGCTCGCCGTGGTGCTCGCCGGGGTTGCTGCCGGCGCGACGGTCGGCGGGTTCAGGGCGATCCAGCTGATCGGCTCCGGTTACCCGGACGACACTCGCCGAGTCCTGGCCATGACCCTGGCGCACCTGGTCGCCGCGCTGCTCTGGGTGGTTGCCGCGCTGCTGCTCGCGCGGCGGGTGAAGGCAGGTCGGGCGATGGCCGGCGTCCTCGCGGTGGGGTATCTCGCGTTGAACGTGCTCGGGCTGGACTCGATATTCACCATCATGCTGCACGTCGTCATGATCGACGCGGGCTGGGGTGGCAGTCTGCTCTTCGACGACGAATCTGGGAGGCGGATCGCCGGGGCAGCGGCTGTGCTGGCGGCGCTCATGCTCATCCTGATGCTGGTCTCGGCAGCCACGACCCGGACGCAGGGTCGACGACCTCCGCAGGTGCCATCCGGCTTCGCTGGACAGCCACCGCACGGGGCGATCCCCGGTGGATACCTCCACGGACAGGCGATGCCCTATCCCGGTGGATCCGCGCCGGGACAGGTCACTCCCTATCCCGGCGCCCCGTCGCCGCATCACCCCTACCGCTGAGGCGGCCGAATCGACCCAGGTCAGGCCCAGGTCGGTGACTCCGCCGGGACAATCTGCGGTCTTCCGATACGCTGGGCACCCGTGACCGTCGCATCGTCCCCGGGTAACTCCGTCAACGCAGATTCCGCCACTTCGGCAAACCAGTACGACCTGATCGTGGTCGGCTCCGGCTTCTTCGGCCTGACCGTCGCCGAGCGTGCCGCGAACCTGCTCGGCAAGCGGGTGCTGGTGATCGACCGCCGCTACCACCTCGGTGGCAACGCCTACTCGGAGCCGGAGCCGGAAACCGGTATCGAGATCCACAAGTATGGCGCGCATCTGTTCCATACCTCGAACAAGAAGGTGTGGGACTACGTCACCCAGTTCACCGAGTTCACCGGGTACCAGCACCGCGTGTTCGCGCTGCACAAGGGCCAGGCCTACCAGTTCCCGATGGGACTCGGCCTGATCTCGCAGTTCTTCGGCCGCTACTTCAGCCCGGAAGAGGCGAAGGCGCTGATCGCCGAGCAGGCCGCCGAGGTGGAGACCGCCGACGCGCAGAACCTCGAGGAGAAGGCGATCTCACTGATCGGCCGCCCGCTCTACGAGGCGTTCGTGCGCGACTACACCGCCAAGCAGTGGCAGACCGACCCCAAGGAACTGCCCGCGGGCAACATCACCCGCCTGCCGGTGCGCTACACCTTCGACAACCGCTACTTCAACGACACCTACGAGGGCCTCCCCAAGGAGGGGTACACGAAGTGGCTGGAGAACATGGCCGCCTCCGAGCTCATCGAGGTGCGCCTGAACACCGACTGGTTCGACGTGCGTGACGAGATCGTCGCGGCCAGCCCGGACGCGCCGGTCGTCTACACCGGCCCGCTGGATCACTACTTCGACTACGCCGAGGGCGAGCTGGGCTGGCGCACGATCGACTTCGAGACCGAGGTACTCGAGATCGGCGACTTCCAGGGCACCTCGGTGATGAACTACAACGACGCCGACGCCCCGTACACCCGCATCATCGAGCCGCGCCACTTCCACCCCGAGCGCGACTACCCGACCGACAAGACGGTCATCATGCGCGAGTTCTCCCGCTTCGCGCAGACCGGCGACGAGCCGTACTACCCGATCAACACCCCCGAGGACCGCGCCAAGCTGCTGGCCTACCGCGAGCTCGCCAAGAAGGAGACCGCCGGGAAGAAGGTCCTCTTCGGTGGCCGCCTCGGCACCTACCAGTACCTCGACATGCACATGGCGATCGGTTCGGCGCTGAGCATGTTCGAGAACGTGCTGCGTCCGCACCTGGAGTCCGGCACAGCCCTGGTGGACGAGGCGTGAGCGCGCCGGTGCTCGACGACGTGACCACCGAGACGCGCGCCAAGGCGCTGCTGCAGCGGATCATCCTGCCGCGTCCGGGCGAGCCGCTCGACGTGCGGACCCTCTACCTGGAGGAATCCACCACCAACGCGCGCCGCGCGCACGCCACCAGCCGGACCGCGCTCTCGATCGGCGCCGAGTCCGAGGTGTCGTTCTGCACCTACTTCAACGCGCTGCCCGCCAGCTACTGGCGGCGCTGGAGCGTGCTGAACTCGGTGGTGCTTCGCCTGGAACTGGCCGGGCACGGCCGCGTCGACGTCTACCGCTCCAAGGCCGACGGCTCGCGAATCCATGTGCAGGGCAAGGAATTCGCTGTCGCCCAGGGCGCGGATTCGGTGACCGTGGAGTTCGAGACCGATCTCGGTCCGTTCGAGGACGGCGGCTGGATCTGGTTCGACATCACCACCGACACGGCGGTCACGCTGCTCGCCGGTGGCTGGTACGCGCCGCAGGACGCGCCGGGCACCGGCACCATCGCGGTCGGCATGCCCACCTTCAACCGGCCGACCGACCTGGTCAAGACGCTGGCCGCGCTGGGCTCCGACCCGCTGGTGCTCGGCAATGTCACCAAGGTGATCGTGGCCGACCAGGGCAACCGCAAGGTCGTCGACGAGCCCGGCTTCACCGAGGCCGCCGCGACCCTCGGCGACCGGCTCTCCATCCACGACCAGCCCAACCTCGGCGGGTCCGGCGGCTACAGCCGGGTGATGTACGAGGCGCTCAAGACCGACGCCGAGTTCATCGTCTACATGGACGACGACATCGAGATCGAGCCCGACTCGATCCTGCGCGCGCTCGCGTTCTCCCGGTTCGCCAAGTCGCCGCTGCTGGTCGGCGGGCAGATGCTGAACCTGCAGGAGCGTTCGCACCTGCACAGCATGGGCGAGGTCGTCGACCGCGGGATCTTCATGTGGTCCTCGGCGCCGAACGTCGAGTACGACCACGACTTCTCGAAGTACCCGCTCAAGGACCGCGACAACTCCAAGCTGCTGCACCGGCGCATCGACGTCGACTTCAACGGCTGGTGGACCTGCGTGATCCCGCGCCAGGTTGCCGAGCAGATCGGTCAGCCGCTGCCGCTGTTCCTCAAGTGGGACGACGTCGAGTACGGCCTGCGCGCCCGCGAGGCCGGCTACCCGACCATCACCCTGCCCGGCGCGGCCGTGTGGCACATGGCCTGGTCCGACAAGGACGACGCCATCGACTGGCAGGCGTATTTCCACCTGCGCAACCGCCTTGTCGTCGCCTCGCTGCACCTGCCCGGCGACGGCAAGCCGATGATCGTGAACACGGTCAAGGCCACCCTCAAGCACCTGCTGTGCCTGGAGTACTCGACGGTCGCCATCCAGAACGAGGCGATCCGCGACTTCCTGGCCGGGCCCGAGGGCCTGTTCGACCTGCTGCCGAGCGCGCTGGGCAAGATCCACGCGATGCGCAAGCAGTACCCGGACGCCGTGGTGCTGCCGTCATCGACGGAGCTGCCGCTGGCCAACCGGCACGGCGTCGGCGCGACCGGCGAGCCGGGCAACCCGATCGCGAAGGTCGCGCGCCTGGCCAAGGGCGTCGTGCACAACTTCCGCAAGGCCGACCCGGCCGCGCACGAGACACCGCAGCTCAACGTGCCGACGCTGGACGCGCGCTGGTTCCTGCTGTCCCAGGTCGACGGCGTCACCGTGACGACCGCCGACGGGCGTGGCGTCGTCTACCGCAAGCGCGACCCGCGCAAGGCCGCCGAGCTCCTCAAGGAAGCGATGCGCCTGCGTAAAGAGCTCACCGCCCGCTTCCCGGAGATGCAGCAGCGCTACCGGGCCGCGCACGCCGAGCTGACCAGCACGGCGGCGTGGGAGAAGACCTTCGGCCTGAACGGAACCCAGAAGTGAACGCGATCAACCCCGAACTGCCCGAGCTGGAGCTGGCCGAGGAAGGCTGCGGCGGTGAGTGCGCCTGCGCGTGCGGCGACGACGAGTACATCGAGGTTCCGCTCGAGGTCGGCATCATCAACACCGTGCAGACGACCATCGGCACCAACCCGGCCGTCGTCTCGGCCGCGCGCGGCATGTCGCACTTCGGTGAGCACGCGCTGGGCTGGGTCGGCATCGCCGCGGCGGGCTGGCTGGTCGACAAGCCGCGCCGTCGGCAGTGGGCCGGTGTCGCGGTCGGCGCCGTCGGCGCGCATGCCGCGTCGATCGTGATCAAGCGGATCGTCCGGCGCCCGCGTCCGAACAGTCCTGCGGTGCAGGTCAACGTGTCGACGCCGAGCAAACTGAGCTTCCCGTCCTCGCACGCGACCTCGACTACGGCGGCGGCGGTGTTGCTCGGCAGGTTGACCGGGCTACCCTTGCCTGCGGTGCTCGTGCCGCCGATGCTCCTTTCCCGGGTCGTGCTCGGTGTGCATTACCCTTCCGACGTGCTCGCCGGTTCCGCATTGGGTGCCGCGTCGGCAGCTGCCGTGCTAGCCGCCGAAAAGAGACTCCGACAGTGACCGCAACCGAAAGAACCTTGGCTGAGATGAGCGAAGAACCGTCCGCCGCCGTCCTCGACGAAGGTGTTGTGAAGGGCCCGCCGAAGACCCTGGTCGGTGGCGTCGTCAAGGCCATGCGCCCACGTCAGTGGGTGAAGAACGTCCTGGTGCTCGCCGCGCCGCTGGCCGTCGGGCCAGAAGCCGTCGGCGACGCGGGCGTGCTTGTGCACGTCGCGATCGCGTTCGTCGTGTTCTGCATGGCGGCCTCGGGCATCTACCTGGTCAACGACTCGCTCGACGTCGAGGCCGACCGGGCGCATCCGACCAAGCGGTTCCGGCCGATCGCCGCGGGCGTCGTCCCTGTCAACCTGGCATACGGGCTCGCCGCGGTGCTGCTGATCGGCTCGATCGCCGGTTCGTTCCTCGCGTCCTGGCATCTCGCCGTGGTGATGGCCATCTACATCGCCATCCAGCTGGCCTACTGCCTCGGCCTCAAGCACCAGGCCGTGCTCGACATCTGCATCGTTTCGTCGGGCTTCCTGCTGCGCGCCGTCGCCGGTGGCGCGGCGGCGAGCATCGCGCTGTCGCAGTGGTTCCTGCTGATCATGGCGTTCGGTTCGCTGTTCATGGCGGCGGGCAAGCGTTACGCCGAACTGCAGATCGCGCTGGAGACCGGCGCGAAGATCCGCAAGTCGCTGCAGTACTACACGCCGACCTACCTGCGCTTCATCTGGACACTCGCGGCCACCGCCGTCGTGATCTTCTACGGCCTCTGGGCATTCCAGCAGGACGAGCTGCGTGACACCCAGTGGTACTCGATCTCGATGATTCCGTTTACCATCGCAATCCTGCGTTACGCGGTCGACGTCGATGGTGGCGAGGCCGGTGAACCCGAAGAGATCGCGCTGGGGGACCGCATCCTGCAGTTCCTCGCTATTGCCTGGATCGGAGCGGTAGGTGTCGCTGTCTATCTCACCTGACGAGATCGTGGTAGCGGAGCAGGAAACAACCGAATACGAGCGGCTACACGACGACGAGCAGTCGGCACGCCCTGCCGCGCGTTTCGCGATTCTGTCCCGCGCCACCTTCGTCGGTGGGGTTGTGCTCGCCGTCGTGTTGTTCGCGGTGGGTGCCTGGCAGCGGCGATGGATCGCCGACGACGGCCTCATCGTGCTGCGGACGGTGCGCAACCTGCTCGCAGGCAACGGCCCCGTCTTCAACATGGGCGAGCGGGTCGAGGCCAATACCAGCACCGCGTGGACGTACGTGGTCTGGTTCTTCAGCTGGCTCACCCAGGCCCGGCTCGAGTACGTGGTGCTCGGCGTCGCGCTGGTGGCCTCGCTGCTGGCGATCGTGTTCGCCATGCTCGGCACCGCCCGGCTGTGGGGCGGCAGTACAGGTCAGCTGCTGATCCCGGCCGGCGTGCTCGTCTACATCGCGCTGCCGCCCGCCCGTGACTACGCCACCTCCGGACTGGAGAGCGGCCTTGTCATCTGCTGGATCGGGCTGCTGTGGTGGCTGCTGATCCGTTGGAGCCAGGCGGCGGTGGTTCGGGTGCCGAGCCTGCTCGGGCTGGTCTTCCTCGCCGGTCTCGCGCCGCTGATCCGGCCGGAGGCCACCCTCATCGGCGCGCTCGCGCTCGGCATGATCTTCCTGACCCCGATGCCGCGGTTCCGGTACGGGCCGATCGTGCTGCGCGCGCTGATCGTGTTCGTCGCCGGGATCGTGCCGGTGGCCTACCAGATCTGGCGGATGGGCTACTACGGCCTGCCCTACCCGAACACCGCGGTCGCCAAGGACGCGGGCGGGGCCAAGTGGGGCCAGGGCATGAAGTACCTCTGGGACCTGGTCGGCCCGTACTACCTGTGGATTCCGCTGCTCGTGCTGCTGGTCGCCGGTGCGGTGACCGCGGTGGCGCGTGGGATCACGGTCCGGCCGACGTGGTCGGTCGCGGGGTTCCGGACCTGGCTGCGCTCGCCCAGCGCGGTCGTCGTGCTGGTCCTGGTCAGCGGTCTGCTGCTCACCGTCTACGCGATCCGCGTCGGCGGCGACTTCATGCACGGCCGGATGCTGCTGACCCAGCTGTTCCTGCTGCTGTTGCCGGTGGCCGTCGTGCCGATCCGGCTTCGTGCGTTCAGCCCCCGTGACTGGTCGACGGTCGTCGTGCTCGCCGCGTTGCTCGGCACCGCGGGCTGGTCGCTGTACGCGGCGAGCACCACCGCGATCAAGACCGGCACCAAGATCAGTTCGTCCGGCATCGTCGACGAGCGCGTCTACTACGTGCTCAACACCGGCAGGGATCATCCGATCCTGGCCGAGGACTACCTCGACTATCCGCGCATGCGGGCGATGGTCAACGACATCGCGGCCAACCCCAACGGCGGCCTGCTGCTGAACTCGCCGTCGTTCACGTTCTGGTACCTCGACCCGCCGCCGCAGCCGATCCCCGAAGGCGGCGCCGGGCACACGGTCTACTTCCTGAACTTGGGCATGACCAGCATGAATGTGCCGCTGGACGTGCGCGTCATCGATCCGATGGGCCTGGCCTACCCGCTGGCAGCGCATTCGGACCGGCTCGCCGACGGCCGCATCGGGCACGACAAGAGCCTGTACCCGGACTGGGTGGTGGTCGACTCGGGCATGGTCGACATCCATCCGTGGATGCCCTGGTACATGGACGAGGACTGGGTCACCCAGGCGCGCACGGCGTTCTCGTGCCCGCAGACGCAAGCGCTGATGCTCTCCACCCGTGACCCGCTCACCGTCGACCGGTTCAAGCACAACCTGCGCAATGCGCTGACTTTCGCGAAGTACCGGATCGACCGGGTGCCGAAGTACGAAATCCAGCGATGTGGGCTCGTTGATCCCTTCCCCGAGCCTCCACGCTGAAGTACTCTCCTTGCGTCACACTGGGCTCATGGGTACCCATGAGCCCAGTGGTTACACCCCCTGTTCAGGCTTTCTTAGTGGCGAACACCATTAAATCTCTTTTCGGTAACGTCCGGCTATCGATGTAGCGATATGGTCAACGAGGAACTCCGTCGGCGCACTGGTGTGCCGGTAGTAAGTCGGCGGTCATTGCAACCGCGGTTCCGCGCGAACCGCACGAGGAAAGGCCAAAAACAGAATGCGTGGCGGACGTCTAAGAGCCCGGGGAACCGCTTGGGTCAAGCGGTCGATGGTGGCTTCCCTGGCGGTTGTGCTGCCGCTCGGTGCGGTGGTGGCGGGTCCCGCCGGTACCGCGACGGCAGCGTTCAACCCCTCGGGATTCGACTTCTGGGTCGACTCGGAAATGGGTCCGATCAAGTCGCGAATCTTCCCCGCGGCCGACGGCAACACCAGTCGCGTCGTCTACGCGCTCGACGGTATGCGTGCCCAGGACGATCTCAACGGCTGGGAGAAGGACACCGAGGTCGTCCGTGGTCTGACCGCGGCCAACATCAACGTCGTCATGCCGGTCGGCGGCCAGTCCAGCTTCTACGCCGACTGGAACGCGCCGAGCAACTTCTTCGGCATCGACGCCGGTTCGGGCGGCAGCTCGACCGGTTCGGCAGCCACCGGCTCCGCGATGACGGGTTCGTCGATCGCACCGGCCCAGGTCGCGGGTAAGAAGAACACCTACAAGTGGGAAAGCTTCCTCACCAACAACCTGCGCAACGCCCTGTCCAGCCGGCTTGGCTTCAACCCCAACCGCAACGGCGTGTTCGGTCTGTCGATGGGCGGCTCGGCCGCGCTGACGCTGGCCGCCTACCACCCCGATCAGTTCAGCTTCGCCGGCTCGTTCTCCGGTTACCTGAACATCTCGGCGCCGGGCATGCGTGAGGCGATGCGCGTCGCGATGATCTCGGCCGGTGGCTTCAACATCGACGCGATGGCGCCGCCGTGGGGCCCGCAGTGGCTGCGCATGGACCCGTTCGTCTTCGCGCCGCGCCTGGTCGCCAACGGCACCCGCGTGTGGGTGTCCTCGGCCAGCGGTATCCCCGGTGCGGGCGACGTGTCCAACCCGATGGAGATCGTCCAGGGCGTGCCGCTGGAGCTGCTCGCGATGGTGAACACCCGTGCCTTCCAGGTCCGGATGGCCACCCTCGGCGGCGGCAACGCGAACTTCGACTTCCCGATCACCGGCGTGCACAACTGGCGCAACTGGGAGACCGAGGTCAACCGCATGATCCCGGATCTGTCGGCCAACATCGGCTAGCTCCACCCGTTCGACGGCGAAACCGCCCGGTGCATGACGCACCGGGCGGTTTTTTCGTTTACGTCTCGATCCGAAGGACACGGGGTGACGAATCATGTGCGGCAGGTGACCTCCAGTTGTGCTGCGGGTCACTTTCCAGCAACATGGAAGCGTTCGTCAGCGGTTGATACACAGTGAGCATGCGTCGAGGTTGAATCGTCCGTTTTGCCCTGGATCGAGTCATTTCGACGTCCGATGAGGGATCCGGTTGCGTAGCTCAAAGTTTGCGCAGGCGGTCTTGGCGAGAAAGGTCGATCGAATGCGAACACTGCGCTGGAAGCGTGGGCCCGTCGAGACCCGTGGATCGTGGGCGAAGCGCTGGGCTGCCGGCGTTTCCCTGGTTCTGCTGGCGCCGCTCGGAACCGTCGTCGCCGGGACTACCGCACCGGCGTCGGCCGGATTCCATCCCGGCGCGTTCGACTTCTGGGTCGATTCCGGCATGGGCCCGATCAAGACCCGCGTCCTGCGTGCCGCCGACGGCAACACCCAGCGTGTCGTCTACGCCCTCGACGGCATGCGCGCTCCCGAGTCCCTCAACGGCTGGGAGGAAGCCACCGACGTACCCAACGCGCTGGCCGCGGCGAATATCAATGTCGTGATGCCGGTCGGCGGCATGTCGAGTTTCTACGCCGATTGGAACGCGCCGAGCGATTTCTTCGCCACCGGCTCCGCCGCGGGCCCCGGCAAGAGCTACCGGTACCAATGGGAGACCTTCCTGACCGTCGACCTGCGCAACGCACTGGCCGACCGGCTCGGGTTCCGCCGCGACCGCAACGGCGTATTCGGTTTGTCGATGGGTGGATCAGCCGCCTTGACGCTGGCTGCCTATCACCCTGATCAGTTCTCCTACGCCGGTGCGTTCTCCGGTTACCTGAACATCTCGGCCCCCGGAATGCGCGAGGCAATCCGCCTGGCCATGCTCGATGCGGGCGGATACAACGTGGACGCGATGGCGCCGCCGTGGGGCCCGCAGTGGCTGCGGATGGACCCGTTCGTGTTCGCGCCGAACTTGATCGGCAACAACACCCGCCTGTGGATCGGTGCGGCCTCCGGCCGGCCGTCGGGCCAGGACGGCCCGACCATGGATACCGTCAACGGCATGGGCCTGGAAGCCATGGCGCTGGCCAATACCCGGGCATTCGAGGTCCGCATGGCCACGCTCGGGGCACGCAATGTCACCTACTCCTACCCCGGGTACGGAATTCACGCGTGGAATACCTGGGGCGCGGAAGCATTCCGCATGATTCCCGACCTGTCGGCAAACATCGGGTGAAACTCCTGGATAGGTTGCACTGACGTCGGTGTATGACTACCCTTCATCGCGGACAGAAGGCCGCGTGCTGTCATCTGAAAAGTCAAGTTTGCGTGGCCAATTGGATAGACGTGGTGGTATGCGGTCGGGCGCATTCCGGCGGCGTCGAGAACAACTCGGAAAGAGAGCCGCACCATGCGCTTCGGACGGACGCCAGCTTCAGGGCTGAGCGACGCGAGCAGTGATCCTCGGCTGCACCGGCGATTGCGTGCGCTTGTCGCGATCGCCGCCGCGGTCGCCATGCCCTTTTCCGCCACCGTCGCCGCTTCGGCCGCGCCCGCGACTCCCGTCCTGCGGGCGCCGGCCGGTGGCTACGAGGAGCTGATGGTCCCCTCGGTGATGGGGCCGGTGAAGGTTCAGGTCCAGTGGGCCAAGAACGGCGGTTCCGCCGCGCTGTACCTGCTCGACGGTATGGCGGCGCGCGATGACAAGAACGCCTGGTCGTTCGAGACGAACGCCATGCAGCAGTTCAGCAACGACGATGTCACCCTGGTGATGCCGGTCGGTGGCAAGTCGAGCTTCTACGCCGACTGGGTATCGCCGAGCAGCCTCAACGGGCAGAAGACCACCTACAAGTGGGAAACCTTCCTGACCGAGGAGCTTCCGAACTTCCTGGCGGGCTACGGCGTCTCCAAGACCAACAACGGCATCGTCGGCCTGTCGATGAGTGGCAGCGCGGCGCTGTCGCTGGCCGCCCTGCACCGCGACCAGTTCAAGTACGCCGGCTCGTTCTCCGGTGCCCTCAACCTCTCGCAGCCGGGCATGCGCGAAGCCGTGCGGATGGCCATGCTGCGCCACGGTGCCTACACCTCCGACTCGCTGGCTCCGCCGTGGAGCCCGCAGTGGCTGCGGATGGACCCCTTCACGGTGGCGTCGCAGCTCAAGGGTCTGCCGATGCGGATCTCCGTGGGCAGCGGCCTGCCGGGTAAGTACGACCACCCGCAGCGGCCCAACGAGATCTTCGATACCGGCGTCGGTATGGGTATCGAGGCGGTCACCCTGGTCAGCACCCGGTCATTCGAATCGCGGCTGAAGTCGATCGGCGTTCCCGCCACGTTCGACTTCCCCGCCACCGGCACCCACTCCTGGAAGTACTGGGAAGAACAGCTCTGGCTGGGTCGCCCGCAGATCCTGGCCGCCCTCGGCGTCTGATCCGCATCAACTGAATATCGACGAAGGCATGGCTGTGGCGACATCGTTCGCGGCCATGCCTTCGCTGTTTCACCGCTCGACTTAATGGGGAATGATGTCGAATATTGTGAAGGTCGTCGACCTGGTCCCGGGCCAGGTCGCCGAGATTCCGCGCTACTCCGCGGCTGACCTGGATGCCGAAACCTTCTGGCGAACCTACGTTGTCGCGCAGCGGCCGGTGGTGATCACCGGCGCCATCGCGAACTGGCCTGCCTTGGAGCGGTGGCAGGACACCGAATATCTGGCAGCGCGAGCGGGGGACACCGAGGTGACCGTTGCCCGCACCTTCAATCCGGTGCCGGCCAAGGCCTTCTTCGATCGGGCCGAGAAGCTGCCGCTGGCCGCGTCATTGCGGAAGGTGGCCGACAGCGAGCCCACCGACGTGTACTCGATGCCCGCGTTCAAGCTGCCCGAGCGCTGGTTCGACGACCTCGGGCGCTACAGCTTCCTGCCCGAGCGGTACGACCGCAGGCCGATCCTGTTCCCGCGGGACCGGGTCTTCGTCTACCGCAACGCGGGCACGGAGTGGCACCACCACGGGATCGACGAGACGCTGACCACGCAGCTGCGTGGACGCAAGCGGGTGTCGGTGTTCGAGCTCGACGCGCAGACCCGCAAGGAGTTCACCAGGATCATTCGGTCGAACCTGCACCACGTGAACGGCGGTGCCGAGTTCTTCCCGCCGGAGTTGTCGATCACCAAGTACGAGACGATCATCGAGGCGGGCGACGTCGTGTACATCCCGCCGCGGTACTGGCACGGCATCGACCCGTACGACCACGAAATCGGCATCACGTACGCGCATTGCTTCCGCTCGCCCGCGGCGGGAATCCGGCAGACGTTCCGGTGGGTCGGCAACGGTTTCAAGTAGTGGGGGCGAACATGCGAGTGCTGGTGTCCGGGGGTGGCATCGCGGGGAATTCCGTGGCACTCCAGCTGGTCCGCGCCGGTGCCGACGTCACGGTCGTCGAGCGGGCGCGGCAACAGCGTGACGGCGGTCAGGCGGTCGGTCTGCGTGGTTCCAGCCCGCGGATCGCCGAACGGATGGGGCTGATGCCCGGCATCGACCGGCATCGGCTGCACGTGCGCGGCATGGTGGACGTCGACGGGCGCGGCCGGGAGATCCTGCGGACGTCGTTCCACGACGGCACCGGCCCGCTGACCGATATCGAGATCACCCGTGGCGATCTCAATCAGGTGCTGCTGGACGCGATGTCCGCGAGCGGCGGCGTCACCGACTATCGCTACGGTGACCACGTCGTCTCGCTGGAGCAGGACGACACCGGGGTCGAGGTCGCGTTCGAATCCGGCAGCAGCGACCGGTTCGATCTGGTGATCGCCGCCGACGGCGTGCGCTCGGCGGTGCGCCGGATGGCTTTCGGTCCGGAGGAACAGTTCGTCCGGTACCTGGGCGGCTACATGTCGTTCTTCACCATGCCGACACCCGAGTCCTGGGAGCCGGGATGGATGATGGCGCATGCGGTCCCGAACGCGTCGATCGCGCTGCGTCCCGATTCCGACCCGGCGGCCTGCAATGTCATGATCACGCTGCGCGCGGCGGCCGATCCCGCGCTGCGGGGTGATGTCGCCGCACAGCAGCGGTTCATCCGCCGCATGTTGGCCGGCGCGGGCTGGCTGGCCCCGACGGCGCTCGAGACCATGTCCACCGCAGTCGATTTCGTGTTCGACGAGCTGGTGCGTCTCGACCCGCCGAGCCTCAGCAGGGGGCGAGTAGTGCTGCTCGGTGACTCCGGCTTCTGTGGCTCGCCGATGACCGGTCGTGGTACCGCGATGGCGATTGTCGGCGCCTATGTCCTCGCCGGTGAACTCGCGGCTTCGCCCGGGGATCTCGGATCGGCGCTGTCACGGTACGAAGCGACGATGATCCCGTTTCTACAGCGTGCCAAGCGAATTCCCGGCGGTGGCATCAAGTCCAAGGTGCCGGCGACCCAGTTCGGGCTCGGGCTGGCGCACCTGCGCTTGAAAGCTTTCGCCTCGCCGCCGGTCCGGCAGGTACTGCGCCGGTTGTCGGGCGACCGGGTCGAAGAGTTGCCGGTGTATCGCTAGGGCGGGGAGTCGTGTTGTGACATAGGCCATAGCCGTGATGTCGGGGGCGGTTTCACCTGGTGGTCCGTGCAGCGCAGCGTGCGGTTCTGTGTGAAATACCCAGGGCCAGACCATGATGCACACTTTGCGTGACTGTATCCCCCCGGTACCGTGGGCGGCAGTCTGTTTTTGAGGGTGGGGAAAGTGGATCTGAGTCTCTTCTATTTCAGTAGCTCGGCGGGGGCCGGCGGGAGCTATTCGCTCCTGCTGGATGGCGCGAAATTCGCAGATGCCGAGGGTCTTTCGGCGGTCTGGACGCCCGAGCGCCACTTTCATCGATTCGGTGGCCTGTTCCCGAATGCCGCGGTGACCTCGGCGGCCGTGGCCGCGGTCACCGAGCGGGTGTCCGTGCGAGCAGGCAGTGTCATAGCGCCACTGCATCATCCGCTGCGGATCGTGGAGGACTGGTCCGTCGTCGACAACCTGTCGGGCGGCCGCGCCGGTGTCGCGTTCGCTTCCGGCTGGAACTCGCAGGACTTCCTGCTCGAGCCCGGCGCTTACGCCGATCGCCGCAATATCGTGCTCGAGACCGCCGACGAGGTCAGGGCGCTGTGGCGCGGCAAGCCCGCCGTCGGTGCCGACGGACTCGGCAATCAGATCGAGGTCGAGCCGTTTCCACGTCCCGTCCAGGGCGATCTGCCGATCTGGCTGACCAGCGGCGGCAGCCCGGAGACCTTCGCCGCCGCGGGCCGGGGCGGGTACGGGGTCCTGACCCATCTTATCGGCCAGGACATGACCGCGCTCGCCGCGAAGATCGAGCTGTACCGCGCGGAGCTCGCGAAATCGGCTGCGCCGCAGCGTAACGAGCACGTCACCGTCATGCTGCACACGTTCCTCGGTGAGGATCGCGAGCAGATCAAGGACATCGTTCGTGAGCCGTTCAGCGCCTACCTGCGTGACTCCGTCGATCTGCTCGCCAAAGCCGCGGACCTGGCCGGTGGGCCAGGCCTGGACGCGCTGTCGGAGCAGGATCGTGCCGGCATCGTCGATTTCGCGTTCGAGCGCTACTTCCGGACCAGCGCGCTGTTCGGCACGCTCGAGGACGCGCTGGAGATCTGTGACCAGCTCGCCGACATCGGCGTGGACGAGGTCGCGTGTCTCGTCGACTTCGGGGTGCCCGCGGATCTGGTCCGCGAATCCTTCAGCCACCTGGGCGATCTCAACAAGATCCTCCAGTCCTGACCACAAATGTTGGCGGCGGCCGCTGGGTTCGGGCCGTCGAAGTTCTGAAAGTGGCACAGCGTGACGAGTACCGAGTTCGCGGGTTCTGATCTCTCGGCGCTGCAGCGAGAGATCTGGCTCCGGCAGTACCTGCATCCCGAACCGGCCATCGCTATCGCGCAGTACGTCGACATCACCGGCGATTTCGGGATAGCGGTGCTGCGGCAGGCATTGGAGCTCGCCGGGCGCGAGTTCGGATCCCTGCGCGCGGGCTTCCTCCCGCCGGAAGAGGGACAGGTCTTTCCCCGTGCGGTGACGAGGCCGACGACCACGTATCGCTTGCGGGAGTTCGATCTTCGCGACGACGACGATCCGATCGCCGCGGCCGAGCAGCTGATGCGCCGTGCCGTCGACGCGCCGCTCGATGTCTCGATCCATCCGCCGATCGAGATGGCCGCGATCAGAGTCGGTGCTGCGCGCTGGTTCTGGTTCATGCGTGCCCATCACATCGTTCTCGACGGGTACAGCGGCATGACGGTGCTCGGGCGCACCGCCGAGCTGTATCGGTCCATCGCGTGCGGTACGCCGGTCGAGGTCGAACCCCGCGACGATCTCGCGGTGCTGCTGAAGGCGGAGCAGACCTATCGGGGCTCGCGCGCCTGGGAGCGGGATCGGCGGTACTGGCGGGAACGGGCCGAAGCCCTGCGCGGCGCCAGCTCGTCGCTTCCCGTGGTCGGTTCCGTTGCTGCCGGGACGACCCGTGCTGTCGCGGAATTCCCCGCGGCCGCGGTACCGACCCGGGAGGAAGCGGCGGACCGGGGTGTCGTCCTGTTCTCGACCGAATCCGCTCTGGTTTCGGTGATCGCGCTGTACCTCGCGAGCGTGTCGGGCGAGCCTGCCTTCCGGCTGAGCATTCCGGTGACCACCCGGATGACCAAGGACACCAAGCTCGCCTCGGGTGCCGTGTCGAATGTGGTACCGGTGCTGGTCGAGCGGGATCCCGCGGCCACGCTCGCCGACATGTTCCGTGGCGTAGAGACCGATCTGTTCTCCGCTCTCATGCATCAGCGTCTCCGGGCCACCGAGATCGCCGCCGAGATCGGTGTCGAGACCACGGAATTCGGCTCGGTCTTCGGCCCCGTCGTCAACGCGATGCTCATCGAAGCCGGTGTCGATTTCGGCACCGCGACCGGACGATTCGAGATCCTGACCGCCGGTCCGACCGACGGCCTGTCGGCGCTGATCATCTACGGCGATCGCAAGGACACCATCCGGCTGGTGTTCGAGGCCGATCCCACGGTCATCGACCCGGCGACCTTGCAGACCCTCGCCGACGGCTGCGCGGCGTTCGCCGTGCGGGTCCTGCACGGACTCGTCGAGGATCCGCAGCAGCGGTTCGCCGGGTTCACGCCGCTGACCTCGGCCGATCGTCGCCGGGTACTCGAAGACTGGAACCGGACCGGGCAGGAGCTCCCTGCTTCGACGCTGCCGGGGCTGGTAGCCCGCTCGCTGGCCGCCGACCCGGACGCTCCCGCCGTCTCGTCCGGCGACCGGACCTTGTCGTATCAGCAGCTGGCTGAGGCGGCGAACCGGCTGGCGCGGGTGCTGATCGAGCGCGGGGTCGGGCCCGACACGTTCGTCGCGGTGGCCTTGCCGCGGTCGACGGAGCTCGTTGTCGCGCTGCTCGCGATTCTCGAGGCCGGTGGCGCGTACGTGCCGGTCGATCCGGCGTATCCGGTGGAGCGGATCGCCTTCATGCTGGCCGACGCGGCGCCGCTGCTCGTGCTCTCGGACGCGGGGACGGCGAGCACGCTCGAGCCCGCACGCACGGCGGTCGATTGGCTGCTGCTGGACGACCCGGCGCTGGCTGCCGACCTGGCGCAGCGCCCGGACGCACCGGTCACCGATCGGATCGCGTCGTCGCTGCCTGATCACGCGGCGTACATGATCTATACCTCGGGGTCGACCGGGAAGCCCAAGGGCGTCGTGATCACGCATCGCGGCATCGTGAACAACCTCGAGTGGGCGCGGAACACACTGGGCCCTGGCTTCTTTCGGCGTTCGCTCGCCGCGACATCGATCAGCTTCGACATGTCGTCGTTCGAAATCTGGGGCACGCTCGGCGCGGGTGGCTCGGCGCGGATCGTCACGAACGTTCTCGCGCTCGGTGACGGTTCACTCTCCGGCGAGCACTTCAGCTTCGTCGACGCGGTGCCGTCGGTGTTCGCCCGGGTACTCGGCGACGGGATCCGGGTCGGCGGGATCGAGAACTTCGTGTTCGCCGGCGAGGCGCTACCCCGGTCGCTGAGCACCGAGGTGCTGTGCCGGTTCCCGGGAACCCGCATCGTCGATGCCTACGGTCCGACCGAAGCGTTCATCGACACGGCGGCGATCACGACCGAGGTGGACGGTGCCGCGCAGGGCATCGGCAGACCGGTGTGGAACACCCGGGTGTATGTCCTCGACCGGTGGTTGTGCCCGGTCGCCCCTGGCGTGATCGGTGAGCTGTATATCGGCGGTGCGCAGGTGGCCCGTGGCTATCACGGTCGTCCGGCGCTCACCGCGGGGCGTTTCGTCGCCGACCCTCTCGGCGCTGCCGGCGAAAGGCTCTATCGCACCGGTGATCTCGTTCGCTGGACCGCCGGTGGCACGCTCGAGTACGCGGGCAGGGCCGACGATCAGGTGAAGATCCGCGGCTTCCGGGTCGAGCTCGGCGAGGTCGAGTCGGCGCTGGTCGACGTCTCCGGCGCGCGGCGCGCGGTCGCGGTCACCCGGGCGGACCACGCGGGCGCGCAGCAGCTGGTCGGCTATCTGTGGGCGGAGGCGGCGGTCGGCGCTGCCCAGGTGCGGCATGATCTCGGCGCGCTGCTGCCCGCGCACATGGTGCCCGCGGTGGTCGTCGTTCTCGATCAGCTGCCGCTGACGCCGAACGGCAAGATCGACCGGAAGGCGCTGCCCGCACCGGAGTTCACCCGGCTCGTGTCGGCGCGCGGACCGCGCGACGGCAGGGAAGAAGTCCTGTGCGGCCTGTTCGCCGAGGTGCTCGGGCTGGACCGGGTCGGCATCGACGACTCGTTCTTCGACCTCGGCGGGCATTCGCTGCTCGGCGCGCGGCTGTTGAGCCGGGTGCGTGACGTGCTCGGCGCCGACCTGTCGGTGCGCGATCTGTTCGAGGCGCCGACGGCGGGCCAGCTGGCCGCCAGGGCGGCAGCGGCGGCGGGCAGCGCGCGGCCGCCACTCGTCGCGCGCGAGCGACCGGAGATGCTGCCGTTGTCGTTCGGCCAGGCACGGTTGTGGTTCCTGAACCGGTTCGAGGCGGGCTCGGCGAACTACAACCTCCCGGTGGTGCTGCGTCTGCGCGGGGGCATCGATCCGGCGGTGCTCGACGACGCGCTGTGGGACGTCGTGTGCAGGCACGAGCCGCTGCGCACGGTGTTTCCCGAGGTCGACGGTGCCGCCGTGCAGCGGGTACTCACCCCGGAGCAGGCGCGTGCGCGATGGTCGGTGACCAGGCTGTCCGGCGGATCGAACGAGGCGGCGCTCGGTGAGTTCGGCCGGCGCGGCTTCGACCTGTCCGGTGAATTGCCGGTGCGGGCGGGAGTTCTCGTTGTCGGCGAAGGCGAAATCGTGCTCGCCACGGTTTTCCATCACATCGCCGCCGACGGCTGGTCGCTGGCGCCGTTCGCCCGTGATCTGAGTCGTGCCGTCGCGGCCCGCGATGCCGGTCGCGCACCGGAGTGGGCTCCGCTGCCGATCCAGTACGCGGACTTCGCGCTGTGGCAGCGCGACTATCTGGGCGACTACGCCGCCGGTACGGGGAAACTGGCTGAGCAGCTGAACTATTGGCGAAAGACGCTGGCCGGAGCTCCGGCTGAACTGGCGGTGCCGAGCGATCGGCCCCGCCCCGCCGCTCCCACCTATCTGGGCGGTGCGGTGCCGATCGAGCTGTCCGCCGCGGCGCATCGGGGTGTGACCGCGGTGGCGCGGTCGTGCGGTGCGAGTGTGTTCATGGTGCTGCACGCCGCGGTCTCGGTCTTGCTGTCGAAACTCGGTGCCGGCACCGATATCGTCGTCGGCACTCCGGTCGCCGGCCGTTCGGACGCCGTTCTCGACGAGATGGTCGGGTTCTTCCTGAACACGGTCGTGTTGCGGCTCGATGTGTCGGATGACCCCTCGTTCGCCGCGATGGTCGCGCGGGCTCGGGCGGTGGACCTCGGTGCTTTCGAGCACCAGGATGTGCCGTTCGAGGTGCTTGTCGAGGCAGTGAATCCGGAACGGGCGCTGAACCGGCATCCGCTGTTCCAGGTGCTGGTGGTGTTGCAGAACACCGAGCTTCCGGTCATCGAGATACCCGGTGTCGATGTCGCGGTCGAGCCGGTGCGGACGGAGTCGACCAAGGTCGATCTCGAATTCGACTTCACCGAACGCGGGGACGGGGAGGGGATCACCGGCACGCTGCGGTACTCGGCCGACCTGTTCGACGGGCACTCGGCACACACCCTCGTCCGGCGGTTCACCACGTTGCTCGAGTCGCTGGTGGCGCAGCCCGATCGACGTGTGTCGGTCCACTCGCTGCTCTCCACCGCGGAGCGGGCGCGGATTCTGACGGACTGGCAGAGTCCGGCGAGACCGCTGTCGGCGGCCACGCTTCCCGAGCTGTTCGAAGACCGAGCGGCCCGCACACCGGCGGCACCCGCCGTCGTCTTCGGTGGTCAGGAGATGACGTTCGGCGAGTTGGACGCCGCCGCCAACCGGCTGGCCCGTCACCTCCTGGCGCGGGGCATCGGCCCGGAGTCGACGGTTGCCCTGCTGCTGCCTCGTGGCCCGGAGCTGGTGGTCGCGCTGCTCGCCGTGCTCAAGTCCGGCGCCGCGTACGTGCCGGTCGATCCCGGCTATCCGGCCGAACGCATCGCGTTCATGATCGACGATTCGGCGGCGCGACTGGTCCTCACCGATAGCGCGACCGCCGCCGATGTCGCGGTGGGAGCCGATCGCCTGATGCTCGACGATCCGGACACCGCGGGTCGGATCGCCGCGCTGTCATCGGGGAAGGTTGCCGGTGGACCCGCGGCCGCGAATCCGGCCTACGTCATCTACACCTCCGGCTCCACCGGCACGCCGAAGGGGGTGATCGTCTCCCATGAGGCGCTGGTGAATTTCCTTGTCCGAATGGCGGATTCCCTGAGCTTGACGCCGCAGGACCGATGGCTGGCGGTGACGACGATCTCGTTCGACATCGCTGCTCTGGAGCTCTACCTTCCGCTGATCACCGGTGCGGCCGTTGTCGTCGCCTCCGACCTGTCGGCTAAGGACGCCACTGCCCTGGCCGCCGCCGCGCGAACCGCCGAAGCCACTGTGTTGCAAGCGACTCCGTCGATGTGGTCCTCGTTGCTCGCTGTCGACCCCGAAGCGGTGACGGGGTTGCGCGCGCTCGTGGGTGGCGAGGCGCTACCCACGGCATTGGCTCGGTCACTGGTCGCGACGACCACCTCGGTCCGGAACCTCTACGGCCCCACCGAGGCAACGGTCTGGTGCAGCCAGGCCGAGGTGGACCTCGATTGGCTCGACGCGCCGACCGTCGGTGTGCCGTTCGCCGACACCCGCGCCTACGTCCTCGACGCCGCGCTCGGACTGGTTCCGCCCGGCGTTCCGGGTGAGCTGTACGTCGGTGGTGTCCAGTTGGCGCGTGGTTATCACCGGCAGCCCGCGCTGACCGCGGCCCGGTTCGTCGCGGATCCGTACGGCCGACCGGGCGAGCGGCTCTATCGCACCGGCGATGTCGTCCGGTGGTCGCCCGCGGGTGAGCTGGAGTACGTCGGGCGTGCCGATGACCAGGTCAAGATCCGTGGGCACCGGATCGAACCCGGTGAAGTCGAAGCGGTGATCGCGCAGGTGGCTGGTGTAGCCCGGGCTGTCGTGGTCGCGCGGCGCGATCGCTCCGGCGCGCACCAACTCGTCGCCTACGTGGTCCCCGAGCCTGGCGCGACGCTGAGTGGACCGGCGGTCAGGGCGGCTGCCGCCGCAACGCTGCCGGTGCAGCTGGTGCCCGCCGTGGTCGTCGTGCTGGCCGAGTTGCCGCTGACGCCGAATGGAAAAGTCGATCGAAAGGCCTTGCCCGCACCGGATTTCACCGAGCTGGTGAGCTCGCGCGCACCACGTGATCACCGCGAACAGGTCTTGTGCACGGTCTTCGCCGAGGTACTCGAGCTCGAGCGGGTCGGTATCGACGACTCGTTCTTCGACCTCGGTGGGCATTCGCTGCTCGGCACGCGGTTGCTGAGCCGCGTGCGGACCGTGCTCGGTGCGGAACTCACCGTGCGCGACCTGTTCGAGGCGCCCACGGTGGCCGCACTGAGCGAGCGGGTGAAGTCGGCGTCGGTTCCGGCGCATCCGGCGCTGGTCGCCTCCGTGCGCCCAGACGCACTGCCACTGTCGTTCGGACAGGCGCGCTTGTGGTTCCTGAACCGTTTCGAAGGTGCTTCGGCCAGCTACAACATGCCGATGGTCCTGCGGGTCCACGGCGTCGATCGGGTGGTTCTCGAGGCGGCGCTGGATGATGTGGTCGAACGCCATGAGGCGTTGCGCACGGTGTTTCCCGAGGTGGATGGGACCGCGGTGCAGCGGGTGCTGACACCCGAGGAAGCGCGCAGCCGCCGCGAATTCACCTATCGTCGTACCGATTCCGCGCAGGCCTATGCGGCGGTAGCCGAGTTGATCGGCCGTGGATTCGACGTGACCCGCGAATTGCCGATGCGGGTGGGGATATTCGAGGTCGGCGACGAACTGCTGGTCGCCATCGTCCTGCACCACATCGCCGCCGACGGCTGGTCGATGGCTCCCTTGGCGCGTGATGTCACCGCCGCCGTGACCGCCCGGCTCTCGGGCGACGCCCGGCGCTGGCCCGCGCTGCCGGTGCAGTACGCCGATTACGCACTGTGGCAACGGGACCGGCTCGGCGCGGCAGCCGACGAGAACAGCGTGCTGGCCAGGCAGCTGGCCTACTGGCGCCATGCCATCGACGGCGCCCCCGCCGAACTGTCGTTGCCCACCGACCGGACGCGACCGGCTCAGCCGAGCTACCGGGGCGGCTCGGTGCCGATCGAGATCTCCGCCGGCACCCACCGCGCGGTCCACGCGCTGGCGCGGTCCGGTGCGGCCAGTGCCTTCATGGTGTTGCACGCCGCGGTCTCGGTGCTGCTGGCGAAGCACGGCGCAGGCACCGACATCGTGGTCGGGACACCGGTCGCCGGGCGCGCCGATCAAGCGCTGGAAGACCTGGTCGGCTTCTTCGTCAACACGATGGCGCTGCGCGCCGATCTGTCCGGCGACCCAGGATTCGCGGAGGTCGTTGACCGCGTGCGGACCGCCGACCTCGCGGCCTACGAGCACCAGGACCTCCCGTTCGAACTGCTCGTCGAGGCAGTGAGCCCCGAGCGAGCACTGAGCAGACACCCGCTGTTCCAGGTGCTCGTCGTCGTGCAGAACGACGCGGGCCCCGATGTCGTGCTGCCCGGCGCCAGGATCACGGTCGAGCAGGTCGAGACGGGGGCGACGAAGTTCGATCTCGAGTTCGTGTTCACCGAGCGTCACGATGCCGACGGCGCCGCCGGAATCACCGGCGCCCTGCACTTTTCGCGCGACCTGTTCGACGAGGCCACGGCAGCACAGCTCGCCCGGCGGTTCGAGCGGCTGCTCGATCAGCTGTCCGCCCGGCCGGAGCTGCCGCTGTCGCAGCTGTCGGTACTCGAACCGGCTGAGCTCGAACGGATCTGCCACACATGGAACGACACCGAGCACGCCGTCGCCCCGACGACGGTCCCGGAACTGTTCGCGGCGCAGGCGCACCGTGAACCCACCGCCGTGGCAGTCCGTGACCAGCACGGATCGATTGCGTACGGCGAGATGTCGGCGGCGGTGAACCGGCTCGCCCGGCTGCTGACCGACCACGGTGCCGGACCCGAATCGTTTGTCGCCCTCGTCCTGCCCCGATCGACGGACCTGGTCGTCGGGATGCTCGCGGTAATGACCGTGGGCGCCGCCTATGTGCCGATCGACCCCACCTATCCCGCGGCACGAGTGCGGTACATGTTGAGCGACGCGGGTCCGCAGGTCGTGGTGACGACCGGCGCCACCGCAACGCTGGTGCGTGCGGCCGATCCCGGTGCGGAGCCGATCGTGCTGGATGAGCCGGTCACCCGTGCGGCGCTCGCGGCACAGCCGAGCGCCGAGGTGACCGCCGCCCGCGACCTGGACACTCCCGCCTACATGATCTACACCTCCGGATCGACCGGTCGGCCGAAGGGCGTCGTGGTCACCCACCGAAGCCTGGTCAATCTCGCGCTGACCCAGGCGGATTCGTTCGATATCGGCCAGGGATCACGAATAGTCAATGTGCTGTCGCCGGGATTCGACGTGTTCACCGGCATCGCCGCCAGTGCGCTGGTGCGCGGAGCCACGCTCTGCCCGGTCGACATCCAGGACTACCAGGGTGACCTCGGCAGGGTCGCCGTCGAGCTGGAGCCCACCCATGTGGTCGCGACCCCCGGGATCCTCGAGCTCGCCGGCGAGGAACTCTACGACGCGTCGCGCACGATCATCGTCGGCGGCGAGGCGCCGTCACGTGAGCTGGTCGCCCGGCGCGACCGGGTGCGGGTGTTCAACGCCTACGGACCGACGGAGTGCACCGTCATGGTGACCGCGTCGGGCGCGGGGGATCGCACCACCGTGATCGGCGCCCCGGTCTGGAACACCCGCGTCTACGTGCTCGACGACGCCCTGCGCCCGGTCCCGGCAGGCGTCACCGGTGAGCTGTATGTCGGTGGGGTCCAGCTGGCGCGCGGCTATCACCGGGCAGCCGGGCTCACCGCGACGCGGTTCGTCGCCGACCCGTTCGGAACGCCCGGTCAGCGTCTCTATCGCACCGGCGACCACGTCCGCTGGACCGCATCCGGCGAGCTCGACTTCCTCGGCCGTGCCGACGACCAGGTCAAGGTGCGCGGGTTCCGGGTGGAGCTGGGCGAGATCGAAGCCGCAGTCGGTGCCAGGCCTGCGGTCGCGCAGGCGGCAGTGGTCGTCCGTGCTGATCGCGCGGGCCGCGACCAGCTGGTGGCCTATGTCGTCGCCGTGCCCGGTGCGTCTGTGGACAACCTGCGCAACGAGCTTCGTGCGAGCCTGCCCGCGCACATGGTGCCACTGGTCGTCGCCACCGACGCCCTGCCGCTGACACCCAACGGCAAGGTGGATCGAAAGGCCTTGCCCGCCACCGATTTCGCGGCCCTGGTGTCGGCACGTGGACCACGCACCGAGACCGAGACCGCCTTGTGCGCGCTGTTCGCGGAGGTACTCGAGCTGGAGCGGGTCGGCATCGACGACTCCTTCTTCGACCTCGGTGGCCACTCGCTGTCGGCGACCCGGCTGGTCAGCCGGGTCCGCACGGTGCTCGGCGCCGAGCTGACCATTCGTGACCTGTTCGAGGCCCCGACCGTCGAGTCGCTGGCGGGGCGTGTCCGCACCACGGCCAGGTCCGTCCGGCCCGCGTTGCGGCGAATGAGATGAGAGACATGGACAAGACGCTGTATCCGCTGTCGTTCGGACAGGCGCGGTTGTGGTTCCTCAACCAGTTCGACAGCGCCTCCCCGGTCTACAACCTGCCGATCGTGCTCCGGCTCACCGGCGACCTCGACGCTGGCGTGCTCGAGCGCGCCCTGTTGGACGTGGTCGGCAGGCACGAGTCGCTGCGGACGATCTTTCCCGAGGTCGACGGCGTGCCCATCCAGCAGGTGGTCGACCTCGACGAGCTGGCCGAGCACTGGGAATTCACCGCTGAGCGGGTGTCCGGAGACGTGGTCGATGACCGGGTCGCGCAGTACGCGGGCCGCGGGTTCGACGTCTCGCGTGAGCTGCCGTTGCGTGCGGCGGTGTTCGAGCTCGGTGGTGCGGAGTTCCTGCTCGTCGCGGTGCTGCACCACATCGCGGGCGACGGCTGGTCCATGGTGCCGTTCGCGCGGGACGTGGCGCTCGCGGTCTCGGCCCGGCTCGGGGGCGTCGCGCCCGCCTGGGACGAATTGCCGGTCCAATACATCGATTACACGCTGTGGCAGCAGGAAGTGCTCGGCACCGCGGACGACCCGGACAGTGAGCTGTCGCGCCAGTCGGCGTACTGGCAGCGCACGCTGGCGGAGGCACCCGCCGAGACGAGGCTGCCGGTGGACCGGCCCCGCCCCGCCGGCGCGAGCTACGACGGCGGTTCGGTCGGCTTCACTGTCCCGCCCGCCGTGCACGTGGGACTGCTCGAACTCGCGAGGGCCGAAGGCGCGACGCCGTTCATGGTCTTGCACGCCGCGGTGGCGGTCCTGCTGTCGAAGCTCGGGGCTGGGTCCGACATCGTGATCGGGACACCGGTCGCGGGCCGGACCGACGAAGGCCTGAACGATCTGATCGGCTTCTTCCTCAACACCCTGGCTCTGCGCACCGACCTGTCGGGTGACCCCGCGTTCGCGGACGTGGTGCGCAGGGCCCGCGCCGCCGATCTGGCCGCCTACGACCACCAGGATCTGCCGTTCGAGCTGGTCGTGGAGTCGCTGAATCCCGAACGTTCGGCGGCGCGGCACCCGATCTTCCAGGTCATGATGGTGTTGCAGAACAACATTCGGCCCAGTCTGTCGCTACCCGGTGTCGAGGTCGCCGTCGAGCCGCTCGACCTGCGCACCACCAGGTTCGACCTGGAGTTCACCTTCACCGAGGATTACGACGAGAACCGCGCCGCGCGTGGCATCACGGGATCGATCCAGTTCGCGACCGACGTGTTCGACCGGCAGACGGTGGCCGGAATCGCGGAGATGCTGGTCCGGGTACTGGAAACCGTGGTCGCCGTGCCGGATACCAGGGTGTCGCGACTGTCGGTGCTGTCGAGCGCGCAGCGGCGATCAGCGACGGCTCGCGCCCCTCGGCCCGCGCCGACCCGGACGCTGACCGAGTCCTTCACCCGATCGGCATCGTGGTCGCCCGATGCCCCCGCGGTGCACTACGGAACGCGCACGCTGACCTACGGCGAACTCGACTCGGCGGCAAACCGATTGGCCCGCGACCTGATCGCCAAGGGCGTCGGCCCCGATACCTTCGTGGCGCTGCTGCTGCCACGGTCGGAGCAGATGGTGGTCGCCATGCTCGCGGTGCTCGCGGCCGGTGGCGCGTACGTGCCCGTCGACCCGGGCTACCCCGTCGAGCGGATCGAATACGTGTTGTCCGATGCCGCGCCCCGGCTGGTGCTGACCGACTCCGCGACGGAGCTGTCGGTGCGGGAACGGGCGGGCGAGCGGCTCGGCGATGCGCAGTGGGTGGCTCTCGACGCGGAGGCGGTGCAGGCCGATATCGCGGCCGGAAGCGCCGATCCGATTACCGATGCCGAGCGGTTGACGCCGTTGTCGACCGCGCACGCGGCGTACATGATCTACACCTCGGGTTCCACCGGCAGGCCCAAGGGCGTGGTGACCACGCACGCCGGAATCGTGGCGCTGCTCGACAGCGCGCTGGCCGCGGTGCGCGCGACCAAGGCCGATGTCTGGGTCTGCACACACTCGATCTCGTTCGATTTCTCGGTGTGGGAGATCTTCGGCCCCCTCGTCTCGGGCGGCCGGGTGGTGGTCGCGAGCGTCGATGTCGCCCGGACCGGCGACGAACTCGCCGCGCTGATCCGCGCCGAGGGCGTGACCGTCCTGAATATGACGCCGTCGGCGTTCTACGCCTTCCACGGCTCCCGCGATGTCTTGCCGCCATCGCTGACGACGGTGATCTTCGGCGGCGAGAGCCTGAATGCCGGCGCGGTCGGCGAACTCGTCCGGTCGGGGGCTGGACCGCGGCTGGTGAACATGTACGGCATCACCGAAACCACCGTGCACGTCACCGCCGGACAGCTCACCGCCACCGAGGTGCAGAACCCGGTGGGCAGTCCCATCGGCACCGGTCTGCCGACGACGTCGGTGCATGTCCTCGACCCGTGGTTGCAGCTCGTACCGCCGGGTGTGACCGGCGAGTTGTATGTCGGCGGTGGGCAATTGGCGCGCGGCTATCACGGCCGGGTCGACCTGACCGCATCCCGTTTCGTGGCCGACCCGTTCGGCTCGGGTGAACGGCTCTACCGCACCGGCGATCTGGCCCGCCGGACCGCGGCGGGCACGCTCGAATACCTCGGCCGTGCCGACGACCAGGTGAAGATCCGTGGCTTCCGGATCGAACTCGGTGAGGTGGAATCGGCACTGGCCGCGGTGCCCGGGGTGGGTCGCGCGGTCGCGATGGCCCGGCCGGACAACGCGGGGGCGCAGCAGCTGGTCGGCTACGTCGTCGCCGACCCGACCGGCCCGATCGACGGCCGGTCGGTACGGGAGGCGCTCGGCGCCGTGCTGCCCGCGCACCTGATTCCCGCGGTGGTGGTCGTGCTCGACGACATGCCGCTGACCGCGCACGGCAAGGTCGATCGGCGCGCGCTCCCCGCGCCGGAATTCGATGTGCTCATCGGCGATCGCGCTCCCCGCGATGCCAGGGACACCGTGCTCGCCGAGCTGTTCGCCGAGGTGCTCGGCCTGGACCGGGTCGGCATCGACGACTCCTTCTTCGACCTCGGCGGCCACTCGCTGCTCGGTGCGCGGCTGCTCAGCCGGATCCGCGCGGTGCTCGACGCCGAGCTCACTGTGCGCGACCTGTTCGAGGCGCCGACCGTCGCCGCATTGGCCGACCGGATCGCCGTCACCACCGGCGCGACCAGGCCGATGCTGGTCAAACAGCCGTACCCGGAGCGTATTCCGCTCTCCTTCGGGCAGGCGCGGCTGTGGTTCCTCAACCGGCTCGAAGGGGAGTCGGCTTCGTTCAACATCCCCGTCGTCTTGCGCCTGCGTGGCGCGCTGGATCCGGCGGTGGTGGAGCGCGCGCTGCTGGACGTGGTGGCCAGGCACGAATCGCTGCGCACTGTGTTCCCCGAACGCGACGGTGTCGCCGTGCAGGAGATCATCGATGCCGGCGAGCTCGACGGACGATGGCAGTTCAGCTCGGTGGAGGCGACCGGGGAGACGGTCGGCGCGCAGGTCGCGGAACTGGCGCAGCGTGGCTTCGATCTGACGCGGGACCTGCCGTTCCGTGCCGCGATGTTCTCGCTCGGTACCGGGAGCGCATCGGAATTCGTGCTCGCCACGGTGTTCCACCACATCGCGGCCGACGGCTGGTCGATGGCGCCGTTCGCCAGGGACGTCGCCGTAGCCGTCGCCGCACGTCTCGAAGGTGACGCGCCCGCCCGTGCTGAATTACCGGTGCAATACGCGGATTTCGCGCTGTGGCAGCGGACCGTGCTCGGGTCGATCACGGACCCGGACAGCGCGCTCTCGCACCACGCGAACTACTGGCGAGGGGTGCTGGCCGGTGCGCCCTCCGAGTTGACATTGCCCACAAACCGGCCGCGCCGGGCCACGCCTTCCTACCGCGGCGCGGCGGTGCCGATCGCGCTGTCGGCCGACGTGCACCGCGGCCTGCTCGCCATGGCTCGGTCGCGCGGCGCGAGTGTGTTCATGGTGTTGCACGCGGCGGTGTCGGTGCTGCTGTCCAAACTGGGGGCGGGCACCGATGTCGTGGTGGGGACGCCGGTCGCCGGTCGTCCCGATGTCGCCCTCGACGATGTCGTCGGGTTCTTCCTGAACACCGTCGTCCTGCGGCTGGACCTGTCCGGCGATCCCTCGTTCGCCGAGGTCGTCGAGCGGGCGCGGTCGGTGGATCTCGGTGCGTTCGAGCATCAGGAGCTGCCGTTCGAATCGCTCGTCGAGATCGTGAACCCCGAGCGGGCATCGAATCGGCATCCGCTGTTCCAGGTGCTGGTGGTAGTGCAGAACACCGAGCCGCCGGTCTTGTCGTTGCCCGGAGTGGACGTGGCCATCGAGCCCGTCGACACCGCGTCGACCAAGGTGGACCTGGAATTCACCTTCGTCGAGCAGTACGACGCGGGCGAATGCGACGGACTCACCGGCAGTCTCCGCTTCGCGACCGATCTGTTCGACGAGGCGACCGGCGCGCTGCTGGCCGAACGACTCACCGGACTGCTGGAAACGCTGGTGGCCGAGCCGGATCAGCACCTTTCGCGCGTCTCGCTCGTGTCGGGCTTCGAGCGTGCCGAGCTGGCGTCGTGGAACGACACGGCACGCGATGTTTCCGTCCTGCCGCTCCCGGATCTGTTCGCGCAGCGCGTTCGCAGCACACCCGACGCCGCGGCTGTCGTCTTCGGCGCGCGGGCGCTGTCCTATGGCGAACTCGACGCGGCAGCGAATCGGCTGGCGCGGTACCTGATCGGCTGTGGTGTCGGACCCGAGTCGTTCGTCGCGGTGATGGTTCCGCGATCGGAGCGGTTGATTGTCACGTTGCTCGCGGTGTTGAAGGCGGGTGGGGCGTATGTGCCGGTGGACGCGGAATACCCGGCCGAGCGGATCGCGTTCATGCTTGCCGATTCCGGCGCGCGGTGGGTGCTGACGGAATCATCGGTGGCGGAATCGGTTCCGGTGGAATTCACCGGTCGGCGTGTTGTGCTCGATGGACCGAATCTCGTCGCCGAGACGTTTTCGTACGCACCAGAACCCGTCGACGATGGCGATCGCTCCGCCCCGCTGCTGCCCGGCTGCGCGGCGTATGTGATCTACACGTCCGGCTCGACCGGAAAACCGAAGGGTGTCATCACTTCCCACGGGTCACTGGTGGCACACCTGGAATGGATGCGCGAGTACGTCGGTGTCGATGCCGACGATCGGGTGTTGCAGAAGACGCCGGTGAGTTTCGACGTCTCGGTGTGGGAGTTGTTCCTGCCGTTGGTCGTCGGCGGGACCGTGGTCGTCGCGGAGCCGGGTGGGCATCGTGATCCCGGATATCTGGCCGAACTGATTCGTGATTCGCGGGTGTCGGTGGCGCATTTCGTGCCGTCGATGCTCGCGCAGTTCCTGGCGGCGGGTGTGGACGCCGGTGAAGCGCTGAACACTGTCGTGTGCAGTGGCGAGGCGCTGCCGGATTCGACGGCGACACGATTCGCTGATCGGTTCGGCACTGCGGTGCGGCTGCGCAATTTTTACGGCCCGACCGAGGCGTCCATCGATGTCACCGCATCGCTGGTGCGCGCGGGTCACCCGGTGACCATCGGTACACCGGTGTGGAATACCAGGGCGTATGTGCTGGATTCGGGTCTTCAGCTTGTGCCGCCGGGTGTTCTCGGTGAGTTGTACATCGGTGGTGTGCAATTGGCGCGCGGCTATCACGG
The DNA here is from genome assembly GCF_053608525.1 of Nocardia sp. NPDC055029. Classification (NCBI taxonomy): domain Bacteria; kingdom Bacillati; phylum Actinomycetota; class Actinomycetes; order Mycobacteriales; family Nocardiaceae; genus Nocardia; species Nocardia sp. NPDC055029. The sequence goes on from NZ_JBSGVQ010000014.1 coordinate 95,937, forward strand.
TCGCCGCGGGCTCACCGCCGCGCGGTTCGTGGCCGATCCGTTCGGCGGTGCCGGGGAGCGGATCTATCGCACCGGTGACCTGGTGCGATGGAACCTCGCAGGCGAGCTGGAGTACGTGGGGCGTGCCGACGATCAGGTGAAGATCCGAGGGTTCCGGATCGAACTGGGCGAAGTCGAAGCCGCTCTGCGGGCATTGCCTGCTGTCGAACAAGCCGTCGTGACTACCCGGCCGGACAGCGACGGCAGCCCCCGGCTCGTAGGGTATGTCGTCACCGCGACCGCTTCGGGCACGCGGATTCGCGCCGACCTCACCGCCACACTGCCCGCGCATCTGGTGCCTGGTGTCGTCGTGCTGGACGAGATGCCGTTGACGCCCAACGGAAAGATCGACCGAAAGGCATTGCCCGACCCGGACTTCGGCACACTGGTGTCGGCACGCGGACCCCGCGACGGTCGCGAGGAAGTCCTGTCCGGCCTGTTCGCCGAGGTGCTCGGCCTGCCGCGGGTCGGCATCGACGACTCGTTCTTCGAACTCGGCGGCCATTCGCTGCTCGGCACACAACTGCTCAGCCGGGTACGGACGGTGCTCGGTGTCGAGTTGTCGGTGCGCGACCTGTTCGAGGCGCCGACGGTGGCGACCCTGAGCGCGCGTGTCGATACCGCGTCGGGCCGGGTACGCGCGGCGTTGGTCCCGACCGAGCGCCCTGCGGTGCTGCCGTTGTCATCTGGTCAAGCCCGGCTGTGGTTCCTGAACCGGTTCGACGAGGGATCGGCCGGATACAACATGCCGGTGGTCCTGCGCGTACGCGGCAGGCTGGATCCCGCAACGCTCGAGGCCGCGCTGTGGGATGTGGTGTGCAGGCACGAATCGCTGCGCACCCTGTTTCCGGAACTCAACGGCACCGCGGCGCAGCGGGTGCTCACACCCGGCGAGGCCAGGGAGCATTGGGAATTCACGGCCGGTGCGGTATCCGCGGAGTCGGTCACCAAGGCTGTCACGGAATTCGTGGCTCGCGGCTTCGATCTGCTGAGTGAACTGCCCTTCCGCGCCACGGTTTTCGAGCATCAGGGTGCCGACTCCGACGAGCGCGAATTCACGTTGGTCACCGTGCTGCACCACATCGTCGCCGACGGCTGGTCGATGGCACCGTTCGCGCGGGATGTCAGCCTGGCACTGGCCGCCCGTGGTGCCGGGCGTGCCCCCGAATGGCCGCCGCTGCCCGCGCAGTACGCGGACTACACGCTGTGGCAGGCCCGGTCGCTCGGATCAGCCACCGACCCGGACAGCGAACTCTCGCGTCAGCGGGACTACTGGACCGGGGCGCTGGCCGGTCTGCCGCCCGAACTCGCACTTCCCGCCGACCGGCACCGGCCCGCCGACCCCACCGGCTCCGGTGCCCGCGTCGACTTCACCATCGGCGCCGATGCCCACGCCGCGCTACTGCGTCTGACCAGGTCGCGGGGCGCGAGTGTCTTCATGGTGTTGCATACCGCCGTCGCGGTCATGCTGTCCAAACTCGGGGCAGGCCACGACATCGTCGTCGGCACGCCGATCGCGGGCCGCACCGACGAGAACCTCGCCGACCTGGTCGGCTTCTTCCTCAACACGCTGGTGCTGCGGACCGACCTGTCCGGCGATCCCACCCTCGGTCAGGTGCTCGACCGCGTTCGCGCGACGGACCTGGCCGCCTACGACCACCAGGACATTCCCTTCGAAACGCTGGTCGACATCGTCGACCCCGAACGCGTGGTCGGCAGGCATCCGCTCTTCCAGGTGATGCTGGTGCTACAGAACACCGCGACACCCGAACTGTCGCTGCCCGGTCTCGACATCGCGGTCGAACCCGTCGAGACCACGCGGACGAAGGTCGACCTGGAGTTCACCTTCGCCGAGCAATACGGTCCCGACCGGGCACCCGATGGCCTGACCTGCTCGGTGCAGTACGCCACCGAGCTGTTCGACACCGGCACCGTCGAGCTGCTGACCGAACGCCTCCTCGACAGCCTCACCACGCTGGCCGCGGAACCGGAGTTGCCGCTGTCGGGGTTGTCCTTGGTGTCGGCGCGGGAACGTGCCGCGCTGGCATCGTGGAATGCCACAACGCGCGATGTCACCGCCTCGCCGGTGCCGGATCAGTTCGCCGAGCGGGTCCGCCGCGCGCCCGACGAGGTGGCAGTCGTCTTCGGCGAGCAGGAGCTGTCCTACCGCGAACTCGACGAGGCGTCGAATCGGCTGGCGCGGTACCTGATCGGGTGTGGCATCGGCCCCGAATCCTTTGTCGCGGTGATGATGCCGCGGTCGGAACGGTTGATCGTCGCCCTGCTCGCGGTGCTGAAGGCCGGTGGCGCGTATGTGCCGGTGGATCCGGAGTATCCGGCGGAGCGGATCGCGTATCTGCTGACCGACTCGGGTGTGCGGGTATTGCTGACGGAATCCGCAGTGGCCGAGGTGATTCCCGAGGACTTCTCCGGCAGTCGCGTCGTGCTGGACGAGCCTGTGGTGGCAGCTGTCATCGCGGCGGGCGAGGACGAAGGAGTCTCCCGGGCGGCGCCAGAGGGCGCGGCGTATGTGATCTACACGTCTGGGTCGACGGGACAGCCGAAGGGTGTCATCACCTCGCACGCGTCCTTGGCGGCGCATCTGGAGTGGATGCGCGAGTACATCGATCTCGACGCTGATGATCGGGTGTTGCAGAAGACGCCGGTGAGTTTCGACGTGTCGGTGTGGGAGTTGTTCCTGCCCTTGGTCGTCGGTGCCCGGGTTGTCGTCGCCGCGCCCGGTGGACATCGCGATCCCGGCTATCTGGCCGAGCTGATCAGCTCCGCCGGGGTGACGGTGACGCACTTCGTCCCCTCGATGCTGGATCAATTCCTCGCCGCCGGTGTTGATGCCGGTCCTTCGCTGTCCTGTGTGGTGTGCAGCGGTGAGGCACTGACGGATTCGACCGCCGGCCGTTTCGCGGAACGCTTCGGCGCCTCGGTGCGGCTGCGCAATCTCTACGGTCCCACCGAGGCATCGATCGATGTCACCGCGTCGCTGGTGCGCGCGGGGAGTCCGGTGACCATCGGCACGCCGGTGTGGAATACCCGCGCCCATGTGCTGGATGCCGGATTGCAGCTCGTTCCAGCGGGTGTCGTCGGTGAGTTGTATGTCGCCGGCGTGCAGTTGGCTCGTGGATACCACGGACGTGCGGGGCTGACCGCGGGCCGGTTCGTCGCCGACCCGTTCGGTAGCTCCGGCGACAGGCTCTATCGCACCGGTGATCTGGTGCGGTGGACGCGGTCCGGCGAACTCGAGTACGTCGGTCGAACCGATGATCAGGTCAAGATCCGCGGCTTCCGGATCGAGCTCGGTGAAGTCGAGACAGCGCTGCGCGCACTCGACGGCATCGCGCGCGCTGTCGCCGTCGCCCGCACCGATCGCGGCTCTGCGCCACAGCTGGTCGGGTACGTGGTGCCCGACGTCGGCGCCGCGGTCGACGTCACAGCCTGCCGCGCCGCGCTGACCGACCGACTGCCCGCGCACCTGGTCCCCACCGTGATCGTCGCGCTGACCGAGCTGCCGCTCACCTCGAACGGCAAGGTCGACCGCCGCGCGCTGCCCGCACCGGACTTCACCGCCCTGGTGACCGCACGCGCGCCGCGAGACGAACGCGAGCAGATCCTGTGCGAGGTGTTCGCCGAGGTCCTCGGCCTTGACCGGGTCGGTATCGATGACTCGTTCTTCGATCTCGGCGGCGACAGCATCCTGTCCATCCGCCTGGTCGCGGCGGCGAAGGAGCGCGGCGCGCTGCTGACATTGCGCGACATCTTCGTCCACAAGTCCCCGGTCGAGCTGGCCGCCGTCGTCGGGTGGGGGGCCGCCGACGCGGAGAGCACGCCCGCCGACGACGAACCGCTCGTCGAACTCAGCCAGGACGAACTCGACGACATCGAGAAGTACCTCGAAGGAGATTTTCTGTGACCGCGACGAATTCGAGGCGGGTCGAGAGCATTCTGCCGCTGTCACCCTTGCAGCGCGGACTGATGTTCCACCACGAATATTCCGGTGACACCGATGTCGACGTCTACACCGTGCTGACGGTCGCGACGATCGACGGTCCCCTCGACGCCGACCTGCTGCGGACCTGCGTCGACCGGTTGCTCGCGCGGCACGCGAATCTGCGGGTGTTCTTCCGCAGCCGCAACGACAAGGATCCGGTGCAGGTCGTCCTGTCGGCCATCCCGTCCGAGCTCAGGGTGTCCAGTTCGCTGATCGGCCTGACCGGTGCCGAGCGGGAAGCGGCCTGGGACACGGTGTTCCAGGAGATCCGGAACACCCCGTTCGAGTTGTCGCGGCCGCCGCTGATCCGGTTCACGCTGGTCGAATTCGGCGAGCACGAGCACAAACTCGTCGTCTCCTGCCATCACATCCTGCTCGACGGCTGGTCGATTCCGTTGCTGATGCAGGACCTGTTCGTGCTGTACCGCAACAACGGCACCGACCTCGCGCCGCCGCCCCCCGCCTTCGCGGACTACCTGCGCTGGATGGCCAAGCAGGACCTGGGCGCCTCGGCCGCCCGCTGGGCCGCCTCGCTGCACGGTGCGGAGCCGAGTCTGCTGGCGCCGGACAGCCGGTCCGCGGAGCGGGTGGCGCCCTCCGACATCGTGTTCGAGCTGAGCGACGAACTCTCGCGCGGTATCGAGTCGGCCGGACGTGCGCTCGGCGTGACGATGAGCAGCGTGGTGCGTGGCGCCTGGGCGATGACGCTGGGCCTGCAGCTGCAGAGCTCGGATGTGGTCATCGGATCGACGGTGTCCGGCAGGCCACCGCACGTCGCGGGCATCGAGCGGATGATCGGCCTGTTCATCAATACCGTGCCGGTCCGGGTGTCGTGGACCGCGCAGCAGACGCTGGCGGGTGTCATCGGGGACGTGCAGGCGGCCAAGGCGGACTTCGTCGACGACGAGTACGTCGGCCTGCCCGACATCTACGCCGCCGGCGCGCGCCGGGACCTGTTCGATTCGCTGGTGATCTTCCAGAACTATCCGATCGAGCTCAACGGAGCGCTCATCTCCGAGGATTCCGCGACGTCGGTGCGCGGGCTCTCGGGTTTCGACGGCACGCACTACGCGGTGACCCTGGTCGTGTTTCCCGGGCCTGTGCTGGAGATCCGTTTCGCCTACCGGCCCGAGCTGGTCGCCACCGCGACGGCGGAGGGTCTGGTGCAGCGGTTCGTGCGCGTCCTCGAAGCGATCGTCGAGAGCCCGGATCGCCGCGTCTCGGAGATTCCGCTGCTGTCGGAGCAGGAGCGTCACCTCGTCCTGTCCGAGTGGAACGCGACCGAGCACCCGGTCGGCCCGGACCCGCTGCCCGACCTGTTCGCGCGACAGGCGCGGAGCACTCCCTCTGCCGTCGCGGTCCGCAGCGGTGCGACGGCGCTGACGTACGCTGAGCTGGACGAAGCGGCCAACCGTCTGGCCCGCTACCTGATCGCCCGTGGCGCTGGGCCCGAATCCTTTGTCGCGCTGATGCTTCCCCGCTCCGAGCAGCTCGTGGTGGCGATGCTGGCGGTGCTGAAGACCGGCGCCGCCTACGTACCGCTCGATCCGGCCTACCCGCAGGACCGGATCACGTTCATGCTCGCCGACTCCGGCGCACGCTGGGTTATCACCGATTCGGTGACGGCGGCGCCGAGGGAGTCGGCAGCGGGGGCGTCGACGACGGAATGGCTGCGCCTGGACGACCCGCAGCTGCGCGCCGAACTCGACGATGCCCTCCCGGTGACCGATGCCGACCGCCTGGCTCCGCTGCGGCCGGACCATCCCGCCTACGCCATCTACACCTCGGGTTCGACCGGCCTGCCCAAGGGCGTGGTCGTCGGTCACGCGGCACTGGTGAATTTCCTTGCCCAAATGGACCATTCGCTCGCGCTCGACGCACAGGACCGCTGGCTGGCGGTCACTACGGTCTCCTTCGACATCGCCGCGCTGGAGTTGTACCTGCCGCTGATCTCCGGCGCGACAGTCCGCATCGCCTCCGACGCCGCCGCCAGGGACGCCGCCCTGCTCGCCGCCGAACTCCGTACCTCCGGCGCGACGATCATGCAGGCCACACCCGCCATGTGGGCGTCTGTGCATACCGTCGACGCGGACTCGTACCGCGGTGTCCGGGTGCTGGTCGGCGGCGAAGCGCTCCCGGCCGCGTTGGCGAGCGCGCTCGACGAACATGCCGCGTCGGTGCTGAACCTCTACGGCCCCACCGAGGCGACCGTCTGGTGCACTCAGTCGGAGATCGGTGTCGATACCCCGACGATCGGCAAGCCCTTCCACAACACCCGCACCTATGTGCTCGACCGGCAACTGTCCCCGGTCCCACCCGGCGTGATCGGTGAGCTCCATATCGGTGGGGCTCAGCTGGCGCGCGGGTATCACGGTCGCGCGGCGCTGACCGCCGCGCGTTTCGTCGCCGACCCGTTCGGCTGGGGGCGGCTGTACCGGACCGGCGACCTGGTGCGCTGGACCACCACCGGCGAACTCGAATACGTGGGCCGGGCGGATGATCAGGTGAAGATCCGCGGCTTCCGCATCGAACTCGGCGAGGTCGAATCGGCGCTGGGCAAGGTCGCCGGTGTCGGGCGCGGAGTCGTCGTCGTGCGGCCCGATCGCGCGGGCGCCGCACAGCTGGTCGGATATGTCGTCGCGGAACCCGGCGCCACCCTCGACAGCGCGCGGGTGCGATCGGAGCTGGCCGCGGTGCTGCCAGCCCACATGGTGCCGCTGCTCGTCGTCGTGCTCGACGAGCTCCCGCTGACGCCGAACCGCAAGGTGGACCGGCGGGCCCTGCCCGCACCCGACTTCGGTCAGCTCGTCACCACCCGCGGACCGCGCGATGCCCGCGAGGAAGTGCTGTGCGGGCTGTTCGCCGAAGTGCTCGGTCTGGAGCGGGTCGGCATCGACGATTCGTTCTTCGACCTCGGCGGGCACTCGCTGTCCGCGCCGCGCCTGGTGAGCCGGGTGCGCGCGGTTCTCGACGTCGAGATCACCGTGCGCGACCTGTTCGACGCTCCGACGGTGGCCCTGCTCAGCGAGCGGGCCGTTGCCGCGAGCACGGCGAAACGGCCGGTGCTGGCCAAGACCGACCGGCCGACGACGGTGCCGCTGTCCTTCGGCCAGGCGCGCCTGTGGTTCCTGAATCGATTCGAAGGCGCCTCGGCGATCTACAACGTCCCGGTCGTGCTGCGGCTGCGCGGTGCGCTCGACCCGCGGGTACTCGAACAGGCGCTGCTGGATGTGGTGACCAGGCACGAATCCTTGCGCACCGTGTTCCCCGACAATGACGGCGTCCCGCGGCAGCGGATCCTCGAGATCGCGGAACTGGCCGAGCGCTGGGATTTCCGCTCCGCCACGGCGACAGCGGAGGACGTGTCCGGCGCCGTCGCCCGGTTCGGCGCACGCGGGTTCGATGTCTCCCACGAACTGCCGTTGCGCGTCGCGGTGTTCGAGCTTTCCGCCGAAACCGGCATGGCCGAGCGCGAATTCGTGCTTGCCGCGGTGCTGCACCACATCGTCGCCGACGGCTGGTCGATGGTGCCGTTCGCGCGCGATGTGGCTGTCGCGGTCTCGGCCCGGCTCGCCGGCTCCGCGCCGGGCTGGCCGGAGCTGCCGGTGCAGTACGCGGACTTCGCGCTGTGGCAGCGCGCGGTGCTCGGATCGGCGTCGGATCCCGGCAGTGAACTGTCCCGTCAGCTGGGATATTGGCGTGGCGTGCTGGCTGGTGCGCCAACGGAACTCGCGCTGCCGGTGGATCGGTCGCGGCCCGCGGTGCCGTCCTACCGGGGCGGTGCCGTGCCGATCGCGCTCTCGGCGCAGGCGCACCAGGGTGTGCTGCGGGTGGCGCGGTCGTGTGGCGCGAGCGTGTTCATGGTGCTGCACGCGGCGGTGTCGGTGCTGCTGTCCAAGCTCGGCGCCGGCACCGATGTGGTGGTCGGAACGCCGATCGCGGGCAGGCCGGACGCGGCGCTCGACGAGGTCGTCGGGTTCTTCCTGAACACCCTGGTGCTGCGGGTGGACGTATCGGGTGACCCGTCGTTCGCCGCGGTGGTCGAGCGCGCCCGGTCGGTCGACCTCGGCGCCTTCGAGCATCAGGATGTGCCGTTCGAGGTGCTGGTCGAGGCGCTGAACCCGGAGCGGGTGCTCAACCGCCACCCCCTGTTCCAGGTCGCGGTCGTCCTGCAGAACAACGACCGGCCCGAGATGTCGCTGCCCGGCGTGCACATCGCCGCCGAACGGCTCGAGGAAGCGACCAAGTTCGACCTCGAGTTCAACTTCACCGAGCAGTTCGGCGCGGACCGGGCCGCCGAGGGCATCAGCGGATCGCTGCGGTACTCGACCGACCTGTATGACGAAGGCACGGCCGCCGCGATCGTGCGGCGGCTGGTGACGATGCTGGAAACTGTTGTCGCCGAACCGGAGCGACGGCTGTCGCAGCTGTCGTCGGTGACGGGCGCCGAGCGCGAACTGGTGCTGGGTTCGTGGAACGACACCGCGCGTGCGGTGTCAGGGACATCGGTGCTGGAGCGGTTCGCCGAGCAGGCGCGGCGGGCGCCCGATGCCGTAGCCGTCGTGTTCGGCGACCGCGCGCTGTCGTATCGGGAGCTGGATCTGGCCTCGAACCGATTGGCGCACTGGTTGATCGATCGAGGTGTCGGGCCCGAGTCGTTCGTCGCGGTGATGGTGCCGCGTTCGGAGCGATTGGTTGTCACCCTGCTGGCCGTCCTCAAGGCCGGCGGTGCGTATGTGCCGGTGGATCCGGAATACCCCGCCGAGCGGAGAGCGTTCATGCTGGCCGACTCAGGTGCCCAGCTGGTGCTCACGGAATCGTCGATCGCGGCCGAACGCGCAGGTGAAGCAGTCGTTCTCGACGCGCCCCAGATCGCTGCCGAGATAGCGGCGGCCGATCAACGGGCGGTGGGCGACGCGGATCGCATCACTCGACCGGCGCCTGGTTGCTCGGCTTACGTGATCTACACATCCGGATCGACGGGCAGGCCGAAGGGTGTCGTCACCTCGCACGCGTCCTTGGCGGCGCATCTGGAGTGGATGCGCGAGTACGTCGGTCTCGGGGCTGATGATCGGGTGTTGCAGAAGACGCCGGTGAGTTTCGACGTGTCGGTGTGGGAGTTGTTCCTGCCGTTGGTCGTCGGTGCCCGGGTTGTCGTCGCCGAGCCCGGTGGGCATCGTGATCCGGGGTACCTCGCCGAGCTGGTTCGTAGCGCGGCGGTGTCGGTGGCGCATTTCGTGCCGTCGATGCTCGACCAGTTCCTGGCGGTGGGCACCGAGATCGGCGACTCCTTGTCGACGGTGGTGTGCAGTGGCGAGGCACTGCCGGATTCGACGGCAGGCCGGTTCGCCGATCGGTTCGGCGCCGCCGTGTCGCTGCGCAATCTCTATGGCCCGACCGAGGCGTCCATCGATGTGACGGCCGCACGAGTCCAGGCGGGCGCACCCGTGACCATTGGTGCGCCGGTGTGGAATACGCGAACCTACGTGCTGGACGAGGGCTTGCAGCTCGTGCCACCCGCTGTGGTGGGCGAGCTGTATGTCGGGGGCGTCCAGCTGGCGCGTGGCTACCACGCGAGGCCAGGCTTGACCGCCTCGCGATTCGTCGCCGACCCCTTCGGCGCTACCGGGGACAGGCTGTACCGCACCGGTGACCTGGTGCGGTGGACGCCCACCGGCGAACTGGACTACGTGGGCAGGGCCGACGACCAGGTGAAGATCCGTGGTTTCCGCATCGAGCTCGGCGAGATCGAGGCCGCCCTGCGCGCCCTCCCAGGAATTTCGCAGGCGGTCGTCGTGACCTGGCCGGACGGCACGGGCGCACCGCAGCTGGTCGGCTACGTCGTGACCGAATCCGGGGACATCGCCGACAGCGCACGTCTCCGGCGCGACCTGGCGGAGGCGCTACCAGCACAGATGATCCCGGCCACGATCATCGGACTCACCGCGCTGCCCCTGACGCCCAACGGCAAGCTCGACCGCGGGGCGCTGCCCGCGCCCGCCTTCCTCGGCCACCTGGACTACCGCGCTCCGCGCGACGGCCGCGAGGACGTGCTCTGCGGGTTGTTCGCCGACGTCCTCGGCGTCGACCGGGTTGGGATCGACGACTCGTTCTTCGACCTCGGCGGGCATTCGCTGCTCGGCACGCGGCTGCTGAGCCGGGTGCGGACCGTGCTCGGTGCGGAGCTCACCGTGCGGGATCTGTTCGAGGCGCCGACCGTGTCAGCCCTGGCGGTCCGGGTCGGCGAGGCGTCGGGCCGGGCCAGGTTGCCGCTGGTCAGGGCCGAACGCCCGGCGGTCCTGCCGCTGTCGTTCGGTCAGTCGAGGTTGTGGTTCCTGAACCGGTTCGAGGGTGGTTCGGCCAGTTACAACATGCCCGTGGTGCTGCGGGTGCGTGGCCGGTTGGACGATGTCGTGCTGCGTGACGCGCTGCGGGATGTTCTCCGCAGGCACGAGACGCTGCGGACGATCTTTCCCGCCGAGCGGGGTGTCCCGCGGCAGGAGATCGTCGCGCCCGCCGATCTCGACACCTATCCCGGCTGGTTCAGTTCAGCCACGGTCGATGCGGGCGGCGCCGACGATGCGGTGACCGAACTCGCTGGTCGCGGATTCGACCTCACCCGCGAATTGCCTGTGCGTATCGGCGTATTCGCCGTCGGCGAGACCAGCGACGCGCGGGAATTCGTGCTGGCGGCGATCCTGCACCACATCGCCGCCGACGGTTGGTCGATGGCGCCGTTCGCCCGTGATATCGCGGTGGCGGTGGGCGCGCGCCTCGGCGGTGAATCGCCGAACCTGCCCGAATTGCCCGTCCAGTACGTCGATTTCGCGCTCTGGCAGCAGCAGTTGCTCGGCTCGGAGACCGACCCGGACAGCGAGCTGTCGCGCCAGCTCGCCTACTGGCAGGCAACTCTCGACGGCGCACCGCTCGAACTGGCGCTGCCCGCCGACCGGCCGCGCCCGCCGATCGCGAGCTATCAGGGTGCGGGCACGAGCTTCGCGCTGTCGGCGCAGGCCCACCGCGGCGTGCTCGATCTCGCCCGCTCCAGCGGTGGGAGTGTCTTCATGGTGCTGCACGCGGGACTGTCGGTACTGCTGTCGAAACTCGGTGCGGGAGAAGACATCGTGCTCGGCACCGCGATCGCGGGCCGAACCGACGAAGCGCTCGACGATCTCGTCGGCTTCTTCCTGAACACCCTCGTGCTGCGCGCCGACCTGTCCGGCGATCCCACGTTCGGTGAACTGGTGCAGCGCATCCGAGCCGTCGACCTCGCGGCGTACGAGCATCAGGACGTGCCGTTCGAGGCACTCGTCGAAGCGGTGAACCCGCAACGCGCGTTCAACCGGCACCCGCTGTTCCAGGTGATGCTGGTGTTGCAGAACAACGCCATGCCCGAACTCTCGCTGCCTGGCCTGCACATCGAGACCGCGACCGTCGACGCCGTCAGCACCAAGTTCGATCTCGAATTCGGTTTCACCGAGCGGTATTCCGAGGGTGTGCCGGACGGCATCGACGCCACCTTGCAGTACTCGACCGATCTGTTCGACGCCGAGACCGCGGCCCTGCTTGCCCACCGGCTCGGTGAGCTCGTGGCGGCGCTGGCCGCCGAGCCGCAGCGGCCGATCTCGCGGTTCAGCGTCGCATGGGATCGTGCGATGGCCTCCGCGCCCGAGCCCGCGCCCGCGGCGGAGATCGGCCAGGGGGAGGCGGACGCGGAAACGGTCGCCGTGCTCCTGCGCATCGTGCGCGAAGCGCTCGGCGTCGACGAGATCGGTGTGCGCGATGTGTTCTTCGAACACGGCGGCACCTCGATGAAGGCGATCGCGGCGGCCGAGCACATCCGGGCGGCACTCGACCCCGAATTCGAGCTGCGCACGCTGTTCGAAGCGCCGACGGTGGCCGAACTCGCGCTTCGTGTGCGGCCAGGCATGGTCACCGGCACGCCGGAGGCTGGACAGGTCTTCGACCCCATTGTGCGCTGGGGTGAGCCGGGTCGGTCGTCGGTGTTCTGCCTGTACCCCAACAGTGGCTTCGCCTGGAGCTACGCGGAGTTGCGCTCCCAGCTGCCCGTCGAATTCGGGATCTACGGAGTCCAAGCGGATTTCGCGGCAGGCGAGGACGGCAGGGACCTCACCGAGATCGCGGCGGCGGTCGCCGAGCGCATCCGCGCGGTCGACCCGGCGGGTCCGTGGCAACTGGTCGGCTGGTCCTTCGGCGCGGTGCTGGCACACGCGGTGGCGGTGCGGCTCGTCGCGCTCGGCGGAACTGTGCTGCCGCCGATCCTGCTCGACGGCTACCCCGCGCGGGCCTTCGACGCGGCCGAACGAGAGGCGTCGACCATCGACGATCCCGAGTTCAACCGTGGCTTCGCACTCGCCGTCGGCCTCGACCCGGCCACGGCGGAGCTGGCCACGCTCGACGACGCGGGCTTGGCCGAGCTGATGACCAGGGAGCGGGGCTGGACCGTGCCCCCGGAGCGCATCGCCGGTGTTCGGGCGGTCGCGCGCCGCAATCCCGAACTGTTGCACGACCACACACCCGGACTGCTCGACGCCGACCTCGTGCTGTTCCGGGCCGCCCGGCGGGAACGGCCGATCGACCCGGCCGTGTGGCAGCCGCACGTCACCGGCTCGATCACCGTCGTCGAGGTCGACCACGGCCACGACGACATGTGCGAACCGGGTGTCCTGGCCCAGGTCGCGGCCCGGATCAGGGCGAACACAGCGGAACAGGGCTCGGCGCGGACCGAGCCGACGACAACGATGGGAACACCATGAACGTCTCGGAAATCGAAATCGAATTGGAAGCGCTACTGCGCGAAGAACTCTCGGTCGACGTCGCCGAGATCGACTCCTCCTCGCGGCTGATCGACGATCTCGGGCTCGACTCGGTGGCCTTCGCCATCTCGATCGTCGCGATCGAGGACCGCCTCGGCGTGCGGGTCTCCGAGCGCGAGTTGCTCGAGTGCACCACGCTCGGCGACATCGCGGCGGCGGTCCACCGTCGCCAGCCCGCGGCCGCGCAGGCGAAATGACGAGGGGGATGCGGGTGTCGACGGGCAATGTGCTGCTCGAGACGATCACGGCGAATCTGGCGGGCAGCGGCACGCTCCGACTGCTGAACAAAGAGACGGGCGAATGGGAAGCGCGCACCTGGGCCGCGCTCTACGAGCGCTCCGAGGCGATCGCGGCACGATTGATCGACGAGGACGAGACGGCGGGCGCGCCGATCGCGGTGCTCGGTGAGCCCAGGTTCGACGGCATCGCCGCGCTGTGCGGCGCCTGGCTCGCGGGTCGGGCGGCCACCGTCATCGCTGGGCCCAACAGGTTCGCCGGGGTGGATATCTGGGCGGCGCGGACCCGATCGCAGCTCGCGACGCTCGGGGTCTCGCACCTGTTCGGGCAGGGAACCGGACTGGCCGCGCTGGCCGATGCCGGTGCCGCCGAGAGCGTCCGGCTGGTCGGCGCGGAGGCGGTGGGGTCATGGCAACCGGCGAGGTCGTCGTTCCAGCCCCGCCCGACCGGGTCGGCCGACGTCGCCGTCTACCAGGGCACCGCGGGGTCGACCGGCTCGTCGAAGACGGTGATGCTATCCGCCGAATCGACACTGAACCACCTGAACGCCGTGGTCGAGCGGCAGAAGTTCGACCGCGGGTCCGATGTGCTGTGCAGCTGGTTGCCGCTCTATCACGACATGGGCCTGACGATGCTGCTCGGCGGACTGCTCACCGGCGCCGACACCTGGCTCGCGCCGACCTCGGCGTTCGCCAAGGCGCCGTTCGACTGGCTGGACTGGCTGACCGAGAGCCGCGCCACCGTCACCGCGGCGCCGAACTTCGCCTACGCCCTGCTGGGGCGCTATGCCCGCGTCGCCAAGAACGCCGACCTCGGCGCATTGCGGTTCGCCGTCAACGGCGGCGAACCGATCGACGTCGACGCCTCCGAGCGATTCGGCAGCGAGCTGGCGCGATTCGGCTTTCCCCGCGAATCGATCGCCGCGTCGTACGGCCTCGCCGAGGCCGCGTGCGGAGTCACCATGCCCGCGCCGTCGTCGGGGCTGGAATTCGATGTGCTCGCGGCGACCAGCACCGCACCCGAGCGCAGGGTCGCCCTGCTCGGCAGGCCGCTCGACGGCGTCGAGGTGCGGCTGCGGGCGTCCGCGCATGCCGAAGGGATCGAGGCCGACCGTGCGGTGGGCGAGGTCGAATTCCGTTCCACCGGACAGATGTCGGGGTATTACGGCGATCCGGCGATTCCCGCGGACGAGTGGATCAGCACCGGCGACCTCGGCTACCTCGTCGACGGGCAGCTGGTGGTGTGCGGGCGGAGCAAGGAATTGATCATGATCGGCGGGCGCAATATCTTCCCGCACGATGTGGAGCGGGCGGTCGACGCCGTCGCCGGTGTCCGCGCGGGCAATGTGGTCGCGCTCAGTGCGGCCGGTGGTCGCGTCGGGTCGGATCGGCTGATCGTGGTCGCCGAATTCGCCGGTGCCGACCGGGACGCCGCGCGCGGTGAGATCGCCGCGCGGACGACGGCGGAGTGCGGGATCACGCCCGCGCTGGTCGAGTTGGTCGAGCCCAACTCGCTGCCGAAGACGTCGTCGGGGAAGCTGCGCCGCGTCGAAGTCGCCCAGCGTTACCGATGAGGGCGGAGGTGACCACGGCACCGGTGCCCGTTGCCTGGCACTACGTGGTGGCCGACACGGTTACCATGGTCAAACGCAACGTCATCCGGCTGTCCAGGGAACCCGATGTCCTGCTGTTCTCGGTGATCTCGCCGATCATGTTCGTCGTGTTGTTCGCCTACGTGTTCGGTGGCGTGATCACGGTGTCGGAAGCCGCGGGTGGCTATCGGGAGTACCTGGTAGCAGGCGTTTTCGCGCAGACCGCGGTCTCGGCGACGCCGTATACCGGTGCGGCGCTGGTCGAGGACATGCGCCGCGGCATCATCGATCGGTTCCGTACTCTGCCGATGGCACCGGGGGCGGTGCTGATCGGGCGGACCACCGGGGATGTGGTGATCAATGTCGTCGGCCTTGCGGTGATGTCACTGGCCGGGCTGGTGGTGGGCTGGCGGGTGCGTGGCTCGTGGCTCGACGCGATCGCGGCCTTCGCGCTGCTCGTCGTCTTCGCCTACGCGCTCTCGTGGGTGATGGCGGTCATCGGGTTGCTGGTGCGGACCGCGGAGGCGTTCCACGGCGCCAGTCTGTTGCTCGTGTTTCCGCTGACCTTCGTCGCCAACACCTACATTCCGGTCCGCGAGCTGCCGACGATATTGCGCGTGGTCGCCGAGTGGAATCCGGTGTCGGCGTTGACCCAGGCTATCCGGGTGCTGTTCGGCAACATCGATCCCGCGACCGCCGCACCGGCCTGGCCGATGCAGCATCCGGTGGCGGTGACGCTGCTCTGGGCCGCGCTGATGCTGGCGATCAGCGTTCCGATGGCGATCCGGTTGTACGCGCGCAGCCTCAGCCGCTGAGGCGGGCGGCGGTCGGTTCAGACCGCGGCCGCCGAGCGCTGATCCGCGGCGACGACGGCGAGCAGGTCGCCGAAGGTGGGGTTCTGATACAGCACGGTCAGCGGGAGTGCGACGCCCGCGCTGCTGAGCTCGTTGCAGAAATGGATCGCGGCCAGGGAGTTTCCGCCGGAGAGGAAGAAGTTGTCGTCGGCGGCGGGCTCGGTGTCGAGGACGGTGCGCCACGCGGTGGTCAATGCCTGCACGGCGGTGTCCGGCTGTGCGTCGGGGGCGTCGGTTGTCCTCGACTGGTCGGGCGCGGGGAGCGCGGCCTTGTCGACCTTGCCGTTGGTCGTCAGCGGGACGACGGTGAGTTCGGTGAACGTGCTCGGCTGCATGTAGTGCGGCAGGAACCGGGCGAGCGCGGCGCGCAGGTCGGCCCGGTCGATGTCGGCGCCGACATAGAAGGCATCGATCCGGCTCAACGCGTGCTCGCCGTCGGTGTTCGCGCACACCACGGCGGCATCGAGGACTCCCGGGTATCGCATGACGCAGGTGCGGATCTCGTCGAGTTCGATCCGGTAGCCGTTGACCTTCACCTGGCCGTCGATGCGACCCAGATGCTCGAGGGTCCCGTCACCGAGCACGCGACCCAGATCGCCGCTGCGGTACCAGCGCCTGCCGTCGGGACCTGCGACGAAGCGCGTGGCCGTGAGCACGGGTTTGCCGATGTAGTACTGCGCGAGACCGGCACCAGCGACATAGATCTCGCCAGGGCAGCCGACCGGCGCCGGCCGGAGATCGGCACCGAGCACGGCGAATTCCCAGCCGGGAATCGCGGCACCGACCGCACCCGGCCTGCGCATCGCCGACGCCTTGGTGACCCGATGGGCGGTCACGTGCACCGTCGTCTCGGTGATGCCGTACATGTCGACCACCTGGCAGCTCCGGCGCGG
Source organism: Nocardia sp. NPDC055029 (assembly GCF_053608525.1). NCBI lineage: Bacteria > Bacillati > Actinomycetota > Actinomycetes > Mycobacteriales > Nocardiaceae > Nocardia > Nocardia sp. NPDC055029. The sequence goes on from NZ_JBSGVQ010000014.1 coordinate 112,391, forward strand.
ATGCCGGTCCAGCCAGGAACTCACACTGTGCGACTGCATCGCCTCCCCACCGAGCACCACGAGGCGGACGGCCGACAGCCGCTCGGAACGGGCGTCGACCGCGTCGAGATGCGCGAAGGCGGACGGGGTCTGGTTGAGCACGGTCACCCGGTGCTCGCGCAGCAGCGCGTGGAATCGGCCGGGATCGCGGGCGACCGGCTTGTCCACCACGACCACGCGGCCGCCGGTGACGAGCGCACCCCAGATCTCCCACACCGAGAAGTCGAACGCGGGCGAATGGAAGGCGCTCCACGCATCGGCCGGGGTGAGGGCGAATTCGGTGCGCAGTGCGTCGAACAGCGCGAGCACACTGCGATGCGAGACAACGGTTCCCTTCGGGACGCCGGTGGTGCCCGAGGTGTAGATCGCGTAGGCGGGCAGCAGATCCGACAGCGCGTGGCTGGGTCGCTGTGCCGAGGTCGCGGCGAGCAGATCGGGCGCGGTGGCAGTGTCGCCGACTAGTTCCGCGGCGATGTGCGGCTCGGCGACGACCAGGCGTGCGCCCGCGTCGGTGGCCACATGCCGGACGCGCTCGATGGGGAATTCGACGTCGACCGGGACGTAGGCGGCTCCGCATTTCCAGATGCCGAGCGCGACGGCGATCAGCTCGGGGCCCTTGTCCAGCGCGAGGACGACGAAGTCGCCGGGGCGGATCCCGGTGGCGTGCAGATGGGCGGCGACCGTGTCGGACAGCTGGTCGAGATCGGCGTAGGAGATCGAGTTCGATTCGTGGACAACGGCTGGCGCGGTCGGCTGGGTGGTGGCTGTCGCGGAGACGCGCTGTTCCAGACGATCGCCGGGGGCGACGTCGCCGGGGGCTTCCGGTCGGTGCCGGGTCATGGTCAGCTCGCGGAGCAGGGTATCCGGCCCTTGAATTTCACTGTGCGCAACGGCGATCGACTCGGCCAGCGCCGCGGCGAACTCGCTTTCCACTCCGTGGCCGGTAATACGAAGGCGCAGCAGCGCGGGGTCGGACGTGGCGGTGAGCGTCAGGACGAGATCGTGGGCCGGGTCGTCATCCTGGAAGAACCCGCCCCTGGTCGCCGTCGCATCGATCACCCGGATGGAACGCAACGACGAATCAGACTGCACAGGAAAGAGATCGGCGGCGATCTTGGCGATGGAGTGGCCGGGGACGAGCTCGCAGCGCAGGAGCTCGCCGAGCGGAGCAGGCCACGGTGCGTGCAGCCGGACCAGATCCACGGCGAGCACGGCGACATCGAGATAGCGGGCACACACAGCAGCGCAGGCGACGACCGCGTACTCCGGACGGAAGGAATCCCCGATCGGCAGGTCGACGACAACCGAGCCGGCCACCGGATCGTCGTCGATCGGTTCGCCGCCCAGCTCACGCAGCAGGCCAAGGGCTCCGGCGAGGTCGGCGCGGGCAAGCAACACCACGTCGACGACCCCGTCGCTGTACTGCGTGCAACTGATCCGAGCTATCGCCGGAGCGGGCAGCCGGTGGGACATCTGCCCGCGCACAAGCTGTTTCGCCGCGGCCGACCCCGAGGCGAACGGCACCGGCTGCACCCAGGACCGCATCAGGGTGGGGTCGATACCGATCTCGGCGCGGAGCCGATCGACCAGCTCGGCGGGATCGAGTGGCCGGCGCAACCGGACGGCGACACCGACGGCCTGACGAATATCCATGTCCTGCACTACTTCCGGGTCTATCGAGAGGTGAATCCACCGTCGACGGTAACCACCGAGCCCACCACACTGCGGCTTCGCTCGGAGGCCAGCCAGACGACTGTTTCGGCGACGTCTTGGGCACGGACCAGCGCATTGGACGGCTGGTCCCTGACGAAGGTCTGTTCGTGGTCCCCGGCGAGATCGAGGGCGGCGGCCACCTCGCCGAGCATGATCGACTCCAGCTCCGGGTCGTCGTGCACCGATCCCGGACACACCGCGTTGACCCGCACCCCGTGCGGCGCCAGATCGAGGGCGGCGGCCTTGGTCAAACCGACGAGGCCGTGCTTGGAGGCCACGTACCCCGCGAAATGCCGGTAGCCGACCAGCCCCGCCGTCGACGCGATATTGACGATGCTGCCCGAGCCCTGCCGCTTCATGATGCGCGCGGCGGCGGACAGGACGCGGAACGGACCGGTGAGGTTGATATCGAGCATGGTCGCCCAGTCGTCCTCGCTCACCAGGTCGACACTGCTCCCCGACGGCCGGACGATGCCCGCGCAGTTCACCACCGCGTCGAGCTTGCCGAAACGCTGGATCGCCACATCGAGCGCGGCATCCACATCGGCGGCGCGGCGCACGTCACCGAGCACGATCTCGGTGTTCGCGCCGGCCGCAAGGCACAGGTCGCGGGTGTACTCCAGCTGACTCTCGGAACCGAGCGGGTACGGCACCTCGGGGGTATCGGCGCCGATGTCGACCAGCACCAGCGAGAAGCCCGACTCGGCCAGCGCCACCGCGCAGGCGCGGCCGATGCCACGCGCCGCGCCGGTGACCAGCGCTACCCCGGAAACGTTGTCACGCATGCTGGGTGACGGCGGTATCGGCAACGAGCTGCCAGACCTCGTCGAGGTGATCCGCGATGTACATGTGCCCCCCGGCGAAGGTGTGCAGTGCGAACTCGGCGGAGGTCGCTTGCGCCCAGCCGCGCATGTCGGACTCGGCGACCAGGGCGTCGTCCCGCCCACGCAGTGCGGTGATCGGCGCGGCGATCACCGCCCCCGGCTCGGCGAGATAGTTCTCGTGCATCGCGACATCGGCCCGCAGCGCGGGCAGGACGATCTGGCGCATCTCCGGATGCGCGAGCGCCGGATGGCTGTACCCGGCGAATGTCTCCACCTGCGCGAGGAATTGCTCGTCGGACAGCTCGGAGGCGCGCTCGGACCGCGGATGCCACGGATCGGGCGAGCCGCTGACGAACAGGTGCGAAACCCGCGGTCCGAGCAGCCTGGCCACCTCGAATGCCAGCACCGCGCCGAGGCTGTGGCCGAACAACGCGATCGACGTCTGGGGGTCCACCGTCTTCGCGATCGTTTCGGCAACTCCGGCCCGTGCAAGATTCATTTCGCTATATGGCTTTTCGCCGAATCGTTCTTCGCGACCCGGAAGCTGGATCGGCACCAGATCGACGGCGGCCGACGGTGGAGAGTTTCGGAAGAAAGAGGCGCCGGAACCGGCGAAGGGAAGGCAGACGAGTTGAACGTTCGGCACGAGGTGATGATTGCACAACCGCGCTTTCGGTCAGGTCACAGACCGAAGTGAACCGTTCCTTACTTCCGCGCGCCTGCCGCCTATCTCGCCCCTGGCGAGGTACAACGACCTGATGAGAGTCGCGCAGAAGGAGAGGGACCGCGGCCCGTCCGCCCGGCGGCGCCTTGCGTGTCGACTTGGCGCCCCACTGGCCATGGCGACGGCGATCGCGCTTCCCTTGGGCCAGTCCGTGTTTCCCGCTGTGGCGGCCGCCCAGCCCGCCGCGGCCTCGGCGATCGAGCGCCTCGAGTGGCTGTCGGACCGGCGGGTGGCGCTGTGGGTGCACTCCGCGGCGATGAATACCTCTATCCAAGTACAGATGTTGCTTGCCAGGGATTGGCATCTGCGGCCCGACGCGCGTTTTCCGATGTTGCTGATGCTCGACGGACTCCGGGCGACCGACGACGAAAACGGCTGGACCAAAGACGCCGACGCGGAAGGATTCTTCGCCGATAAGAATGTGAATGTCGTGCTGCCCGTCGGTGGACAGTCCAGTTTCTATACCGACTGGCTGCAACCGAGCAATGGAAAACACTATCGGTGGGAAACATTCCTGACCAAGGAACTGCCACCGCTGCTCGAACGCGATTGGCGGACGACCGGTGTCCGCGCCGTCGCAGGCCTGTCGATGGGCGGCACCGGCGCGATGAATCTGGCCGCTCGCAATCCGGATTTCGTCAAGTTCGCCGCGTCGTATTCCGGCCTGCTAACCACCACCACGCTCGGTATGCCGCAGGCGATCGAGTTCGCGGTCCGTAGCGTGGGCGGCTTCGACTCCACGGCGATGTGGGGGCCGCCAGGCGGGCCGGAATGGGAGGCGCACGATCCGGAGCGGATGGCCGACAAGCTGCAAGGGATCAGCGTGTACGTGTCCTCGGGCAGTGGCCTGGCGGGCACCCATGACCAGCCCGGTCCGTTGCCGATGACCAGTGACAACTGGTCGGGCACAGGGCTCGAGATCCTGTCCAGGCTCTCGACACAGAACTTCGTCACCAAACTGGGTGAACTCGCGATTCCGGTCCAGGTCAACTACCGGCCGGCCGGGACGCACACCTGGCCGTACTGGGACTTCGAGATGCGTCAGTCCTGGCCGCATGCCGCGGCCGCTCTCGGCGCCGACCCCAACGGCCCTACCTGCGCGACGGCCGGTGCGATCGCCCCGGTGGCGCAGAGCTGGATCGGCAACTGTGTCACCGGCGAGTACCCCCTCGGTCCCGCCGTGGTGCAGGACTTCGCGAACGGCCGGGTCTTCTACTCCGCGGCGACCGGCGCGCATCCGGTCGCCGGCCGCATCGGCGGTGCCTACACGGGCGTCGGCGGGCCGCTCTCACCGCTCGGCCTGCCGACCGGCGACGAGCGGGGCCTGCCCGACGGGCGCGGCCGGATGCAGACCTTCGATGGCGGCTCGATCTATTGGACCCCTGATACCGGCGCGCAGGTGATGCGCGGCGCGATCCTCGAGGAATGGGGCGAGCAGGGCTACGAGCGTGGACCCGCCGGATATCCGGTGGCCGCGGAGGCACCGACGCCGAGCCGTGACGGCGTGGTGCAGGCCTTCGAACACGGCCCCATGTTCTACAGCGCGGCCACCGGCGCGCACCGCGTGCAGGGCTTCATCCTGGACAAGTACGCCACCCTCGGCTTCGAGAACAGCCCGCTCGGCTTCCCGGTGGCCGAGGAGGCGCCGCTGAAGGATCTCGGGAGGTACAGCCGGTTCGAGGGCGGCAACATCTACTGGAGCCCGCTGTCGGGCGCCTGGTCGGTGCGCAAGGGCGCCCTCGCCGATGCCTGGGGCGCGCAGGGGTTCGAGAACGGACGGCTGGGGTATCCGGTGTCCGACGAATTCGCCGTCCCCGGCGGAATCCAGCAGAACTTCCAGACCGGGTTCATCGTGGTGCGCAATGGCAAATCCGAAGTTCACGGGGTGTGAGTTCGGGCTGAGAACTCTCTGAGCATCGTCGCGCGGTACCCGGCGGCGCCGAATGTGCGGCTAGCCTGGTCTGCGACCGCTTCCCTGACGAACGATCGAGGAAAGACATCTTCATGCATCGGATCCCTGGCAAGGTTGCCGGATCGGTCGCGGCCCTGGCTGCCGTCGCCCTGTTGTCCGCCTGTGGCGGCAACGACTCGACCGCTTCGCAGACGCCCACCCTCTCCACCAGCGCGAGTGCCGCCGCTTCGTCGGCCACCCAGGCACCCGCGGAAGGCCACGGCGACCACGCGCCGTCGGCGACCGCCGCGCCGGAGAGCAGCGCTGCCCCCGAGCAGCCGCAGGCCGCGCCGGAGACCACGTCGGCCGCGGCGGCGCCCGCCGCCGGTAAGGACAAGGCCTTCCTCGACGAGCTGGCCAAGAACGGGATCACCCCGGCCGACCCGGCGAGCGCGCTGACCGCGGCGAGCTACATCTGCTCGACGAAGGCCACCGGTGCGAGTGAATCCGACATGGCGACCTTCGTCGCCGCGATGGCAGGCACCGACCCGGCCTTCGACCCGGCCAAGATGGACGTCAACAAGGCAGCTCAGATCTACATCGCCGCCGCGACCGCGACCTACTGCTAGTGACCCCCCGACCGACGCGACGCACCCGCAGGCTCTGGCCTGTGGGGTGCCTGACCGTGCTGGCGCTGTTCGTCCTGGCGATCATCGTCATCGTGCTGCTCTGGTACCTGCTGGCAGGCCGGTTGCGCGAGCCGGGGCCGACACCGCCCGGACCGCCGCCACCGACGTCGCAGTCGGCGGATTGTCCCGATGTGATGCTGCTCTCGATCCCCGGCACCTGGGAGTCGGCGAGCCGCGACGATCCGTACAACCCCAGCGCCAACCCGATCTCGCTGATGCTCAGCGTCAGCGGGCCGCTGCGCGCGCAGTTCCCGGACAACCGGCTCGAGGTGTACACGGTGCCCTACGTGGCCCAGTTCTCGAACCCGATCGCGATCCCGCCGGACGGCCAGGCCTCCTACAACAACAGCCGCACCGAGGGCACAGCGCGGGCGACCGACATCCTGGCCCAGCGGCACAAGGAATGCCCGCTGACCACCTATGTCATCTCCGGCTTCTCCCAGGGCGCCGTCATCGCCGGTGACCTGGCCGCGCAGATCGGCGCCGGCAACGGACCCATCCCGGCCGACAAGGTCCTCGGCGTGACGGTCATCGCCGACGGCCGCCGCACCGGCGAGACCGGTCCTGGCCAGCCCACCGAGATCGGCGATCCGCCGCCCGCGGGCCAGGGCGCCGAGGTCGCGCTGCGGGGAATCAACGTGCCGGGCATCAGCATGACCGGTGCCCGTCCCGGCGGTTTCGGCTCGCTGGCGCCGAAGGTGAACTCCATCTGCGCGCCCGGCGACATGATCTGCGACGCGCCACGCGAGGCGCTCAGCCCGGCCAACGCGCTGACCAGCCTGGGCGCCCTGATCCGCTCCGCGGGCAACCCGGTGCACGCGCTGTACGCCACCAACACGGTCGACGCGCAGGGCACCACCGCCACCCAGTGGACGGTGAACTGGGCCGCTGGCCTGATCGAGAACGCGCCACACCCACCGCATTCCTGAGCGGGCGCAAGAGGCGGAGTTGTCACAGTCACAGCGGGTGTGTGATTGCCATGGATCATGCCTCGCTGTGACATCCGCACGCCCATCCGCCCGCACGCTGTAAAGTGCGCTGGTGATCGCGCCGTCTACCCCCGCTACCGCGGAGTAGGCGGCGAGCCCGAGTACACCGCCTAGTACGCGAAAGCGTGCAACAGCCAGGAGCGATGAGTTCATGACCGAAGCTGCCGCACCCGTCGGTGAGTTGACCGCGCTGGGTACGCCGCTGCGTCCGTTCCGCTTCGGAGCGGCGGGCGAGGGCAACAAGCAGGAGGGCGGCGCACGCAAGTTCGTCCAGACTGCGCAGCAGGCCGAGGAGTACGGGTTCGACACCTTCTTCGTGCCCGACCACCTGGGTGACCAGATCGGGCCGATCGCCGCGCTCGGCGCACTGACCCAGGCGACCGACAAGATCCGCCTCGGCACCTCGGTGCTGGCGAACGGCTTGCGCCATCCGGTGGTGCTCGCCAAGGACCTGGCCACCATCGACGTGCTGTCGAAGGGCCGGCTCGAGGTCGGCGTCGGCGCGGGCTGGATCAAGGAGGAGTTCGACAACGCGGGCATCCCGTTCGAGCGGCCCGGCGTCCGGCTCGAGAAGCTCGACGAGTCGCTGACCATCCTGGACACGCTGCTGCGTGGTCAGGAGTGCAACTTCGAGGGCAAGCACTACCAGGTGCGCGGCATCAAGGGGACCCCGCGTCCGCGGCAGGGTCCGCGTCCGCCGCTGTGTACCGGTGGCGGCGGGCCGAAGATGCTCGCGCTGGCGGCCAAGCACGCCGACATCGTCTCGATCGTCCCGCAGACCACCAAGAACGGTAAGGGCCTGCTGTCGGGCATCACGCTCGAGAAGACGATCGAGAAGGTCAACATCGTCAAGGCCGCTGCCGGTGACCGTTTCGCCGACATCGAACTGAACTGGGCGATCACCGCGATCGTCATCACCGACGATCGGGAGAAGACCGCGGAGATGGCGTTGAACGCGATCGCCCGCGGCCTGCACCCCGACCTCGAGGTCGACGTCGAGCTGTCGGTGGAAGACATCCTGAATTCGCCGTACGTCGCGATCGGCAGCTTCGAAGAGATCGCCGAACAGATCAAGCGTGTGCGCGAACTCACGTCGATGTCGTATGTGGGTATCTTCCCCACCCAGATGGACGCTTTCGCGCCTGTCATTCCGCTGCTGCGGGAGGACTGAGCGGGGGTTCTCTGTAACATGACTCTGGTTTGAGAACATCTAGCCGATAGCGGTCACCGCGCAGACCGCTCGAAAATCCGCAGGTTGTCAGGATGCACGCACGGCGTCGTCCGGGGGCCGGTGGCGATAGCGAGTCGGGGCCTCACGGGTGTCAGCGCCGAAGTGCGTTGGGAAATTCACCGGTGTCTGGGCCTCGGAGGAGAAGAAGGAATGGAAGAGACTTTCGACGACTACCTGGACGAAACCGGGAACCTCATCATTCCCGAGGGTCGGACCCTGGTCGATCACGTCGAGAAGCACACCCGTAACGATGCGAACACGCTCGCGTACCGCTACATCGACTACTCGCGGGAACGCGACGGCGAGGTGCACGAGCTGACCTGGCAGGAGTTCGGAGTTCGGCTGCGCGCGGTGGCCGCTCGCCTGCAGCAGGTGACCAACCCGGGCGACCGGGTCGCGATCCTCGCGCCGCAGGGCCTGGACTACGTGATCTCCTTCTTCGCGGCGATCTACGCGGGCACCATCTCGGTCCCGCTGTTCGACCCGGACGAGCCGGGCCACACCGACCGGCTGCACGCCGTGCTCGGTGACTGTGAGCCCTCGGCGATCCTCACCGCGACCTCCTCGGCCGCCGGTGTCCGCCAGTTCTTCCGTTCGCTGCCCGCCGCGCAGCGTCCGCGCATCATCGCCGTCGACGCCATCCCGGACACCCTCGGTGATTCCTGGGTCCGTCCCGACACCGCGATCGATGACATCGCCTACCTGCAGTACACCTCGGGTTCGACCCGGGTCCCGGCCGGTGTGGAGATCACCCACCGCGCGGTCGGCACCAACCTGCTGCAGATGATCAACTCGCTGAACATGAACGAGAACTCGCGCGGTGTCACCTGGCTGCCGCTGTTCCACGACATGGGCCTGCTGACGGTCATCCTGCCCGCGGTCGGCGGCAAGTTCATCACCATCATGTCGCCGAGCGCGTTCGTGCGCCGCCCCTCGCGCTGGATCAACGAGCTCGCCGCCGTCTCCGACGGGGCAGGCACGTTCGCCGCCGCGCCGAACTTCGCGTTCGAGCACGCCGCGGCACGTGGTGTGCCGAAGGCGGGCGAGTCGCTCGACCTGTCGAACGTCATCGGCCTGATCAACGGTTCCGAGCCGGTGACGGTCTCGTCGATGAAGAAGTTCAACGAGGCGTTCGCCCCGTACGGCCTGCCCAAGACCGCGATCAAGCCCTGCTACGGCATGGCGGAGGCGACGCTGTTCGTCTCGGCGACCAAGGCCGAGGACGAGGCCAAGTACATCTACGTCGACCGCGACGAGCTCAACAAGGGCCGGATGGTCCGCGTCGAGCAGTCGGCCGAGAACGCCATCGCGCAGGTCTCCTGCGGTTACGTCGGCCTGTCGCAGTGGGCCGCGATCATCGACCCCGAGTCGGTGGAGGGCCCCGAGGGCGGCCGCGAGCTGGCCGACGGCCAGGTCGGCGAGATCTGGCTGCACGGCAACAACATGGGCATCGGCTACTGGGGACGCCCCGACGAGTCGACCAAGACCTTCCGCAACCGCGTCACCGACCGTCAGCCGGGCGGGCACGCCGAGGGCACCGCGGCCGACGCGGACTGGATGCGCACCGGCGACTTCGGCGTCTACTTCGAGGGTGAGCTCTACATCACCGGTCGCGTCAAGGACCTGGTGATCGTCGACGGCCGCAACCACTACCCGCAGGATCTGGAGTACTCCGCGCAGGAGGCGTCCAAGGCGCTGCGGCCCGGTTTCGTCGCCGCCTTCGCGGTGCCTGCCAACCAGCTGCCCGCCGAGGTCTTCACCGCCGACAGCCACTCCGGCCTGAAGTTCGACGCCGACGACGCGTCCGAACAGCTGGTCATCGTGGCCGAACGTGGTCCCGGCGCCGGCAAGGCCGACCCAGCCCCGATCGCCGACGCGGTGCGCGCGGCGGTCTCGCTGCGCCACGGCGTGACCGCTCGTGACATCCTGCTGGTCCCCGCGGGTTCCATCCCGCGTACCTCCAGTGGAAAGATTGCACGGAGGGCCTGCAAGGCCGCCTACCTCGAGGGAACGCTGCGCGGTGGTTACACCCAGCAGGCTTTCCCCGATGCACCGGAAGAGTAATCGGCCGACCGGTTCGGTGATGACGCTCGACGTGGAACCCGCGTCGGGCGTCATTCCACGGCGCGCCCTGTACGCAGACAGGTAGCTTGAGGAATTGATGGCTGACAACGAGGGCACGCCCACCCAGAACCCCGAAGTTCCCGCGACGAGCACCCCTGCGGGTGATCACTCGGTTGCCGAGGTGCGCGACTGGCTGCGGAAATGGGTCGCGGACGCGACCGGGCAGTCGGTCGACGCGATCACGGTCGACCGGCCGATGGAGGAGTTCGGGCTGGCCTCGCGCGATGCCCTCGCCCTCGGTGGCGACATCGAGGACTACACCGGTGTCTCGCTCGCCCCGACGGTGATCTACCAGCATCCGACGATCGCGTCGCTGGCCGAGATCATCGTCAACGGTGAGCCGGAGCCCGCCGCCGAGAACGACGAGGACTACACCGCCGCGTTCACGCCGAGCGAGGCGCACGACATCGCGGTCGTCGGTCTGTCGACGCGTCTGCCGGGCGCGGGCAATACGCCCGAGTCGACCTGGGAGTTCATCATCGGGCGCGGTGACGCGATCCGGGAGCTGCCCGAGGGCCGCTGGTCCGAGTTCCTGAGTGACCCCGCTGTGGCCGCGGCCGTCGCCGAGGGCAAGACCCGAGGTGGCTACCTCGACCAGGACGTCGTCAAGAGCTTCGACGCCGAGTTCTTCGCGACCTCGCCGGTCGAGGTCGAGCGGATGGATCCGCAGCAGCGCCTGATGATGGAGCTCACCTGGGAGGCGCTCGAACACGCGCGGATCCCGGCGAGCGACCTCAAGGGCGCGCCGGTCGGCATGTTCATCGGTTCCTCGTCCAGCGATTTCGGGATGATCGCCGCACTCGCGCTCGGTGAGACCGACCCCGATGTGCCCGCGTCGGCCGAGGGCTACGCGATCATGGGCAGCTCCAACGGCATCATCGCCAACCGGGTGTCCTACTTCTACGACTTCCGTGGCCCGTCGGTCACCGTGGACACCGCCTGCTCGTCCACCCTGGTCGCGGTGCACCAGGCGGTGCGCGCGCTGCGGGAGGGCGACGCCGATCTGGCGCTGGCCGGCGGTGTGAACATGCTGCTGATGCCGTTCCCGACGCTCGGTTTCGGGCCGGGCACCTCCGCCGACGGCCGGATCAAGGCGTTCTCCTCCGATGCCGACGGCATGGTCCGTTCCGAGGGTGCTGGTCTGGTCGTGCTCAAGCGGCTCGCCGACGCCGAACGCGACGGCGACCACATCTACGCGGTGGTCAAGGGCTCGGCGGTCAACAACGACGGCCGCTCCAACGGCCTGCTCGCGCCGAACCCGGACGCCCAGGCCGACGTGCTGCGCCGCGCCTACCGCGACGCCGGCATCGTCCCGTCCTCGGTCGACTACATCGAGACCCACGGCACCGGCACCCCCATCGGCGACCCGATCGAAGCCGAGGCGCTGGCCCGCGTCGTCGGCCGCGGCCGTGACGCCGACAAGCCCGCCCTGATCGGTTCGGTCAAGACCAACTTCGGCCACCTCGAATCCGGTGCGGGCGCGGCCAGCCTCGCCAAGGTGCTGATGTCGTTCCAGCACAACGTGATTCCGCCGAACATCAACTACGCGGGCCCGAGCCCGTACATCCCGTTCGAGCAGGCCAACCTCGCGGTCGTCGATTCCCCGACCGAGTACCCGCGCTACAGCGGCGTCGCGACCGTCGGCATCTCCGGCTTCGGTTTCGGTGGCACCAACGCCCACGTCGTGCTGCAGGAATACGTGCCGACCCCGGTCGTTCCCGATGTCGAGGTGACGCCAGAGCAGGTCGCCGCCCACGAGCCCGCCGACGAGGAGGCCACCGATGTGGTCGCCGAGGCCGCCGCGATCGTCGCCGCCGCCGAGGACGCGGAAGCTGCGCTCGAGTGGGACGGCGAGCGCGCCGAGCCGCTGCCGGTGATCCTTGCCGTCTCCGCCTACCTGCCCTCGCGCCGCAAGCGCGCCGCCGCCGAGCTGGCCGACTGGCTGGAGGGCCCAGGCAAGGACGTGCCGCTGACCGATGTCGCCCGGTCGCTGGCCAAGCGCAGCCATCACCGTTCGCGCGGTGTGGTGCTCGCCAAGACGCACGAAGAGGCCGTCGCCGGTCTGCGCGCCATCGCCGAGGGCAAGCCGGGCGCCGGTGTGTTCACCGCCGATTCCCCGGCCGCCGCCGCGCCGGTCTGGGTGATGTGTGGCTTCGGCGCGCAGCACCGCAAGATGTCCAAGCAGCTCTACAACGAGAACTCGATCTTCCGTAAGACCGTCGACGAGGTCGACGAGCTGGTGCAGGACGAGGCGGGCTACTCGATTCGCGAGATGTTCCTCGACGACGAGCAGGATTACGATGTCGGCACCTGCCAGGTCGGCATCTTCACCACCCAGCTGGGTCTGGCCGCGGTGCTGCGCGCACACGGCGCCGAACCCGCTGCCGTGGTCGGTCATTCGATGGGTGAGGTCGCCGGCGCGTACATCGCGGGCGGCCTGAGCCTCGAGGACTCGGTGCGCGTGATCTGCGCCCGCTCGCGCCTGATGGGCGAGGGCGAGCAGATGATCACCGAGGACGACGTGCGCAATATGGCACTCGTCGAGCTCAGCGCCCACGATGTGGCCGAGCTGCTGCCGCGCTTCCCCGACGTGGAGTGCGCGGTGTACGCCGCGCCGACCAACACCGTCATCGGCGGCCCGCGCGAGCAGGTCGAGCAGATCGTCGCCGAGGTGGAGGGCATGGGCAAGTTCGCCCGCATCCTGCCCACCCGCGGCGCGGGCCACACCTCGCAGATGGACCCGCTGCTCGGCGAGCTCGCCGCCGAACTGGCGGGTATCGAGCCCACCTCACTGAAGACCGGCCTGTACTCGACCGTGCACGAGGGCCTGTACTTCCGGCCCGGTTCCGACCCGATCCACGACGAGCCCTACTGGGTGAAGAACATGCGCCACGCGGTGTACTTCACCAATGCGATCAAGGCCGCCGTCGACTCAGGGCACACCACGTTCCTGGAGCTGGCGCCCAATTCCGTTGCGCTGATGCAGGTTCTCGGCACCACCTTCGCCGCGGGCGTGCACGACGCGCAGCTGATCCCGACGCTCAAGCGCAAGGAAGACGAGTCCGCCGGTGTCATCGGCGCGCTGGCCCAACTGTACGTGCACGGTCACGCGGTGAACCTGAGTTCGCTGCTGCCGCAGGGTGATTACGCCGATGTGCCGCGAACCGCGTTCGTGCGCAAGCAGTACTGGCCCAAGGCCACCTTCGCCGCGAGCGGTGGCAACAGCCGGGTGCCCGGCGCGCATGTCGCCATGCCGGACGGCCGCCATGCCTGGGAGGTGCAGGCCTCCTCGGTCACCGATCTGACCGCGCTGGTGCAAGCCGCTGCCGCGCAGGTGCTTTCGGACGTGGCCGTGACGGTGTCGCATCCGCACGCCGCGCTGCCCACCACCGGCACGCTGACCACCACGCTCACCCCGCACCTCGGTGGTGCGTCGGTGCAGGTGCACGCGAAGACCCCGGTCGGGTTCACCCTGCTCTTCGACGCTGTCGTCACCTCCGGTGCCGCGCTGCCCGAACCGGTTGCCGCCGTTGCCGTTCCGGCTCCCGTTGCCGAACCGACGGCCGCCGAGGTCGCCGTGGCGACCAGCGATCGCTGGGACCCCAACGGCACCGAGACCGTCGAGCAGCGGCTGTGCGTCATCGTCGCCGAGTCGATGGGCTACGCCGTCGAGGATCTCCCGATGGAGATCCCGCTGATGGAGCTCGGTCTCGACTCGCTGATGGCGATGCGGATCAAGAACCGCGTCGAGTACGAGTTCGACATTCCGCAGCTGCAGATCTCGGCCGTGCGCGACGCCAGCCTCAACGAGGTGTCGAAGGTGCTGCGGTACGCGATCGAGCATCGCGACGAGGTCGCGGCGATGGCGGAGAAGCAGGCTGCTGCCAAGGCCGCCGGTGAGGACGTCGAGATCGGCGTCGACGCCAACTTCGTCGAGGCCGCGCGTGCGGCGATCGCGGCGGGCGATGATCCACTGGCCGCCGCGAAGGCCGCTGGTGCCGAGTTGCCGTCGGAAGCTGCTGCCGCCGAACCGGTTTCGGAATCCGCGCCCGTGTCGGATGCTGCCGAAGCCGCTGCTTTCGCAGTCGCCGAGGTGGCGCCTGCCGCCGAGCCGGTCATGCCGGACGTCGACTACTCGGCCCCGGCCGGTGACGAGGACAACGTTCCGCCACGTGACGCCGCCGAGCGCCTCGCCTACGCCACCTGGGCCGTGGTGACCGGCACTTCGCCGGGCGGCATCTTCAACACCCTCCCGATCCTCGAAGAGGAGCTCGCCGAGAAGATGGCGGCCCGCCTCACCGAGCGGGTGGGTGCGGAGGTCACCGTCGACGACGTGCTCGACTGCGAGACCATCGAGCAGCTCTCCGAGGTCGTGCGCAACCTGCAGGACAGCGGCGCCGACGTGGACGGCTTCATCCGTCCGCTGCGTGCCCGCGTCGAGGGTTCCACCGCCACCCCGGTGTTCGTGTTCCATCCCGCCGGCGGCAACACCCTCGTCTACGAGCCGCTGCTGAAGCGCCTGCCCGCCGACACCCCGATGTACGGCATCGAGCGCGTCGACGGTTCCATCGAGGAACGTGCTCGTCAGTACCTGCCGGAGCTGCGCAAGATCCAGGCTGAAGGCCCGTACGTGCTGTACGGCTGGTCGCTGGGTGCGGTGCTGGCGCTGCAGGTGGGTCAGCTGCTGCGCGAGGAAGGCGCCGACGTGCGCTACGTCGGCCTGATCGACCTCGCGATGACCGTCGAGGACGAGGACAACAGCCCCGAGGAGCGCGTGCGCCGCCTCGAGCGCTACCAGGCCTTCGCCAAGAAGACCTACAACGTCCCCGCCGAGCTCGACCGTGCTCAGATCGAGGAGCTGGCCGCGGCCTCCGACGCCGAGCAGTTCTCGATGATCAGCGACCTGATCAAGCTGTCGGGCGCGAAGATTCCCGGCGGTGTGCTCGAACACCAGCGCACCTCCTGGATCGAGAACCGTGCGCTGCAGCAGGTGCGCCCGCGCAAGTACGACGGTGACGTGGTGCTCTACCTGGCCGACCGATACCACGACGGTGCGATCGAGCTCGAGCCCCGCTTCGCCGATCGCAAGCCCAACGGCGGCTGGGACGAATACGTCCCGAACCTGGAGATCGTCCATATCCCGGGCGATCATCTGCAGATCGTCGATGAACCGCGGATCGGCCAGATCGGAGCGGACCTCGCAGCCAAGTTGGCCGCGATTTCCGCCAAGGGAGAGAAGTGAGCACGACCGCCGAGAAGCTTGCCGATCTACATCAGCGCCTGGAGCTCGCCAAAGAGCCCGCAGGCGCGAAGGGGATCGAGAAGCGGGCGCGGAAGGGCATTCCGAGTGCCCGCGACCGGATCAACATGCTGATGGACCCGGGCACCTTCGTCGAGATCGGTGCCCTGGTCCGCAAGCCCGGCGATCCGACCGCGCTCTACGGTGACGGTGTCGTCGTCGGGCACGGCATGGTCGACGGTCGTCCGGTGGCGGTGTTCTCGCACGATCAGACCGTCTACGGCGGTTCGGTCGGTGAGGCGTTCGGCCGCAAGCTGTGCGGCATCATGCAGTACGCGTCCAAGGTCGGCATCCCGCTGGTCGGCATCAACGATTCCGGCGGCGCGCGCGTGCAGGAAGCGATCAGTTCGCTGGCCTGGTACGCCTGGATGGCGACCAATCTCGAGCCGCTGTCCGGCATGGTGCCGCTGGTCTCGCTGATCCTCGGCAACTGTGCCGGCGGCGCGGTGTACGAGCCGATCTGCACCGATGTGGTGGTGGCGACCGAGTCCGCGCACATGTTCGTCACCGGCCCGAAGATCATCAAAGAGGTCACCGGCGAGGACGTCAGCCTCGAGGAGCTCGGCGGTGCGCGCACGCAGGCCGAGTACGGCAATATCCACCACGTCGCCAAGGACGAGGAGGCGGCGTTCACCTGGGTGCGCGAGTACCTGAGCTACATGCCGAGCAGCTGCCAGGAACTGCCGCCGGTGGTGAATCCCGGTCTGGAACCGGAGATCACCGACTCCGACCGCGAGCTGAACACGCTCATGCCCGACTCCGACAATGCCGGCTACGACATGCACGAGATCCTGCTGCGCATCTTCGACGACGGTGAGTTCAAGGAGATCAGCGCCGAGACCGGCCCGAACATCATCACCGGTTTCTCCCGCGTCGACGGCAGCACCGTCGGTGTCGTCGCCAACCAGCCGCTGGCCTCGGCCGGTGCCCTCGACGCGCGCGCCTCGGACAAGGCCTCGCACTTCGTGCGCCTGTGCGACGCGTTCGAGATCCCGCTGGTCTTCGTCGTCGACACCCCCGGCTTCCTGCCCGGCGTCGAACAGGAGAAGGTCGGCGTGATCAAGCGCGGTGGCCGCTTCCTGTTCTCCTACGTCGAGGCCTCGGTCCCCAAGATCACCCTCGTCGTGCGCAAGTCCTACGGCGGCGGCTACGCGGTGATGGGCTCCAAGCAGCTCGGCGCCGACATCAACCTCGCCTGGCCGACCGCCCGCCTGGCCGTCATGGGTGCGGAGGGCGCCGTCAGCCTCCTCGGCGCCGCCCAGATCGCCGCCGCCCCCGAAGACCAGCGCGCCGCCATCCGCCAGAAACTCATCGACTTCTACAACACCAATATCGCCACCCCCTGGGTAGCAGCCGAACGCGGCTTCATCGACGCGGTCATCGAACCAGCCACCACCCGCCTCGAAATCCGCCGGGCCCTGAAACTGCTCCAGGACAAGAAGATCCAGCGCAACCCCCGCAAGCATCACGTCCTGCCGCTGTAATCCCACCCATATAGCGGGCCGCTCCGGAGATCCTCCGAGGCGGCCCGCTTTGCGTATCCAAGACCGCGGCAGGTGGTACATGCGCCCTGCGGCAATTGGTACACGGCACCAATGTCTTTTGGAAAGCCGATGCCCGTCTAACGGAAACCTTAGCTACGGCTATTGGAAAGTGAGGGAGCGACTATTGGAAAGCGTGATATGGCATGATAGCGGTATGACCTCACGATTCTCTGCCTCACCGCTGGGAAGATACCTGCCGCGACATGCGCAGCACAGGGTAGAGGAAGCGCTGGCCGATACTCGGGTAGTCCTAGTCAACGGAGCTCGCCAGTGTGGCAAGAGCACGCTGGTCCGATGTGTCGGAAAGGCGCATGGGGCGAACTGGACCAGCCTGGACAACATCGAGGCTCGACTTGCTGCCGAGCGCGACCCGTCGGGTTTCGTCACCCAGCCAGGACCGCTGATCATCGATGAGGTGCAACGGGCACCCGATTTGTTGCTCAGTATCAAGGAGGTCGTGGACGCCGACGGACGGCCTGGGCAGTTTCTGCTTACCGGCTCGGCGCGGGTCATGGCGTTGCGGTCGGTGCCCGATGCGCTGCCGGGCAGGATGGAGACGATCGAACTCTGGCCGCTAGCGCAAGGGGAAATCGACGGTGCGCCGGACGGATTCATCGATGCGGTGTTCCGTGCTGGGCCCGATGTCTACCACCGGTCGACCGAGACTCGCACCGGGTACATGGAGCGCCTCGTGCGTGGTGGGTTTCCGGAGGCGCTAGGACGAACCGGTAAGCGCCGATCACGGTTCTTCAACTCCTATGTCGCCGACCTGATCAATCGAGACGTAGTCCAGCTCGCCGAGATTCAGCGCGCGCCGCAGATGCACGCCTTGGCTCAGATGCTGGCCGCACGGTCGGGGCAACTTCTGAACTCGCGGGCCCTTGGCGCGGAACTCGGTGTGACACATCCGACCGTGCAGCGTTATGTCGGCCTGCTCGAGGAGGTGTTCCTCATCAAGAGGATCCCAGCATGGTCTCGCAATATCAGCACCCGGTCGGTCGCGACGCCGAAGGTCGTCATGGTCGACTCCGGTGTTGCGGCGAACCTGTGTGGGCTCGATGTGCATGCGCTCAGTCGAATCGGCAACCTCGCGGGGCCACTCCTGGAGGGGTTTGTCACCTCCGAAATCGCGCGTCAATTGTCCTGGTGTGATGAAGAAGTCGACCTCTTCCACTATCGGACGAAGGATCAGATCGAGGTCGACATTGTGCTGCAGAACCGGCGACGACAGGTGGTTGCCATCGAGGTAAAGGCAGCAAACACCGTCCGGGGGGAGGACTTCAAGGGGCTGCACCACCTTCACGAACGCATTGGGGACGACCTCTTGGCGGGTTTCGTCCTCTACACCGGAACCCAGACCCTCCCCTTCGGCCCGAAGTTCCGGGCGATGCCTATCAGCGCACTCTGGGAATTGTCTGCCCCATCAACGCAAGAAGCCGAACGGGCCTCGTTGCCGTTGATCGGCGCGGCCGACGACCACTCGATCCGTGAGGTGACGAATGCCGACATCGCGGATACCTTCGACGCGGAAGACGTCGAGAAGTACGCCCGATGACTGGCGCTGGCCGCGGGTTAAACGAGGTGGCCGTCGGCACGGGCCGCGCGGTCGGAGACGCTGGTGATGCGAGCGCGCAGGCGACGCACGATTTCCTCGGGTGTGCCCGGGATGACCGTGAAGTTCTCGCTGTCGTGGTTCTGCATCAGGTAGCGGCCGTCGCCCGGGTAGTCCAGCCAGAGGAAACCGCTGCCGTCGTCGGTGGGGCGGGCGTCGATCTCGAAGCCGGGGTAGACGGTGATTTCGCCGGTTCCGGTGCGGGGGCGTTTCAGGAAGCGTTGCAGGCGTTCGGTGTCGGAGAGTTTGGTGGGGTGGCGGGAGTAGACCGGCGCGTCGAGGTCGCTGCGCCTGCCTTCGAAGCGGGGCTCGGTACCGCCGACGCAGTGGGGTAGGTGGGCGACGATCGCCTGCGCCACCTCGTGAGCGGGATGGCAGCTGAGGGCGATGTCGCCGCCGCTGCGGCGATCGCGTTCCGAGAACTGCACGGCGACAACGGCTTCGGAATCGACAATCCCGGCGTGGATGCCGATGACCTGATCCTGTTGCGGTCCGTGAAACCCTTGAATCTCCACGCGGGTCCGCGGTTCCAGCAGGACTTCCAGTGCGCGGTGGAAGGATTCGTCGTAGATCTGCTGCAGGCGCTGCGCGCTGCGTGCCCGTCTGGCCGCGAATTCCTGGGTGGTTTCCGGGAATTCGGGCTTGTAACGCAAAGGATAGGGGAGTCGGTCGCGGCCGACCGCCTCGAGTGCGATGGTGAAGGCGAGACCGTCCAGCTGCCAGCGCATGCCGGGTGCGGTCATGCGCCGATCACCCCGCCCGGCGGCAGTGTCGGTGGAAGCTGGCCGATGAGTTCGTGTTCGCGATCCTGGATCAGGTAGTCCGGGGTCTTGTGCTCGTTCTCGTCGTCGCTGCCGCCGCCACGTCCGGCGCCGCCGCCCATCATGCCCGGCATGCCGGACATGCCGCGCGCACCAGCGGCGGCTGCCCTGCCCGCAGCGGCTGCGGCGGGGGTGCCCGCCGACGGTGAGCCGGGTACGGCGCGACCAGCGCCGGGGGATTGCGCCGTCGCGCCGAGGCCGGGTGATCCGGTGCCGGGTGATCCGCCCGAACCGGGTGTGCCGGTACCGGGGGCGCCGGTATTCGGAGTTGCTGTTGGGCTCTGTTGTGTCGCGGCGGGATTGGTTGGATCGGTGCTAGGCGTTGCCGCTGCGGGGGAGGTGTCGTCGCCGGAGCTGTAGTCGTCAGCGTTGTCGTCGGTGTCGTCGTCCGGGGTGTCGGTCGTCGGGTTGGTGGATTGTGGAGTCGCCGTCTGCGGAGTGGTCTGCGGTGTGCCTTGGTCCCCGTTGCCGGTGGAACCGTTGCCGGCACCATTGTTCGAGCCGCCACCGTTGCCGGTGTCTACGGGTAGGCCGCCGTCACCGATCGGATTCTTCGGCACGGCCAGGACCGGAGTCTTCTCGTCGGCGGTGACAGCTTGCGGCTTGTACACGCGTTCCAGAATTTCCTGCGCGGCGCGCTCGGCCTCGTCAATGCGGTATTGCTCGTCTTTGAGCACTCCGCCGTCCGGAATCCAGGCAGTCAGCTTTCCGTCGAGGGACAGCTCTTTGGGCTTGTCGATCGCCATCTTCGCCTGTAGGAGTGCACCTTCCATCAGGTCGATGCCATTGGCGACCATCTGGAACGTCGTCGGCAGCTTCTCGGCCTCGGTCGCGTAGCCGCGTACACCGTCGATCGCGGCATTCGCGGTGGTACCGGACCAGCCCTCATTGATCGCGGTGTCGATGCGGGTGCGGAAGGTGGTCACCGCGTCCGACATCCCGGTCACCAACCGCCGCCAGCCATCGGCACCAGCGTTGATCTCACCAGCGGAAACGCCCGGCTGATCGCCGCTGCCGTTCAACGCGTCCCAGATCTGCTGATGGCTGAGCGTGGAAAAGTCGTCCAGTTTGCCGGTCAGCACCGGCGACGAGTACGTCCCGTCGAACCCGGATTCAAGCCGTGCCCGCTCGGACTGGATGATCGTGCGATCACCACTGACCTCGTTGTTCGCCGCCTCACCGAGCTTTCCCCGCGCCTCGGCTTCGTCATAGGAGGTGCTGTAGTCGTCGTAGATGGCCTTACCCTCGGCAGCGACAGCACCGACCGCGACGACCGCGAGCGCGATCAATGGAAGCGGCATCAGATCCCCTGTCCGGTCGCGGCGATACCGGCGGCGTTCTGCCCGTCGACGGCTTGGAGTTTGCCGATCGCGGCGGCGAAGGTGTCGCGCATGAGCTGGGCGATCTCGATGTGGGTGGCGAGGCGGTTGGCGGCCGAGTCGGTTGTGTCATCCGCGCTACCCGCGACTGCCTTCGCTTCGAATTTTTGCTTCAGCAGGATGGCGGTTTCGAGGCCACCCCAGCCGGAGAGGTGGGCGAGCTGCTCGGTCTTGCCTCTCAGTTCTTCCAGATCGAATAAATAGCTTTCACAGGATGCCCGAAGAGCCTCTCCGAGGCCTTCCTCGAGCCGAAACTCTCCAGACACTGCTTGCTGTTTCAATGTCCGCCAGTACGCGGCTTGATCCGCCATGGTCTCCCCCTACTTTGGAAGGTGTGGCTCGAGATTCGCGGCATACTTCGCCGCCATATCGCAAGGGTCGCCGACGCGAGGTCCCTCATTGCTCAACCAGGCAACGTCTACCTCGAACATGCCCTGTTCTGCTTCGAATGCTACGAAACAGCGGTTGGGAGAGGACTTCTCACGAAACATAAGTCCCTGTCGTGAGCCGACCTTGGCGTCCTTGACGTCGATGACACTGGACTTGTCTCGAGTCTCTGCCAGTGTGTGGCTAGTCGAGTACACACCCACAGTTCGTCGACCGCTGCCGTACCGGTCATCGGCTGGCTTCCAGTTGCACACGCGCCAGGTTGACGGCCCGCTCGGCGGGTCTGTGACCACGTCCTTCGTCGCCGGATCCAACCCCGCCCCCCTCAGCACCTCATCACTCAACTGACTACACACGTTGAACACAACGATCTTGTCCAGATCCCGCGTCGTCGGCTGCGCAGACCCAGTCTCCCCACCGGGCCCACAACCACTGGCTGCAGCCGAGACCACGACAGCGCCGATAGCCACCCGCATCATCCCAGCGCTACGCACAACTCTCCCAGTTCCTCGGCGACACCACGTGCTCTCAATGACTTGGACGCACCGGACGGCCGATTGGTTCCCCCACGGCCGCATTCTCTGTCAATGGGCAGCGACTCTACCGGAGCTCGCGTGTGAGAGCCGCCTACGGCATCGTTACCTGGCAGATCGTGACCGGCGCACCCCAACCCCGATCGGTTCCCTCCGACCCCAAAACGAGTATCGATCGGCACCGAGCCTACCGGCTACGTTCGCTCGACAAGTCCACGACTGATCAGCCTCTGAGTGTGGTGACGGTAGGTACGTGTGACCGACACCAGCGGCGGGTTCAGCCTTCCCACGAATCGACCACGTGTGGCTCGTTCGGCGAGGGAAATTCGGAGCGCTACGGCTGCAGGTAACGAGTCAATCTGATAGAAAGCTCGGCAACCGCCTGCAATTGTTCATCGGTAAGCGTAAGCTGGCCGCCTGAAGTCTGTGCGTGGTCTTCATGGATCTGGATCGTCCCTTCCCGTTCTTTCGTTCTGGTAACGACTGTTACAAGCCCGCCGGGCCGATTATCGAGCACCCAGGCTGGCTCCGACGTCCCGCTCATCTGTCGCATGGTCGGACCTGGAGGTCGAATTTCCTTCGGGTCGCGTACCAGCCCGATTGAAGCAGATCCGACCACTTCGGAATTCGAATCTATGAAGCAGATGCCTGTTCTATAAATCGGAGATTCGAGATCGTCGAGGGCCCGTATTTGCGTATTCTGAACGCCGAGGTCGTCGGCAAAGAAACTTGATAAAGTGTTGCATAGTTCCCGCACTGTCGAAATTTTTGAATCTATTGAGATAGGCGGGGTGTCGATAGGTCCTGCTGTCGGTTGGGTACATGCTGATGAGAGCGCCATTATCAACATGCAGATGGCCGGTGTTGCGAATCTATTCATTACGTACTCGGCTTATGCTTCCAGTCCGAGCCATCGCCATCAAGCACGCTGGCATCGGCATAGTCGAGATCATACGGGCGGGGCTTCCCTTCGCTGTCTACTCCTACAGCTTGGACATGAATAGACGGCCAGCTATTGAACGGTAGGCCCGACTGGGTCGAGACTTCTGCCGCAATATTATTTCCGGCGATCATATTGGCTTGTGCCATAGTTGCACACTCACTGAAGATGTTGAAAATCTTGGTCTGCATCGTGCCTACTGTTTTCACCAAATCATCGAGGACGAAAACTGCTGCCGGACCCTTCAGGAATATTTTGGACATAGTATTGGCGATCTCATTTTTAAGTTCCAGCAGGGCGATGACCAGTTTCTTGTAAAGGTCGAGTATTGCCTTAGCTAGCGTTTCCAGTTGGGTTGCAATCTTTTCGCACAGGCCGGCCATGGACACAAATGCCTCATTCTGTAACCCATAAACTACGAAATACCGACTAGCTGCCACCCCCTCCCAATCTGTATTCAGATTTGCAGTCTTCGCTTGAGTGCCTGCGTCGGTTATCAGATTGCGAATCGAACGCCACTTGTCAGCGGTGTCTATGAAGGTGACCGGCGTCTTTTCCTCCGACTGGAATTCGGTCAGTTTGTTGAGTACGGAGGTGATGGTCTGCTCGATGGATTCTCTGTTGGATTGTATCCTGCTGATTACATATTCGCTGGCGATCATGCCTAAGCCCAGCGTGCTGACCGTCAAGCCAATTTCGCCGACCCGCAACAGGTCGATTAGCCTATTCACATCGTCGTTATATCCAGAAGGCAGTCCTTCGAGGTCCTTGGCTGCGAGCCGCATTCCATCGATCTGGTTTATGAGATCCGTGCGTGAGTCGAGTGTAGGTGGCGCCATTTCTGTCTACCTAAATGATTGCATTGATTTGTTGTGCGCGGGCAGCATCTTCTTGGTCATACGTGCTTGCGGCCTTTTTCAGTATGTCGGCGATATTCTGGCAAGCTTTGGCCCCCTCGGCCAGCCGAGCATTGACGTATCCCGGAGCTGGTTGGTATTTCGACAGGGATGGTGCGAAGACGCCAGCTTCAGTGGCAGTCATGGTGACGCTCGCAGTCCTGCTTTGGGCATCGGCGAGCCAGCCGGCCGCGAGTTCCCAGGCCGCAGCGGCCCCCCGCATGCGATCTGTCGCGGCCTTAAAGTTTTCTGTCATTAGTTGTACGCCTGTTCGATTAGTGTACGGACGTGATTGTCGTGTTGGTATTCGAGATCGGATATCGAGTACATTGAATAATCGCCCCACGCCGTAAATTTCGGTCGTTGTCGACGGATTTGATCAGCGCACCACAATAGGTCGTCAACTAATGCCATGGGCTCGATCGCATCTCCCCAGTTCGCCCGAATATTGATCGAACTTATTCGCGCCCGATTGGCGGTCATGAGCACGACTGGTTCGCCTGAATGCAAAATACGGCCATTTGCCTGATACTCTGACTTCGCAATCATTGCGTCGAGCTTCTCTTGGTAATCCGACAACCGCGGTGTCTCAAGCAGTGCTATTAGTTGTGCTCGCCGGTCCGGGGTGCCGCAATCCAGGTCTAAGCTACCGTCTGGTCGGAACCTTCGGGACGACAGGATTCGCGACAGTTCCTGGGAAATGGCGAGGTCATATGCTTTGACCAACTCAGGCCCGTACTCATTAGGTTGAAGACGCTGATTCCATTTCTGATCTAGATCAATTACGACCGGTAAGAGTCCGCGGTCAACTTGCATGGAGGCAAAGGGGGACCCGAAGCGCTTCCAGGCATCGACGATGGAGCTGTGCAGTCCGTTGTTGGGTTTGACATGGTTGTGGTTTACGGCGCGATACTGCGGGCCGTTCATTTGCAGCGCTTGATTATCCATCGTGCGCTCTGGGCGATGTGGGCTGCGGCCTTCTCGAGATGCTGCAGCGTCCGTAGGAGGCAAGTTGGAGGGCGCAGCCGACCATGGGGCTGACGAGGTCGCGGGCACAGCCGCTGCTGGCCTGATGATAGGCTCGTCGTCCCAGAATTCGTCTGGGTCGTCGTAGTGGTTATAGTGCGATTGTGCTGGCATTATGCACGTCCAAGTCGTGGAGCCAAGGCCGTCCCGGCCGCATGATTGTTCATCGAATCCCCCGTTCTGAAGCACTGATCCATTCCCCGTAGATGCTCAACACCATAGCTCGAAGCGGTCGTTGGTGCACCCTCAACCCTTCTACGGGTTAGTCCGGGTTCGGTGCTACACACGGTATAATGCGCATGGGCGCCAGTTCGCAAACCGCCGCTGCAAAGCGTCCCTGAATTACGATCGGATGGTACCGCGGAGTGGTCCGTAAAGTCGGTATAGCGAATCGAGCGCGCGGCCGTTGGGAAATGCTGGGTACTGTCTACGCTCTTTGGGTGATCCTGCCAGCGCTACTTTTTGCACTCTTGCTATGGAAACTGGGCGATACAGGGGGTGCCCGCGGCGCGGGGGCAGAGGTAGGCATAGCTGTGTTGATTTTCTCTGCGGTTGTTGCATCCTGCAGTATTGTCGTGCTGTGGACAGTTGATCGCCGCCCTCCATGGCTGAACTATGCGGCGGGATTGCTCTTGATATCTATCGCGGGGGTGAATATTGGTGTAGGCGTATTAGCGAGGTCCGAGGTCCAGGCGGTTTCGGGAACAATTGTCTTCGCGGTGTTTATGTGGGTTGCAGTATTCGTTGTTCTGGTGTCATTGCAACTTATCCGGATTGTCTGGAGTCGCAAATAGACGGCCTCTCCGTCATTTCGCACTGTGTCACCGACACGAGCGGATCATCGGGAAACCCGATCGGTTCTATGTTTGTATCTGCAGGTTCGGGCAGGTCGAGGTTCTAGTCGGCCAGTCTCTCCGAGCGGGTCGCGTCTGCGAACCGCGGGTGGGCTCGGATGACGACGGACGGCTGCTCATCAATCGGTTCCACCTCGATGTAGGTGATCGCCGAGAACAGCACGAGCCCACTGATCCCGATTCCGAGCGGCAGCCAACCCGGAAACACCGGACTACCAACGACACGATGGCGCCGTGCGGAAGTCCGACAGCGGCCGCGAGGAACAACGCCACAATCGCCGGCGGACCGGTCAGCAGCACCCCGAAGGCGAGCCGGCGGAGCCGACGGACTGGAGGACCAAGCCATCGTCGCGCCGATGATGAAGCGCGGTGCTCGATGCCCCGGTCGATGAGATGTGGGTCTGGTCCGAAGGGCATCAGGCCGCGGAGTGCGAGGCGAAGGCTGACCTCGACGCCGGTCGGTACCACACACCTTCGACGATGCGGAGTCGCTGCTCGCCGACTTGGCCGCACTGGCAGGCGAGCCCCGCGAGATCAGATCTTGCTGAGGTCGATCTCCACAGGGAATGGAGCCGTCACCGTGACGGTGCCCGTGAACATGTCACCGGTCCGATAAGTCATCGTCGCGGGGTCGAGGATGTAGGTATAGATCAGTGGGACGCCGGTCGCGGCCTGCTCGATACGCCAATAGAAGGCGATACCCGCCTTGGCGTACTGATTTACCTTCACGATCCGGTCGGTGGTCTCCGATCCGGGCGAGACGACCTCCACGACCATCAGCACATGTTCAGGGCGGGTGGGCGTGAGATCGATGGTGTCTGCGCGATAGACTACGACGTCCGGACGGCGGTTCGTAAGCGGAACGTCCTGGAGCCGGACGTCGAAGTCGGTATCGGCATTCCAGTCCGGGCCGGCTGCGGCATCCAGTGAATTGGCGAGGATCCGGGCCAACCGATTGTGGCGCTTGGATGCGCTGGGGCTCACAACGACCATCCCGTCGACGATCTCGATACCCGCACACTGCTCCTCGGACCAGGAGTCGTACTCCGCTGCCGTGATCTGGTGATGCATCCACGCAGGGGGCGCTGTTTCGGCAGTCATCACGCGCTCCTCCCGGACACTGTCGGGTTGACTCGACCCGCCGGGTTCAGTCTACTCGAGCGCGCCGCATCCGGACGTAGGACGCGTACTCGGTGGAATCACGGTCGCCTTCGTGGCTGCTGTGCAGATCGGGCCGCCACCGGCGCGAACGGTGGCGGCCCGACTCGACATCGAATTATTAAGAGACGGTGGCGGATTCGATGATGACGTCGTCGACGGGGACGTCCTGGTGGGGGCCCGCGTTGCCGGTGGAGACGGCGGCGATCTTGTCGACGACGTCGGTGCCGTCGGCGACCTTGCCGAAGACGGCATAGCCCCAGCCCTGGCCCTGGGGGGCGGTGTGGTTGAGGAAGGCGTTGTCGGAGACGTTGATGAAGAACTGGGCGGTGGCCGAGTGCGGGTCGTTGGTGCGGGCCATCGCGACGGTGTACTTGTCGTTCTTGAGGCCGTTGGTCGCCTCGTTGTCGATCGGCGCCTGAGTGGGCTTCTGCTTCAGGCCGGGCTCGAACCCGCCGCCCTGAACCATGAAACCGGGGATGACGCGGTGGAACACGGTGCCGTTGTAATGGCCCGCGTTCACGTAGTTCACGAAGTTGGCGACCGTGTTCGGCGCGGCCTGGTCGTCCAACTCGAGCACGATCGTTCCGTGGTTGGTTTCGAGATTCACCTTGGTCATGGAGTCGAGTCTAGGGAGGGGAGCGCCTCGGAAGGGAGTGGGGTCCGGATCGGTGGTGCCGAACGAACTGACGCCACGCGCAACGCACGGCGAAATCCACCCACCGGCATGCGGTGTGTGTTCGGTTGATCGGATATAGTTTTTAAGGAACCCGCGTGCCTGAGGCGCACGCGGGTTCTTTACTGCGAAACCATTCGACGCACCGAATTCGAGACGATTTCGGCGCGACGAATCACGGGCCGACGGTAATCGGCACCGACGGGGTCGTGGTGTTGTTCACGGCGTATTTACCCGTCACCTGCCCGGTCGTCGCGCTGGTCGGGCAGCCGAAGCTACCGGTCACCTTGATCGGGGCCGGTGCATTGGTCGCCTGCACGGTCGACGGGCTGCCGTTGGTCCAGGTGCCGGCGAGACTCGCCGCCGCGGTGGGGGCGACGACGATCTTGCAGGAGGCCAGGCCGCTGGTCTGGATGACCATGCCACCCTGCGGGATATTGATGGTCCCGGCGATCGGCGTGCCGTTCTGGCCCGTGATCGACCAGCTGCCACTGGTTGTCACGGTCGCGCTCACGCCCCACATGCTGGTCGTGCAGCCGGTGAAGGTGGGCGCGCTGATCGGGACGGTGATCGGCCCGCTCGGGTTGGTGTTGTTCGGCGCCGCCGGCACCGCGCCCGTGGCGGCGGAGGTGGTGCAGGTGATGCTGACACCGCCCGCGACCGCCTTCACCGTGCCCACATTGGTCGCCGAGACCGCCGCGCCCGCTGGTGCGACCGTGGTCGAGCCCGCGGCCGTCGCCGGGCCGATGCCGAAGGTCGTCGCGGCGACCAGACAGCCCGCGGCGGCCAGTGTCGCCCGCGCGAAGAATTGATTGTCGAACATGGCGTACTCCTTGCTGAAATCGACAGCCACGTGATGTGAAGCTGTCGTGTTCAAGAATACGAAAGGCATTTTTCGGTAGTGCATTGTTCGCGCCTACCATTTCGTGTGGAAACCTTCGCGAATCAAGCCACGCCGTCCCGAATGGCCTTTATTATGCGGGGCTGTTACCGCGCGTAACGGTTACTGCGTTTTTTATCTATATGCACCGTGCACACTGGTAACATCGAAAAACTCCTGTGCCGCGCCCGACTGTCCGTGGGGCGCAGGGTTCGGACCTGGATCGATAGCTGATTCGCATAGCGCCGAAACGGCTGGTCGCCCTGCGCCTGCCTGCCGCTCGGCCGGGTATGCCCACGTCGCACCCTTAATGAAACGCTTGAACTTCACACCATAGCGCCCCGTATGTCCACGGGCATGGCGTGCGACCCCTCACAAGTAAGAGGGTGCGGATACGATGCCCACCGTGCCAGACGCCGCAACTGCCGTTCTCACCAAGCCGCCCGCCGCGCCGGTGGCGTCCGCGAAGGACTACCGGATCGCGCGATGGATCGCGCTGGTCGCCGGGCTCCTCGGCGCCCTGTTCGCGGTGGCGACGCCGTTCCTGCCGGTCACCCAGACCACCGCGCAGCTGAACTGGCCGCAGAACGGCAAGCTCGGCAATATCCAGGCACCGCTGATGTCGCAGGTGCCGATCGACCTGAACGCCACCATCCCGTGTTCGGCGGTCGCGACGCTGCCGGAGCAGGGCGGCATGCTGCTGGCCACCGCGCCGCCGCAGGGCGACCGGGCCGCGCTGGAGGCGCTGTTCGTGCGCGTCTCCGACAGCTCGGTGGACGTGGTCGATCGCAACGCGGTGGTCGCCTCGGCGGACCGCGCGGCGATGGACCAGTGCTCCGCGATCGTCATCAGCTCCGACCAGAACCGCACGACCGCGGAATTCCGGGGCATGACCAAGGAGGTCGAGCGGCCGATCGCCAATCAGCCGGGCGCGGTCGAGACCGCGCGGGTGCCCGTGGAGGGCCAGCTCGCCGGTGACCTGCGGCCGCAGATCGTCGGCGTGTTCTCCGATCTCAAGGGAGCCGTTCCGGACGGCCTGTCGCTGACCTCGACGATCGACTCGCGGTTCTCCTCCAGCCCGTCGCCTGCGAAGCTGATCGCGATCATCGCGGCGGTGCTGTGCACCCTGCTCGCGCTGGGCGCGCTTGGCGCGCTCGACGGCAGTGACGGGCGCGGGCACCGCCGGTTCCTGCCGAAGAACTGGCTGAAGCCGACCTGGGCCGACGGCGCGGTCATCGGCACCCTGCTGGTCTGGCATTTCGTCGGCGCCAACACCTCCGACGACGGCTACATCCTGTCGATGGTGCGCGTCGCGCCCGACGCCGGCTACACGGCCAACTACTTCCGCTGGTACGGCGTGCCCGAGGCGCCGTTCGGCTGGTACTACTACGTCATCCAGGTCTTCGCCGAGATCTCCACGGCCAGCCCGTGGGTGCGCGTGCCCGCGCTGATCTGCGCGATCCTGTGCTGGATGGTCATCAGCCGCGAGGTGGTGCCCCGCCTCGGCAACGCGGTCAAGCGCTCGCAGGTGGCGCTGTGGACCGGCGGCCTGGTGTTCCTCGCCTTCTGGCTGCCGTTCGACAACGGTCTGCGCTCGGAGCCGATCGTCGCCCTCGGCGCGCTGCTGACCTGGGTTTCCATCGAACGTGCCATCGCCACCGGCCGGATGCTGCCCGCCGGGATCGCGGTACTGATCGCGGCCTTCACCCTGGCCGCCGCGCCGACCGGTCTGATGTGTGTGGCCGCGCTGCTGGCGGGTATCCGGCCGCTGGTGCGGATCGTCGTGCGCAGGCACCGCCAGTTCGGCACGCTGCCGCTGCTCGCCCCGATCGCCTCGGCGGGTCTGCTGGTGCTGGTCGTCGTCTACGGCGACCAGACCTTCGCGGGCATCCAGGAAGCCAACCGGGTGCGCCAGGCCACCGGCCCGAACCTGGCCTGGTACGAGGACTACCTGCGCTACTACTACATGTTCGTCGAGACCGTCGACGGCTCGCTGGCCCGGCGCTTCGCCTTCCTGGTGATGCTGCTGTGCCTGTTCACCACGCTGCTGGTGCTGCTGCGCCGCCGTCAGGTGCCCGGCATCGCGTCGGGCCCGACCTGGCGGCTGATGGGGATCGTCTTCGGCACCATCTTCTTCATGATGTTCAACCCGACGAAGTGGACCCACCACTTCGGCGCGTACGCGGGCATCGCCGGTTCGCTGGCCGCGGTGACGGCGGTGGCCGTGTCGCAGAGCGCGCTGCGCTCGCGCAAGAACCGGGCCATCTTCGTGGCCGGATTGCTGTTCGTGCTCGCGCTGTCGTTCTCGGGCATCAACGGTTACTGGTACGTCTCCAGCTACGGCGTGCCGTGGTTCGACAAGACCATCTCGCTGCGTGGCGTGCACTCCAACACGGTGATGCTGATCCTGTTCGGCGTGGCATTGGCCCTGGTCGGCTGGTACGCGCTGCGCGAGGACTACGTGAAACCGGTGCCGTCGGTGAAGACCGAGCGTGGCAGGCGAATCCGCAAGTTCGCCGCGATCCCGCTGACCATCGTGGTCGGGCTGATGGTGCTGTTCGAGGTGCTCTCGCTGGTCAAGGGCGCCACCCAGCAGTACCCGGGCTACTCGCTGGCCCGCTCCAACTTCGACGCCATCGGCGGCAATGCCTGCGGTCTCGCCAACGACGTGCTGGTCGAATCCGATCCGAACGGCGGCAGGCTCGACCCGATCGTCGACCCGGCCCGCCCGTTCACCGACCCGAACGATCCGCTCGCAGGCATCGGCGCGGTCGGCTTCACGTCCAACGGCGTGCCGGGCGACCTGTCGGCCGACGCGGTCGAGGTGAAGCCGGGTACCGGTAACACCAGCAACCAGTCGGTCGGCGCGGCCTTCGCCGAGGGTGAGAGCGCGGGTACCGGCGGTGGTGAGGGCGCGCTCGGCGTCAACGGGTCGACCGTCGCGCTGCCGTTCGGGCTCGACCCGGCGCAGACCCCGATCCTCGGCTCCTACCAGGAGGGCGTGCAGCAGCCCGCGCACCTGGAGTCGGCCTGGTACGGGCTGCCCGCCCGCTCGGACAACTCGCCGCTGGTCGTGATCTCGGCGGCAGGCCGCATCGCCTCCAGGGACGACTCCGGCGCCGACAAGTACGGCCAGTCGCTGCTCGTCGAGTACGGCGCCCGCAACCCTGACGGCAGCGTCAGCACGCTCGGCACCTACCTGCCGCGCGATATCGGCCCGTTCCCGTCCTGGCGCAACCTGCGCGTGCCGGTGGCCGACCTGCCCGCCGAGGCGAACGCGGTCCGCATCGTCGCCAACGACCCGATCCTGATCGGTGACCAGTGGCTGGCGTTCACCCCGCCGCGGGTCCCGAAGCTGCAGACGCTGGACACCTTCATCGGCCGCACCCAACCGGTGCTGCTGGACTGGGCCGTCGGCCTGCAGTTCCCGTGCCAGCGGCCGTTCGCGCACCACAACGGCGTCGCCGAGGTGCCGAACTACCGCATCCTGCCGGACCGTCCGCTGGCGATCTCGTCCACCGACACCTGGCAGGCCCAGGAGTTCGGCGGCCCGCTCGGCTTCTCGCAGATGCTGGCGAGCCGGGTCACCATCCCGACCTACCTGAAGGACGACTGGGCCCGCGACTGGGGTTCGCTGGAGCGCTACAACCAGTACCTCAAGGCCGAGCCCGCCCAGCTCGCGACGGACACCGCCCCGCGCAGCGGTCTGTGGACCCCGGGTCCGCTGCGGGTGTTCTGACCCGAACAAAGTAGAAGGCGCGGGCCACCTGGGTGGTCCGCGCCTTTTCGGTCGTGAGGGGTGCAGGAGTCAAACGTTGAGCATGCGACGGTTGAGGTCGCGGCGTAACACCTCTTGCGAAGGCAATCTATCCAGTACCCGCATCACGGCCGGTCGTAGTTCCTTTTTCTCGTCATCGCTGAGCAGCTCGACGAGATCTTGCAGATCCATGTCATCGAAGGCTCCTGTCATACCCATGAGGGTACGTGCTCAAACGCACAGGGGAAGGCCATTCGGCCGACATTTACAGCCGTTTCACGTACACGAAACGCTAACGGCCGCTAGGCTTTTCGCGCCGTACATGCACAACTGCCCGGTCGCTGCCCTTACGCTGCCGCACTCCCTACTGCGCCCGGATCGCCGGCTCCTTCGCCCGTCCCGGCTGCTCGACGACCCGCACCGAGATCTCGGCGGGCGGCGCGGGCTGATACGGCGTGAACCGCTCCAGTGAGCCCCAGTCCCGGCCGAGATCGTGATCGAGGTAGGTGGGGACAGTCTCGGCCTTCAGCAGCAGACCTGTCCATCCGAGCGGGCCGCCGCCGATGTCGTCCTGCCAGGCGTTGGAGGCATCCGAGCCGACCCGGTCGGGCAGGATCCGCCACTCCGGCGCCTCGGCGACGCCGTCGTGGTGGTCGAACGGGCGCTGGCAGGGGAAGGCGAGGCCGACGTGCCAGTCCAGCAGCACCGGGTCGGTGTGCCCGACGACGGAGTCGAGCGTGGCCAGCTTCGGCAGCCTGGGCGGGGTCACCGCGAGCCACTGCTTGCCGGTGATGTCGTTGTCGGTGGCGACCAGGCGGACGGCGTTCACCCCGTCGGGCAGCCGGTCCAGCGGCACGCGCAGGTTGCGCCAGGACGGCGCCGGGCCGATGTCGAGCGGTTCGACCGAACCGGTCACCGTCACCGCGCCGTCGGCGGCGCGGGTGCCGTACTCCAGACGCAGGTCCTGGCCGTAGTGCACGACGCCGTCGGTGTCGACGTAGCGGATGCGGCCCGCGGCGGTGACGACGAGCGCCTGGTAGGCGGGGTCGTCGCGCACGCTGTCGGTGAGGTCGAAGCGGTACCACTGCGAGGTCAGCTTCGCCTGTTGCTGCACACCGTCCTGGTAGGAGCCGAGGACGGGCGTGCGGGCCGGGTCGAGGCCGAAGGGCAGGGCGACGGTGCTGCCGTTGAGGCCGGGCTCGGTACTGCTGCCGCCGCCGGTGCCCGCTCCGGTGGTGTTGGTCGTCTTGTTGGCCGAATCGGTGTCGACCGAGTTCGCGCCGCCGACCACGGTTTCGTCGGCATCGGCGGTGAGGTCGGCGGCGACGCCGTTCGGGGTGAAGCCGGTGGATTCGGCGCTCAGTCCGTCGGCGGGGGCGCCGGTGTACGGGGTGAGCAGCGAATCGGCCGTATTCGTCTCCACCAGCACGTCGTTGGCCAGGCCGCACGTATTGCCACGCAGCGACTCGATATTCGACTTCGCGATCGAGTAGGCGGGGTACTGGGTGACGGCGCCCTTGGCCATCGACGCCACCTCGAACAGCACGAGCAGCGCCGCCGCGATGGTCAGCGGCATGGTCGCGAAACGGTCGAAACGCGATGGCGCGGACGGCGTGCGGTAGGGGTCGCGCAGATGGAAATACAGGGCGACCAGCAGTGCGAGCACCGCCAGCCCGAGGAAGATGGTCGAGATGCCCTTGCCCGCCACCAGCGGCGCCTTGTCCCAGAACGGCACGCCGAAACTGGACACGTACCACCAGCCGTTGGATCCGGTGAAGGTGATCGCCAGCACGAACAGCACCGCCGCGGTGAACAGCGCGCGATTGCGCGGCGCGCGAATGCCGTTGGCGCCGACCGCCACGGCCGCCAGCGCTGCCAGTGAACCGGCGAGCCCGGCGTATACGCCGAAGTGATGGGTCCACTTGGTCGGCGTCCACATCATCAGCAGCAGCGCGCCGAAGACGATGCCGAGGATGCGCACCGACGGGCCGCGCGAGGTGCCGGGGACGCGGCCCTTGCGCAGCACCTGCAGGATGCACACGAGCAGGCACAGCAGCATCACCAGCACGCCGAAGCGCCGGGCCAGCGAGCCGTCGGGGGAGAGCATGAACAGCGAGTCCCAGCGGGTGCGTTCGTCGAACCAGGCGACATTGGGGCCGACGAGGGTGCGGACTCGGGTCGCTTCCATGACGGTGGCCATGGTCTGGTCGGCGAAGACGATGATCAGCACGATCGTGCCCGCGGCCAGGCCGGGGGCGAGAAGCGCGGCGTAGCGGAAGATCTTGGCGCCCAGTGAGAGTGGACGGCCGGATTCGGTGCCGCTCATCGTTTCGGCCGCGCTGCCGGTACCGGCGGCGTTGATCCCGCGTTCGTCGCTGTCGGTCGAATTCGCGCCGAGTTCGTCGGCGGCGATCCGGCGCGGCAGCACACCTTGGGCCCGCTTGATGGTGAGCTGCAGCACCGGCCGCGTGCCCGCGATGAGCGCGGCGATGCAGATCAGCCCGGTCGGGCCGGCGGCGAGGGAGAACGCGGCGACCAGGATCGCCAGTGCCGCGGGCAGCAGCCGGGCGGTGGCGATGGCGCGTTCGATCAGGCACCAGGTGAGCAACGCGCCCGCCGCGATCAGCGGTTCCGGGCGCAGGCCGTTGTCGTAGGGCAGCCAGAACGCCAGGAACACCAGCCCGGCCGTCCACAGCGCCACCTTGTCGCGGCGCACGCGAGCGCCCAAGCGGGGCAGCACCTCCCGGCTGATCACCGCCCAGCACACCAGGCCGGCGGCGAGGGCGGGCAGGCGCATCCAGGGGCTGGCGTCGGAGACCTTGGTCATCCAGGCCAGCAGTTCGTAGGACCAGCCGAACGGCGCCTCGGGGACGCCGAACCAGCGGTAGTAGTTGGCCATGTAGCCCGACGGGCCGGAAGCGCGGGCCATGTTGAGGATGTAGCCGTCGTCGGAGGTGTTGGCGCCGATGACATGCCAGCCGAGCAGCGTCACGACGACGACCACGTCGGTCGGGGTGATCCGCCACCAGTGCCGGGGCAGGAAACGGCGGGCACGACGGCCGTCGGAGGTGTCGAGCAGGTGCAGGGCGATCAGCGCGATGACGGTGGCGACCGCGGCGGCGATCATCGTCACCAGTTTCAGCGTCGTCGGCGTCGAGGTGAACCGGGAGTCGATGTCGGCGTGCACGCGGGCGCCGGCGAGCGCTGCCTCGTCGAGATCGGTGAAGACACCGACGATCTGCGGGCGCTTGTCGACGGTGACGGTATTGCGGAACGGGCTGCCGTCCGCCCGCGTCACCCCCGCGAACTCGACGGTGGTCGCCGCGATGGTGGATTCGATCGTGACGCGCTCGCAGTTCGCGATCTCGGCGATCGGCGCCGAGAGCATCGGCACATCGCGCGCCTGCACCCCGAGCACACCGTCACGCACGGCGACGGTCAGTCCCTTCTGGGTCTGGCCCGACGCGACCGGGATGGTGGAGACCAGGGTCGTGGCCCCGGTCTCCGGCAGGTCGCGCAGCATCGTGCACGGCAGCTGCGCGTCGAGCCGCTGGGGCACATAGGAGACGAGCGGTGCTTCCACACTGGTCGCGCCCGCCTGCGGCCATTCCAGGCTCGCGCGGTCCTGCCGCACCGGCAACAGCGGCGTGAGCAGGGCAAGCACGAACCCGAGCAGCCCGCAGACGAGGGCGATCAGGCGGTATCGGGTGAACGCTCGTTCAGATCGCAGCACGGGGGTTGATGCTAGCCATCGAACCTGTGCGCGACACGGCGCCGGGTCATCCCGTCTTGCGGTCGCTCCAATCGAGCTGGGCTTTGGCCCACTCGGGGATCTCGCCGTCGGGGCGGGGGAAGGCGGCGAATTCGGCGCGCAGATCCTCGACCGAGAACTCCGGCATCCAGTCCGGGACGGTACTGGTGGAGAAGGTCGCCTTGTAGCGGGTGGGGCCCGCGATGAAGACCTCGGCGCTGAGCCAGGCGCCGACGCCCGGGTCGTAGGACAGGCGCTTGTGATCGGTGAAGTACTCGAGCACCTCGACCGGCGGCACCAGATTGGTCACCGTGCCGTCGCGCTCCTTGATCTGCACGCCCGCCACGGTGTGCTCGCCGACCTGCAGCGACCACAGCAGGGCGAACTTCTGGCCCGGGGCGAGCATGGCGATCGCGGCGTCGACGACGGTCTGCTCGATCTTGCCGACCGTGTGCAGCTCTTCCCTGGGGGAGGGTTCACGGTCCTGACCGTGCGGGCGAGTCAGCAAGAGATCGATTCGCTCCGGTCTGCTGAGCGTCATAGCTATACCTCTGCATCCGTACCGATCAGCACTACCAAAACTGATTTCGGTCGGCCGAACTTGTCAACATTTCGCAGCGTACTCGCCCCGCGACGCGAACTGCGCGGTTTGTTGACACTGACCGGACATATTGTGGTCTATCGCGCTCCCGCACACCAGTAGCTACCGGGTGTCGATCAACACAACACTCGGTGGGAAGCGCCTGACCAGGCCATTCAGGCGGCAGATGCGCGTAGCGCGAACCAGCCGTCGATCGGGTCGGCGAAACCGTGATAGACCAACGGAATGCGCTGGTCGATCTCGAAATACCGGTAGACAGCCAGCATCGCCTGGCGCACCGAATGAGACTGGAAGTCATCGATGCGGCGCGGGCCGATGCGGTGTTCGGGCAGCAGTTCCAGGCGCATCAGCTCGGCGGGGTCGTCGACGTCGAGCCCCCACGGCGTCGGTTCCTCGATGAGATGGTCGTGCAGCACGGTGCGCGCGGTGGGCGGATCATGGCGACTGCCCGCGAACGCGACGCGTTCGACGCGGGCGAGGCCGCGGGTACTCAGCGGCGTACGGACCGCCTCGATCAAATCGATCATGTCGACATCAGGTGTGGGTTCCGGTGTTCGTCCGGCGACCGGCGCTTGTTCGAGCATATGCAGCACCTGCCCACCGCGGACCAGCGGTTCGGGTACGACGAAGAAGCTGATGCTCGGGCAGTCGCAGTGCATGCCGGTGAGGCACACCCGCGTGTGCAACGGATCGGACATAAGTCCTCCTCCGGTAGCGGGTCGCCGGGACCCGTGACGTGCAGGATCGATGATTCCAACGCCATCCGCCGTGGTACTCGCCCGCCGGCGGCGACCATGCCGCACCAGTCAGTGTAGTGCTGTCGAGCGGCCGGGACAGGGGGATCCGGCACGGAACGGAAACTATCCGCGCGCCGGTCACGGTGCGATGGATTCGGTGTACCGGCGGGCCAGGGTGCGCAGATGGGCGACCAGTTCGGGTGGTCCGTCGACGCGGAAGTCCATCATCAGCATGCTCAGGTAGATCGCGATCGTCTCCATCGCGTCGGCGCCGGTATGCAGGACGCAACTGTGGTCGTCGACCGGTTCGACGACACCGACGGCGGGGTTGATCCGGGCGATGACGGTCTCGGCAGGGGCGAGCACGGTGACGCGGGCGTGCACCAGCCAGCCGGTGGTCGCGATGTGGCGCATGACGAAGGCGACCAGATCGTCGTCGGGGAGTCTGCGCGGCGCGAACACCCGCTTGCCCGCGGTGGCGCTGGTGAGGCGGGCGACCGGAATCGCCTCCCAGGCATGGGTTCTCATGCTGTAGGCGACGAGGTACCAGCGGCGCTGCCAGTTGATCAGCCGGTAGGGCTCCAGTTCGATGTCGTCGTGGACGGTGACCGCGGTGGTGCGGCGGACGGCGTCGGCCAAGGTGGTGAGAATGCCGGTGGCGACCGGGGCGTCCGGTTCGCGCGAGCCGGTGGTGGCCGGGCCGATTTCGGTGGCATCGTGGAGGGCGGAGACCTTGCGCTGCAAGCGTTTCGGCAGGATCTGCTCGATCTTGCGCAGGGCTCTGGTGAGCTGGTCGCCGAGATCGGAGACGGCGAGCGAGCCGTCGGCGGCCACGGCGATGGACAGGGCGACGGCCACCGCTTCGTCGTCGTCGAGTAGCAGTGGCGGCATCGTCGCGCCGCGCCCGAGCCGGTAGCCGCCGACGGCGCCGCGTTCGGCGTGCACGGGATAGCCGAGTTCACGCAGTCGCGAAATATCGTTGCGGACAGTGCGTTCGGTGATCTCCAGGCGATCGGCGAGTTCGCGGCCGGTGTAGGAGCGGTCCTGGAGCAGCGCGAGCAGGCGCAGGACGCGCGGTGTCGTCGCGGCCATTGTCACCTCGTCAGAATCGGTGCGGAAATTAGGAAAGAAACGAGCCTAATGGGTTTCTAAGCTGGAGTCATCACCGAGAAGGAAGGCTCCATCATGAACAGCACCGCAGCCCTCGACACCGTGTGGCGCGACGTCGTCGCCACCTCCTATGCCGCCCTCGCCGACGTCGTCGCGGGCATCCGCGACGACCAGTGGAACCTGCCGACTCCATGCTCGGAATGGACGGTCACCCAGGTGATCCAGCACGCGGCGGGCGACCAGCTCGCCTACGCCGCTGCCCTCGGCATAGGCGCAGGCCCGAGCTACAACCCCTTCGCTCCGTCCGGCACCATCGACGGTTCCGCCGCCGGTTTGGTCCGCGCGGCCGTCGACGAGACCGCCGCCGCCTGGGCCACCGTCGCCGATTCCACCGCCACCGTCCCCACCCCGCTCCCACACGGCGACCTCCCCACCTCGGTCGCCGCAACTCTGGCCGCCCTCGACGCCGCCGTCCACGCCTGGGATATCGCCGTCGCCACCGGCCAGCCCTCCCCGCTGACCGACGAGCTGGCGACCCACCTGCTGACCGCGGCCCGCACCGTCCACGCGGCTCCCGGCAGCGGTGTCGACGCCGAGATCGTCGAACCTCTACGTCAGTGGGGCGCCTACGCTTCCGTCGTCGAGGCCACCTCCACCGGCCCGGTCGACGACCTCCTGCACTACCTCGGCCGCACCGCCTGAGGAAGCCTCAGCGGCGGACCGTGATCAGGGTGAAGGGGCCGATGTCGGTGGTGGTGAAGGCGGGGTCGGCGAAGAGGGTTTTGGGGAAGGCGACGGTGTAGCGCTTGACGTTGGGGTCGTTGGGGTAGACGTCTTCGGCGAGGCGGAGGGTGTAGGTGTCGCTGTCGCGGCGGAAGAGGAAGGCGTCGGGGGCTCGCCACGGGGCCGTCGCCATGGCGTCGAGGAGGGCGGGGGCGGAGTCGAGTTTGCTCCAGGCGGCGATGGTGGCGGCGCGGTCCTTGAAGTCGGACAGCGGGTTCGCGTAGTGCGAGGTGAGGGCCTGGAAGCCGAAGTAAGGGTAGAAGGACAGGAAGCTGGTGTCGGCGGTGAGGACGACGGTGTCGTCTCGGGGGCGGCCGGTTCGGGCCAGCAGGGCCTCGTCGATCGGGTGGTAGTAGGCGACCGCTGAGGGCTTGCGCTTGTCGGCGCGTTCGCCGAAAGTGCCCTCGGCGTTGGGTACATCGGTCGGCACCGTGTCGGTGTAGGCGGTATCGATCTCGTGGGTGAGCACGGTCGGAATGTGCTGAGCGAAAGCGAGTGCGCCGAGCACCGCCACCACGCCGGCGGCAGTGCGTACCGGGGTCGAGTCGTTCATCGCCCGGTACACAAGGGCCGCGGTTTCGACGAAGCCGAAAACGCCTGCGGCGGCGAGCAGGGCGAGCAGCACCGGCTCCAACCGGAACGACAGCAGCGTGGTGCCCGCGGCGGTCGCGGCCATCGACAGCAGCGTCCACAGGTAGATCGCCACCACCCCGAGCCCCAGCGACTGGGCCCGGCGCGAGGTTCCGGCGCGCAGCACCAGCCACAGCACCCCGAGCAGGCACAGCGCACCGCGCAGCGAGAACTCCAGCATCGGGAACGCCAGTTCGGCGCCCGACTGCGGCAGATAGTGGAAGGCGTTGCCGGAGGGCAGTGTCGCCCCCGACAGCATCTTCAGCAGATACGGCGCCCACACCACCAGTGCGAGCACGGCGGCGATGGCCCCGATGACGACCAGCTTGGTCAGCGGCGCGATCGCCGACCGCCACGGCGCCGGACCACCGACGGCACGCGGTCCGCCGACCCGCGGGCGCAGGTCTTCCTTGCGCGTGTACACGGCCACACCCGCCGCGACCACGGCCATGAGCACCACGGTGAACGCCACGATCGCCAGGTACAGCGTGTAGAAGCAGGCGGCGACGCCGAGGAACAGCCCGGTGCCGAGCACCGCGCCCCACCCGCCCGTCGACCGGTGCAGCGCACCCCAGGCGAGCACGAGCACCGGCGGAATGAACACGACAAGCACCGCGCCGTAGGCCTCGGGGGAGGCGTAGGCCAGCGTCATGGCGGTCACCGCCGCCGCGGCGCCGACCGCGAGGTCGGCCCGCACCAGCTGCGTCCACAGCACCAGCGCCACCGCCGCGGCGACGGCGAGCAGCCCGATCGCGTACGGCTTGAACACTTCCCAGCCGTCCATGCCGAGCAGGTTGCCCACGCGGCCGCCGATCCAGAACCAGCCCGCCGGATAGAACGGCGGCAGGTCGACATAGGTCATATCCCGCAGCGCCGCACTGTCGGTGAGCCGCGTCAGATATTCGGTGCGAAACTCCTGGTCCACCGAGACACCGAACAGATACAGCTTGGTCGCCGCGAGCGGCATACCGAGCGTCACCGTCACAAAGCTCGAAATGCCCACCCAGGAGGCCAGTTTCGCCACCACCGGCCACTTCCGCAGCCGGATCAGCAGCACCGACACCACCAGCAGCGCGATGGCGACCACCTGGCCGACGGTGGTCAGCGCCCGGGTCACATTGGAGGAGTTGAACGCGGGCCACTGCACCGCCGAGAACGCGAACAGCCCGACCGCGGCGACGACGAGCGCCACCAGCGCGGCCGCCGCGCCCTCACCGACCCCTGCCCCGATCCTGCGCACCGACGGCACCTGTTCGTTCGTCGTCATCGGCGCGCTGTCCTCCAGCTCCTGTCGGCTCTACGGTCCGGGCCAGCCTAGTGGAGGCCTCGCCCGCGGGCGTGAACGAGAACTGCCGCACCGTCCGGGGACGATGCGGCAGTTCGGGTCAGCGGTGAATCAGATCGGCAGCTTGCGGAAGATCGGGCGCGGCACGTGGCGCAGCGCCGACATCAGGTAGCGAGCCTCGCCGGGTGCCCAGACGATCTCGGTGCCCTTCTCCGAGGCGGAGACGGCCATCCGGGCGACGTCCTCGGGATCGACGGTGAGCGGGGCTTCCTTGGAGCCGGTGGCTTCCCAGTGCGCCTTCGTCGCCGAGGTGCGCACCTGCATCGGGCGCACGACGGTGACGCGCGGGCCGTGCGGGCGCAGCGCCTCGCCGAGGCCGAGGTAGAAGCCGTCGAGGCCTGCCTTGGTCGAGCCGTAGACGAAGTTGGAGCGGCGAACGCGCTCACCGGCCACCGAGGACATGACGATGATCCGGCCGTGGCCCTGCGCCTTGAACTTCTCGCCGACCAGCACGCCGACCGACACACCGGCGGTGTAGTTGATGCCGACGGTCATGACCGCCTTGCGCTGGTTCTGCCACAGCTCCTCGGCGTCGCCGAGCACACCGAACGCCACGATCGCGACATCGACGTCACCCGCGGCGAACGCGGAGTCGACGACCTTCGGGTGCGATTCGGTGTCGAGCGCGTCGAAGTCGATGACGTCGACCTGGGTCGCACCGGCCGCCTTCAGCTGCGCGACCGCGCCCTCGAGCAGCGGGTCGCCGGGCAGGTTGGCCAGGACGATCCGGGCCGGGCTCTTGCGCAGGTACTCGGCGCAGATCGCGAGACCGATCTCGGAGGTACCGCCGAACAGCAGAATGGTCTGTGGGTTGCCCACTGCGTTGATCACTGGAGCTCCAGCCTCCTGGCCATATCGGACATGAAAACGCCGGTCGGGTCGACGCTGCGGCGGATCTTGATCCACTCGTCGATCCGCGGGTACATCTTGTGGAACGCTTCCGCGCTGGTCCGCGAGTCCTTCGCGGTGTAGAGGCGGCCGCCGAACTCCATCACGCGCCGGTCCAGATCGGTGACCAGCTCGTTGAGGCCACGACGGATCGGGAAGTCGACGCAGATGTTCCAGCCGGGCATCGGGAAGCTCAGCGGCGCCGCGTTGCCCTCACCGAACAGCTTGAACACGTTGAGCGCGGAGATGTGCCCGGACGCCTGGATGTCGATGATGATCCGCTTGAACTCTTCGACGGCCTCGGTCGGGACGACGAACTGGTACTGCAGGAAGCCTGCCGCACCGTAGACCCGGTTCCACTCCGCGATCATGTCGAGCGGGTGATAGAACTGCGTCAGGTTCTGGACCTTGCCGGTGTAGGTGCCGCCCATGGCGTAGTACGCCTCGCCGACCGCGCCGAGCGAGAGGCGGTTGGCCGACCAGCTCGGGAAGATGTTCGGCACCGTCAGCAGCTGCGGCGCGTCGAACTTCAGCGGGTTCTTGCGCAGCTTCTTGGGCAGCTCGTCGACCTTGGCCAGCCTGCCGCGGGTCAGGCAGGCTCGACCCAGCTTGGGCAGCGGGTTCATCACGTCGAACCACGCGCTCGAGTAGGTGTAGTCCGCCTCGCTGCCGTCGCTGTGCACCGCGATGGTCTCGTCCAGCGTGGAGGTCTTCACGCCGTCGTTGAGGAAGTAGGCCGTCTCCGTCGGCGCCATCTCGATGGTGGCGCGCAGGATGATGCCGGTCAGTCCGTTGCCGCCGACGGTGGCCCAGAACAGCTCGGCGTCGGCGGTCGGCGAGATCGTGCGCACCTGACCGTCGGCGGTCAGCAGGTCGATCGAGCGGACGTGGTTGCCGAAGCTGCCTTCGCTGTGGTGGTTCTTGCCGTGGATATCGGAGGCGATGGCGCCGCCGATGGTCACCTGGCGGGTGCCGGGTAGCACGGGGACCCACAGGCCGAACGGCAGCGCGGCCTTCATCAACTGATCCAGGCTCACGCCGCCGTCCACGTCGACCATGCGGGAATCGCGGTCGATGCGGTGGATGCGGTTGAGCGCTGGCATGTCGATGACGAGGCCGCCCGCGTTCTGCGCGTGGTCGCCGTAGGAGCGGCCGAGGCCACGGGCGATCACGCCGCGTCGCAAGTGCGCCGGCTTGGAGTCGTTGTCCTCGGCGACCATGCTCACGGCCTTGGCGATCAACTCGGGATCGCTGGTCGAGAGCACTTCGGCGGAGGTGGGTGCGGTGCGACCCCATCCGGTGAGCGTGCGCGTGCGCGTAGGCAGCGCAAACGCACCGTCGGTGGTGGTCGGAATGTTCTCGGACATCGGCTAAGAGGCTACATGCATGGCGGGAATCGCGACCGGTCTCGTAGTCTTCCTCACGTGCAAGCCCAACCGCATCTGCCGCTTCCCGCCGAGATTCCCCTGGTCGACGAGCC
The DNA here is from genome assembly GCF_053608525.1 of Nocardia sp. NPDC055029. Classification (NCBI taxonomy): domain Bacteria; kingdom Bacillati; phylum Actinomycetota; class Actinomycetes; order Mycobacteriales; family Nocardiaceae; genus Nocardia; species Nocardia sp. NPDC055029. The sequence goes on from NZ_JBSGVQ010000014.1 coordinate 155,702, forward strand.
CGGTGGGACCGACGTAGACCTGAAGACGCAGATCGTGCGGTTCACGCTGACCGGCGGCCTCTCGGCGATCGTCGACTACGGCATCTACTCCCTGCTGCTGAACCTGGTCGGCCTTCCGGTGAGCCTGGCCAAGGCCATCAGCTTCGTCGCGGGGACGACCACCGCGTACCTGATCAACCGCCGCTGGACGTTCAAGGCCGAACCGAGCAGGGCGCGCTTCTTCGCCGTCGTCGCGCTCTACGCGGTGACCTTCGCCGTCCAGGTCGGGATCAACGCGGTGCTGTACTTCGCGCTGCCCGACGAGTGGTGGCGGCAGCCGCTGGCGTTCGTTGTCGCGCAGGGCACCGCAACCGTCATCAACTTCGTCGTACAGCGGCTGGTGATCTTCAGGCTCAAGTAGTCAGCTGGCCTTCGCCGCTGTCGGCGCGGGCTGCTTGCCTGCCTTGACGCCGAAGTAGTCGCCGCCCTTCGCTCTGACGTTGTCGGTGCCCCACTCGCGGCGATCCCGCGCGACCGGCACCATCTGCGGAATGTGCTTGCGGCAGTGGATATAGGCTTCTTCCACGTCGACGACGACCCACACCTGCGATGTCTTCCCGCGTTCAGCGTCTGGAAGATCGCTGACGGTCTCGCGTAGCTCACTGTCGGCAACCATGCGGGCTTTCCCGTTGATGTGCAGCCCGATCAGGTCGCGAACGAAGTCGATCATCAAGATCCCCACATGCGGGTTCTCGAGGATGTTGCCGAGGCTGGCCATTACTCCGTTACCTCGATATTCGGGGTACGCAATCGTGCGTTCGTCGATGACGTGCAGGAATCCCGGCGTACCCGCACGGAAGCTGGCGTCACATTCGCCGTGCGAGTCGGCGGTGGAGATGAACGCCATGTCCATCCGCCCCACGAATTCGACCATGGACGGGTTCAGGTAGTCGATCACCTGGTCGTCGTAGAAGCGTTCGGCCCTGTCCGCGGTGCCCAACGTGTCCTGAAGCTCGTGCTCTCCGTCGCTGCCGACGTGTTTTCCGGGCATCGGGGCCCCCTCTGCTAGCCGAACCGGGTGATGCGGGTTTCGCGCTGAAACCCCCGCTTGTGACTGCAATCTCACCCAGTCTAGGGGAGCCTCACGAGTTATGTGGTGTGTCCATTGTTGCGAATGATATGAAAACCGGGTTTGCGCAGCGGTTTCCGGAGTGGACTGATCAGGCCGGTCCTACCGTCACAGGGACGCCGTTGAACACGGCGGTGCCGGACACCGCGTCGACCACCGAATCATCGGTCAGCACATTGGCATTCACGCCGGCGTGCGCGAGCGCGACCGATTGGGTGGTGCTCGCGCCGTGTCCCCAGCCGTGCGGCAAACTCACCACGCCCGGCATGATCGTCGGCGTCTGCTCGACTTGAACCGTCAATGAGCCCGCCGCCGAACTGATCTCGGCCAGCTCGCCGAGACCGAGTCTGCTCGCGTCGTCGGGATGGATCTGCAGCGTGCACCGGTTCGATCCGCCGACAAGGCCGGCGATGTTATGCATCCAGCTGTTGTTGGAGCGCAGCTGCCTGCGCCCGATCAGCACCATCTCCGGTGCGCTCGCCGCGAGTCCGGCGCGCAGTCTGGTGACGTCGGCGAGCAGCTCCGGCGGCGCGAGTTCCACCTTGCGGGACGCGGTGCGCAGCACGCCGGGCAGGCGCGGTCGCAGCGGGCCGAGGTCGATGCCGTGCGGGTTGGCGAGCAGGGCGCGCAGGCTCAGCTCGCCGCCGTTCCACGCGCCGTATGGGCCGAGCTTGAGCATCAGGTCGATGCGCTGTTCTGTCGTGTCGGCGCCGTCGAGCTCGTCGCGCCGATCGCTCATCCCCGCCTTGTGCAACATGCCGGAGATGACGAGCTCGTCGATCATCGCGATCGGGCTCTCGGCGCCGGTGCCCGCGTGCGGTTGCCCGCTGACGGCGGCGGCGAGCCGCGCGATCACCGCCGATTCGGACGGGCGGCCGTCGAGCGGAACCAGCGGCGGCGAGTACCGCGTGTAATTGCGCACCGCGAACTGAAGCAGCGCGAAGTCGTAATGCAACGACTGCACCGAGCGCGGCGGCGGCAGGATCACCGACGCGTGCCTGGTCGTCTCGTTGACGTACCGGTCGACGCTGACCATGAACTCCAGCCCGGCCAGTCCGCGGTCGAGCCTCGCGCCGCTCGGCGCGGACAGCACCGGGTTGCCCGCGACCGTGACCAGGGCTTTGATCTGCCCCTGACCGGGGGTTTCGATCTCGTCGGCGAGGGTGGCGACGGGCAGTTCGCCCATCGCCTCCGGCAGGCCGCGGACCCTGCTTGTCCAGCGGCCCGGCCGGAACGGCCTGGTGCGTGAGATGCCCCCCGCCGCCGCGGTGGCGAACATGGCGCCGCCGGGGGCGTCGAGATTGCCGGTCAGGGCGTTGATCGCGTCGACAAGCCACTGGGTGAGCGTGCCGAACTCGGCGGTGCAGGTGCCGATCCTGGCGTAGACGGCGGCGGTGGGCGCCGCCGCGAGGTCGCGGGCCAGGTCGCGGATGGTGTCGGCGGGGATGCCGGTGCGCTCGACCACCGATTCCGGGCTGAACTCCGCGGCGGCGGCGCGCAGGTCGTCGATGCCGTCGGCCTCGATCCGCACGTCGGTCAGTTCCTCGGCGAAGAGCGTGTGGACGACGGCGAACAGCAGGTAGGCGTCGGCGCCGGGCCGGATGAACAGGTGCTCGTCGGCCAGCGCCGCGGTCCTGGTCGCCCTCGGGTCGACGACGACCAGCTTGCCGCCGCGGGCCCGGAGCGCCTTCAGCCTGCCGGGGAAGTCCGGCGCGGTACACAGCGACCCGTTGGATTCGAGCGGGTTGGCGCCGAGCATCAGCAGGAAGTCGGTGCGGTCGAGGTCGGGGACCGGCACGGTCAGCGGGTCGCCGAACATGAGCCCGGCCGCGACCTGTTTGGGCATCTGGTCGGCGGTGCTCGCGGTGTAGATGTGCCGGGTGCTCAGCGCGCGGATCAGGGCGGGCAGATAGAGCGCGCCGGCGACGGTGTGGGCGTTGGGATTGCCGAGGTAGACCGCGGTCGAGCCACTGCCGTGCGCCGTGACGACCTCGGTGAACCTCGTCGCGATCAGGTCGAACGCCTCGTCCCAGCTCGCGGCGCGGAAGGCGTCGCCCTCGCGGATCAGCGGGGTGGTGACCAGATCGGGGTCCTCGTCGAGCTTGCCGAAGCTCGCGCCCTTCGGGCACAGGAAGCCCTTGCTGAACGGGTCGTCGCGATCGCCGCGCACCGAGACCACCCGGTCGGCGTCGTCGAGCGTGATCGCGAGACCGCAGACGGCCTCACACAGCGGACAGGTGCGCAGCAGCGTTCGCGGAGCCATGCCCCATCCTTACGCCGACCGGCGCACCCGGGTTGGAAAACGCGCAAAGCCGTGCGGATGACCGTTTTGCCCAAGTTCATGTTTCTCGAAACATGTTTTCCGCCAACACTATTGGGGGCATGCGAAATGGTCGGATGGTCCTATGATCACCACCGAGGGGGGTACGGGAAGGGAACAATGCGTACTTTCAAGCTTGCCAGCGGGGCCACCGCCCTCGCCGCCGTCGCGATCACCCTGTTCGCGGGCACCGCGTCCGCCGCGCGGACCGCCGACGCGGTGGGTGGTGCCGACACCATCACCGTCTCCATCAACAACACCGACGACGCCTGCTGGTCCGGGACGGTGATGGTGGACGAGATGTTGCAGAGCGCCATCCTCTCCAAGGAGAAGCCGTCCGCGGTGCTCGCGAACATCGAGGCGGGCAACCACCGGGTGCGAGTCCACCTCTACGTCGGTGAGGGCGAGTCCTGCAGCGTCAACAGCCCGGCCGTCGAGTTGCTGGACAAGACCGTCGCCGTAGGCGACGCGGCGGGCAACCCGATCCAGGATCTGCTCGATACGGGCAGTGCGGCTCTCGGCCTGAAGTAGGCGCTGAAAAAAGCTCGGGCCGGGTCGGACGGGATCCCTGCGGGGATCGACCGC
>NZ_JBSGVQ010000015.1:0-80153 GCF_053608525.1 Nocardia sp. NPDC055029
GCCCCTGCGGGGCCGACGGCAGTTGCGGTTTCTCCTTCCGCCAGAGCACACGAACGGTTCGCGACCCACCTTCGGTCATCCTGTTTAGGGCCCGGAATCCGCGGTACCGCCACCAGAAGACAATCACCGACGCCCGACCCGGAAGGAATCGACGATGACCGAACGGACGCTCACAGGAAAGCGGGTCGCCATTCTCGCGACCGACGGGGTCGAACAGGTCGAGTTGGTCCGGCCCCGCGCGGCGGTCGAGGAGGCGGGCGCGACAACCACACTGCTTTCGCTGAAATCCGGCAGCATCCAGGCCATGAACCACGACGTCGAGAAGGGCGACACCTTCGCCGTCGACGGGCGCGTCGCCGACACGAGCCCCGACGATTACGACGCCCTGATCCTGCCCGGCGGCACCACCAATCCCGACAAACTCCGCCAGGATCCCGCCGCGGTGCGCTTTGTCAAAGACTTCGCCGCCACCGGCAAACCGATCGGGGTGATCTGCCACGGACCGTGGACCCTTGTCGAAGCCGACGCCGTCCGTGGCCGCACACTCACCTCCTACCCGAGCGTGCGCACCGACATCCGCAACGCCGGTGGCACCGTTGTCGACGAGGAGGTCGTCGTCGACAACGGCTTGGTCTCCAGCCGCAACCCCCGTGATCTGCCCGCGTTCTGCGCCAAGATCGTCGAGGAGTTCGCCGAGGGCAGGCATCTCGCCGCGACCTAGCCGAGCGCGGGTTTCCAGCCCAGCTCGGGAGCGATCAGCTCGACCGTGTCGTGCAGGATCTGCTCGTAGTCCGCACGGTGGAACTCGTAGGGCAGCTCCAGACGTAGTTCGCTGGTCTGCGCGAGGACGGGATCGGCCCGCAGCTGTTCGAGGATCTGCTCGGCGGTCCCGACGACATCGGGGGCGTAGAGCACCCGCCGCTCGCCCTGCGGGCCGAGGGTGCGGTCGTGGCGGCTCGCGGCATAGGCGCGGTACCGCTCGCGGGTCGCGCGATCGGCGCTGTCGAACGGAACGATCACCCGGCCGACCGCGACGCGCGCCGGTCGCGACGGCTCGATCCGCGCGCGGTAGTCGCTGATCAGGCCCAGCTGCGCGGTCGCGAAATCGTCGCTGCGATCGCCGAAGACGATGTTGCCGCTGAGCAGATTCAGCCCGCTTTCCGCGGCCCAGCGCACCGACCGGGTGCTCCCACCGCCGTACCAGACGCGGTCGGCCAGGCCGGGGCTGTGCGGCTGGAGCCGAGGGCGCTGGGTGTTGCCCGGCGAGTGGATGACGGTGTCGGCGTCGCCGAGGTAGGGGCCGCGCAGGTTCTCGACCAGCCGGGCCACCCGGCCGTAGGACAGGTCGAAACTACGCCAGTCGCCGTCGAAGACCAGATCGCCGATCAGGTCGGCATGCGGTGGGGTCCCCGCGCTGAAGCCAGGCTGCAAGCGGCCCTTCGACAGCACATCGGCCAGCGACAGGTCCTCGGCCAGCCGGAACGGGCTCTCGTAACCGATCGGGATGACCGCCGTGCCCAACTCGACCCGGCTCGTACGCTGGGCGGCGGCGGCCAGAAAGACCGCCGCCGAACCCACGCCGTGCTCGAGATGTCGCTGCCGGACCCACGCGCCGTCGAATCCGAGGCGCTCGCCGAACTCGAACAGCTGCAGCGTGTCCTCGAGACCGCTGTACGGATCGTCGTCGAGGTAGTTGCCCGGGGTCAGGAACGCCAGCGTGCTGATCCGCGGCGCGCTCATCCCTGACGCTCGTAGGGGATCCGCACTCCCGCTTCGACGGCGATCGGCAGCCGGTTCTCGGCGGCCGGCGCTACCTGTGTTGCCATGTCATCGATACAAACCGACGCCTCCGCCGACGAACAGGATTCCGCTCAGCCCGAACGCAATTCGCCACCCACCGTCACTGATGGTTCATGCCCCGGAGTAGCGGAGTTCCTTCATGCCCGTATCGGGCGGATGACGAGTTCAGCGCCGGGAGAGGAAGACCCGTTCCAACAGGGTGTACAGGCGGTCGCGGTCCTGGTCGCCGAGGCTGTTCAGGCCATCCTGGGTGGCGTGCATCTTCGCCCGGATCGCGTCGGTGACACGTTCGCCCTCGGGCGTGATGACCAGACGTGTGACGCGCCGGTCGGAGGGGCTGGCCTCGCGGCGCACGAGGTCACGCTTCTCCAGCCGGTTGATGATGCCGGTGACATTGGAGGCGTCGCAGGACAAGACCTTGGCCAGGGTGCGCATCGCGACGGGCCCGCGGCGGAGCACCGTCAATGTCTTGCCCTGGCTCGCGGTGAGGTTCTCACTCGCCGCCGCGGCTGTGAAGTCCCCGTAGTAGGCGCCGAGCGACACCGAGAGCAGCTCCATGAGCTGGGCCGTGTCGACGCGGGGAGCTTCTGTCATGACACCACTTTATCCGCAGAAACTTGACCATCTCAAATAATTACCTCTACGGTGTCGGTATTGCTTGAAGTTCTCAACCATCGACATTGTCAAGTAGCCACAAGGAGCATCCAGTGATCCTCACCGCGTCCGACGCCTCCCGCACCGCCGAGGTCCTGTCACGGCCCGTTACGTTGAACGGCCTGACCGTCCCGAACCGCATCGTGATGGCGCCGATGACGCGCATGTTCTCCCCGGGCGGCGTCCCCGGTGACGACGTGCGGTCCTACTACGCGCGCCGCGCCGCCGCCGGGGTCGGCCTGATCGTCACCGAGGGGACCTACGTCGGCCACGATTCGGCCGGTCAGAGTGACCGGGTGCCGCGCTTCCACGGCGAGGAGCAGCTGGCGGGCTGGGCGAAGGTCGCCGAGGGCGTGCACGCGGCGGGCGGCACGATCGTGCCGCAGCTGTGGCACATCGGTATGGTCCGCAACCAGGGCGAGCAGCCCTACCCCGACGCCCCGGCCATGGGTCCCTCCGGGATCGGCGCCGACGGCACCGAGGGGGCAGGCAAGACGATGACCCAGCGTGACCTCGACGATGTCGTCGGCGCCTTCGCCGAGGCCGCCGCAGCCGCCGAGCGCATCGGTTTCGACGGCGTCGAGCTGCACGGTGCCCACGGCTATCTGCTCGACCAGTTCCTGTGGGCACAGACCAACCGTCGTGACGATGTCTACGGCGGCGACCCGGTGGCCCGCACGAGGTTCGCGGCCGAGATCGTGGCGGCGGTCCGGGCGGTCGTCTCGCCCGATTTCCCGGTGATCTTCCGATACTCGCAGTGGAAGCAGCAGGACTACCGCGCGCGCCTGGCCGAGACCCCGCAGGAGCTCGAGGCGATCCTTGCCCCGCTCGCCGCGGCAGGCGTCGACGCCTTCCATGCCTCCACCCGCCGCTACTGGCTCCCGGAGTTCGACGACTCGGATCTGAACCTGGCGGGCTGGACCAAGAAGCTCACCGGCAAGCCGACCATCACCGTCGGTTCGGTCGGCCTCGACGGCGACTTCCTCCGCGCCTTCACCGGCGAGGGCGCCGAGCTCGGCAACCTCGACAACCTCCTCGACCGCCTCGAGCGCGACGAATTCGACATGGTCGCCGTCGGCCGCGCCCTGCTCCAGGACCCCGAGTGGGCGGCCAAGGTCGTCGGCGGCCGGATCGACGAACTGAAGCCGTACGACGCGGCAACGCTGAAGACGCTCAGCTAGGCGAGTCCCGCTGTGCGGTAAGGATTCTCGCTGCCGCACAGGGGTGCAGCCCCTCCTGCGTTGCCGAAAATCGTTGGCGCACTGCAAACGTCGCCCGATAGCCTGGTGAGACCACGGATGAGCTCGGGGAGGGGCGAAACGATGTGGAACTGGGGAAAATCTGTCGCCGAACACGCTGCCGCTGCCGCCTGGACCACCTGGCCGCCGGTCGATACACCACCGGTCGTCGTCGATCCTCCGACGTGGGGTCGGTCGGCCGGTGGTGCCGGCCCGAGTGGGAAAGAAGCTACCTGCACGGCAAGTCCGTCGAACTAGTCGGCAGGTGGCGTGGGGCAGGCCCGGTGCTTGCCGCGGGTGGGCGTCGGTGTCCCGCTACCCGGTCATCCGGTGTTGCCGAGGGGCGATTCCGTGGGACTGTGAGGGGTCGAGAACAATCGAGCCAGGAGGTCACCGGAGATGCGGGGAATCAACCACATCGTCTTGTTCGTCGCGGATCTGCCGCGCAGTATCGCGTTCTACGAGGACGTGCTCGGATTCGAGCGGCTCGCCGAAGGATTTCCCGGCGGTGCCTTCCTGCGCCATCCCGGCTCGGCCAACGACCACGACCTCGGGCTCTTCCAGGCCAGGATGCCCGCGGCCGGTCCGGCGGGCTCGGTCGGGCTCTATCACGTGGCGTGGGAAGTGGACACTTTGTCCGAGCTCGCGGCCGTCCGGGACCGGCTGACGGCGGCGCACGCGCTGACCGGGGCGAGTGATCATGGGTCGACCAAGGCGCTCTACGCCCGCGACCCCGACGGCATCGAGTTCGAGGTGTGCTGGCTGGTGCCCGACGAACACGTCGAGGACGCACTGGCCCCTGGCACTTCGATGACCGCGCCCCTCGACCTCGACGCCCAGATCCAGCGGTACGGCGCAGCAACTCCGGGCGGACCGCGCACCGATCCGCAGGTGTGGGTGCGTGTCGCGGCGCGGCGGGCAGCGATGTCCTGACCCCGATTCCGCCCACTCGGCGGCAGAGTTGTCGGTGGGGATCGGTAGCGTCGCGTGCTGTGGAAACTGGGGAACGCATCGAAGAACTCGCCGACCGTATCGTGGCGCTGCGCGACGCCTACTATCAAGGCTCGCCGCTGGTCGCCGACGCCGAGTACGACGCGATCGAAGACGAGCTCCGTGCGCTGATCGCGGCACACCCCGACCTCACGCCCGACCCGAATCCGCTCGAGCAGGTCGGCGCGCCCGCGGTGCTGCACGCGCCGGTCCGGCATTCGCGTCCCATGCTGTCGCTCGAGAAAGCGACCAAACCCGAGCAGGTCGAGGCACTGTTCAACCGCTTCCCCGGTCAGCCGGTGGTGGTGATGCCCAAGCTCGACGGCCTCTCGCTGGCCCTGGTCTTCGAAGACGGGCGCTTCGTGCGAGCCGTGACCCGGGGCGACGGCACCACCGGAGACGATGTGACCATGCTGGTCCGTGCCCTGGTCGACGGCGTTCCCGAGCGGATCGATGTTCCGGGCCGGGTGGAGGTGCGTGGCGAGGCGGTGATGCTGCGTTCGACCTTCGCCGCCTACAACACGGCGCATCCGGACAAACCACTGATCAATCCACGCAACGCCGCGGCAGGCACACTGCGGGCGAAGGATCCGGCGACGGTCGCCGAGCGCCGTCTGCAGTTCTTCGGCTTCGACCTGGACACCTCCGCGGGCGGCGCCGCGGTCGACCTCGCGGAAGGGTTGCGGGCGCTGGGGGTCGAGGGTGCGCGGATGCGCTTGTGCATCGATGCCGTACAGGCTCAGGCGGCGATCACCGCGATCGAGCAGGGCCGCAACGAACTGGATTACGACCTCGACGGCGCGGTGCTGCGGCTGGCCGACCGAAATGCCTACGCGGCGGCCGGAACACGGTCGAACTCGCCGCGTGGCGCGCTGGCGTTCAAGTTCGCCGCCGAGGAGAAGACCACGGTGCTGGCCGATGTGGTCTGGGACGTCGGCAAGACCGGCAAGATCGTTCCGGTCGCGTGGCTGGAGCCGGTTTTCGTCGGTGGCACGACGGTCACGAAAGCGACGCTGGCCAACCAGGAGGTCATCCGCGCCCGTGACATCAAGATCGGTGACACCGTGCTGGTGCGCCGCGCGGGCGATGTGATCCCGTTCGTGGCGGGCGTGCTCGACGCGGCGAAGCGGACGGGCCAGGAGCGCGAGATCGTGGCGCCGACCGTCTGTCCCTCGTGCGGGCAGCCGGTGACCGAACAGGGCAACAGCCGAGAGCTGTTCTGCACCAATGTTTCCTGCTCCGCCCAGACGGTGCGGCGGCTGATCCACTGGGCCTCGCGGGCCGCCGCCGATATCGACGCCATCGGGCAGGTGTGGATCGAACGCCTCGCCGAGGCGGGCATCCTGGAGCGTCCTTCGGACTTCTACACCCTCACCCAGGAGCGCCTGCTCGAATTCGACCGCATCGGCGAGGTCTCGGCCGCGCGGATGATCGAGTCGATCGATGCCAGTCGCCAGGTCGGGCTGCGCCGCGCGCTGATCGGCCTTGCCATCCCGATGGCCTCCGACGGCACCGCGGCTCGTTTGGCCCGGGCGGGATTCGGCTCCCTGGAGGAGGTCGCCGACGCGGGCGAGGAACGACTCGTCGCGGTGGAGGACATCGGACCGAAGGTCGCCGCCTCCCTGGTCGCCCACCTGACTCGCCTGCGCCCGGAGCTGGAGCGGTTGCGTGCGGCGGGTGTCGACCTGGACGTGCGCGCGGAGGACCTCGCCCCGGTCGTCGCGGCAGGCGCGCCCCTGGAAGGTAAGACGGTGGTGATCACCGGCGCCATCAGCGACCCGCGTTCGGGTGAGAAGGTCGCCCGCCCGACATTTCAACGCCTGTGTGAGCAGGCGGGTGCGACGGCGGCGTCCTCGGTCTCGGCGAACACCGACCTGCTCATCACCGGTGCGGGAGTCGGTGACAGCAAGCTGACCAAGGCGGAGAAGCTCGGCGTCGAGGTCGTCGACCAGGGCGAGATCTGGAAAATGCTGATCGATGCCAAGGTCGTCTAGCGGTCCCGGCGACTTTCCGTTGTGACGTGCAGCGATAGTTGGCCACTGCAGGGTTTTGCAACCCCCAGCTATAGATGGCGGCCCCCAGATTTTGTTGGCGGCCGAGGATGGGTGGCGTTCAGCGGTGTCGGTCCGCTGTCGATCGTTTCAGCGAGTGATGTTGCGAGAGTGAGAGTTCGGCCTTGAGGCAAATGTAGTGCGGGCGAGGGGCGGCTGCTTCATGGGCCGGTCGGTAATGCCGGGTCAGATCCGTTGCCAGTCAGATCCTGGCTCATGAATATCGCGATCTCGCCCTCGGCGGGCGTTCCGCGGTACAGCGATGTGTCGAGCCCACAGATGGTGAATCCCATACGGAAGTATGCGTGGATGGCGGGCGCGTTGACATTGGTGACCTCCAGCCACAACGTGTGGGCACCCAGTTCACGCCCATGCTCGATGGCGAGACCGACCAGATTACGGCCGAGACCCTGGCCGCGATGGTTCGGGTCGACTTTGACATCGGCTATGGTCAGATGCCGATTCCACTCCTGATAATCGAGGTCGATAGACCCACAGATATTGCTGTGCGGGTCGACGGCGACGAACCGGACCGGCTCATCCTGGTCTTCACCCGTGTCATCCGGGAAATGCTTGATGATCGGGGGGGACACCTCAACCTCGCATAGCGTGAACCCCTCGCCGGTGTCGCGAATATCGAAGATGGTGCCGGTGGTGAACGATCCGTCGATCCTGTCCACCGCACCGTCGTCGTCACGGCCACCTGGACGGAAGGAGACTGCCACCGCTTGTGGTACTCGGCTTTCCCGATGTTCGATCACCCGACGATGCTTACACAGCGCTCCTGTGTCGCCGAACCCGCGTCATGCGATCGGCCGCATCGAGAATGGTCGCCTCCTTGTGGATCATGCCTGCTCCGAACGTCCTGTAGCCACACATCGCGCGTCCGGCACCGGTCGGCGCAGATCCTGGACGTAGCCGCCAAGAAGACCTGGCAACACTCGCCATCTACACCTGGGATCGGGCGGGAAGCAGGCCCTCAGCCCTCTCGCCGCCGCCATCTAAAGCTGGAAGTCGCAGCTTTGCGCGATTCTTCGACTTCGAATCGGGTTGGGCAACACGAGGTTACGGTGTGCGGGTGCGGTCCGACCAGTGCCGAGTGAATGACCTGATCGCCGTGTCCGAATTGCCGGAATCGGTTCGGCAGCGGCTCGGATGCAAGACAGGGTGGACGTCGCGGTGGAGGACAGCTCTTGGCAGTATCAGGGTGACGAGATCTCTTGTGCAGTGCGGGATCTGGCTGCCATGCCGGTAGAGGGTTCGCAGCCGGTTCGGCGGTTCGGCTGGCGTGCGCGTCACAAGGATCGGCCGGGGTTGCAGTTTCTGGTGTCCACGGGCCGTCATCATGGCTTCGACTCTCTCGATGAGCAGCGGCTGCTGTTGGCGCTGGATTTCGCTGGAGCGGTGATTGAGTCTCTGCCGCAACCGTTCCGGTTGTCCTACGAGACCGCGGCCGGTGGTCGCGGTGAACATATTCCGGACTTCCTGGCCGTCTCCGAGGACGGTGGCGGGTGGCTGTTCGATGTCCGGCCCGGCGAGTTGATTGGCGATGACGACGTGACGGAATTCGCGGCCGCGCATGAAACAGCGCTGGCCAACGGCCGGCACTACAGCGTGGTGGCCGGATGGGGCCCGCATGTGGGGAGCGTGCTGGATGCTTTCTCGGCGCAGCGCCGCGAGTTGGTCGACCGCCTCGGTCTCGCGGACCAGTTGCTAAACACTGCGGTGGCCGGTCCTCGTCGTTTCGTGGATCTGGTGAACGCGAACCCATCCCAGCCATGCAGCCCCCGGAAGTCCAGCAAGTCTGGAAACGGAAACTGAAAGGCTTTTGGCACCTTATGCACGGCCGCCGCTCCCTCCCGCATTACATCAACCTCAAAGCCGGACTCGACAGCTTTGCAACCGCGCTCGCCCACCAGATCGACTCGCTTCCAGCCGAGAATCAGCTGGCGACAATGGCTGCCAGCCGCCACCAATAGGGGTTCCGGGCTGGCAAGGGCTCGTAATCAACTGTCGACTTATCTATTCGCAGCGGTTCGTGGTCGAGGTGCCCAACCGGACGGTTTCCGGGCTCGTGGGCCGGAGGCGTAGCGGGTCCAGTCGGCCACAGGGTGGGCAGCGGCGCGAGTAATTGATTTGTGGTGGTAGCCGAGGGCGTCGGCGACGACGGGTGCGGGCAGTTCGAGGACATGCTGGTGCAGCGCGCCGACCCGGCCTGCGATGCTGGGAACGCCGAGGGCTCTGATCAGTGCCCCGAGGGTTTCGGGGTGCATCGGCTGACCGGCGCGGCGCTGGGAACAACCAACGGGATTCGCGATTGGTGGCGGTATTCGGGTTCCGGTAGAACTCGCCGAATTTTGGGCGGATATGAGTCCGCCTGACTGTCCGGTGTCGACTATGGACTCAGCAGAGGCCGGGACATGTCAGAAAGATGCTGGTAGACGGACGGTCAGACTGTCTCCGTCTCTCCGCCGAGGCGGACTCCAGTCCCACCGACTACCAGCTCGGGAACAGGCTCTGACCAGCATTTCCGTTGTATTTTCGGCGAGTTCTACCGGGACCTCAGATACCTCAGCGACCCCCTGGTGTCGTAGGCGCCGACCAGCGGCGCGCCGAGTTCTCTTTGCCCGGTGATCGGTGTCCATGCGCCGATCAGGACGTCCACGGTGTCGCGCAGGGGTGTCTTGATCCACCGGTGAGCGTCTGCCCGGTTGGTAGCGCGAGGACGGGCCGTGTGGAGGTGGCGATGTCGTGAACACCCTCGAACAACGCGTAGACGGCCAGGAGACTTGAATCAGTTCCCGCCGATTGGCGGTTCGTTGCCGGGGACGGGCAGGCAGGTGAACGTAACCAAGCGTTCGGACTCGAACCCAGGGGCGCGCGCGAACAGGGTCAGGCGGTGCGTACCTGGCCCGGGTGCGTCGAACCACTCGTCATCGCCGTCGCCGAGATCCTTCTCGTCGAGCACCCAGTGGTACGAAGCATCGGGGAGTGGTCTGCCGCTTGTATCGGCAACCGACCCCAAGACTCGGAGCGGGCCGCCTGCGACCAGTACCCCGTCCTGTTCTGGCCATAAGATGACGACTTCAGGCGTGCGCAGCGGGACTTGGACCGCGACCGCGTCGGATGCAACCGTATCGAAGCCGTTATGAACCATGATCCGTACAAGTACGCGACCACTGGGCACCGACGCGATATCGACCACCGGATTTGCGCCTCTGATGCCAGTCGCGAGTCCTTCCCAGTTCACACCGTCGTCTGTGGAGTACTGCACCCAGGCCTCCAGCTCTTCGTTCGTCGGGCCGGCCTGCCAATGTATTTCGAGGTTGTCGCCGGTTGCCTTCGCTTCGAATCGCTCGATCGACGGTCGTTGCTGTGGCGCCGTTCGCCGCCACAGGACCGCACCGCCGCCCGCGGTGTCATCGATGACGAGCTCTGCTCCTCGCGCGGCGTCGGGCAGATAGGCTTCGAAGAAGTACCCCGACGAGAAGTCGTCCGAGTTCGCCGCGTCGCAGCAGCAGCTCTGGGAAATCGACCTGAGCAGCTTCCCGCGCGCGAGTGTCTGCCCTTCAGATCCGATCAGACGAGCGATCATGGTTGTGCGTTCGCCGGGTGGGCGTCCGGCCGCGGGAACCCGCACGACCGATCGCACGTCGACATGACCGGCATCGTCCACGATCCCACTGACGGCGATGACTGGATGGAATTGCATTTCAGCCCGAAAATACCGTTCGCCACCCGATCCGGAAACAAGTTCAGCATCGGAGTACCGCTTCAACCGAGGGTCCCACTCCACTGGGATATCGATGTCGACATCTTCCGGCGCCAGGAACTGGTGTCCGATGAGAGCTTTGTGCCGGAAGGTCGACATCCACCGCGTAGTGCACCGCCCCATGAAGTCTCCCGTCGTATCAGGCGGGAGAATCGTTCCGTCGGCTACATCCAGGCCGAATTCCCCGATCGAGCCGATAAAGTACGGCTCGAATTGTGGGAAGTTGGGGTCGGTGGTGCCGGTCATTCCGCAACCGGCTGTGTGTTGGAACCCGCATACGTGCCCCACCTCGTGTAGCAGCGTTCGTTGGTTACCAGCCGCACCCGCGCCGACCGCAGATTGCCGACAACCGACGACGGGGCCGACCGGGGTGCCGGTTGGCAACAAGCCGTAATACACGACATTGGGGCGGTTTCCGTCATTATTGCGAGCGTCTACAAGTTGAGTCATGAGCGCGTTCCAGTTCAGCGAGCATCCACCGACGGACGGAGGTGGATCGTCCAGTGGAAGATTCCACGGAATGCGTCCGGCGAAGCCCAGATCTGCTTCGCTTCGCACCGGCAACGCGCGAGTGGCGAGCGCGGCGGTGGTACGCAGGTCGGCCATGGTCGGAGGCGCGAGGTTGAGAGTGGTTGTCGGAGCCGATGAGGAGTCCGCACCGTTGTAGCTCACCAAAATTCCGCGCAGCCGCAACGTTTGACGCAGTGTCGCGTGGACGAGCAAGGTCTTGGTGTCGTAGGTGTTGCCAGCGAGGTCGGTCAGCGTGAAGGTAAGGCGCATGCGCCCTCGAAACTTGTCCGCTGGGACAACAAAATTCAGTGTGTTAGTGACTGTGCTTCGTCGTGCCACGAAGTCTCTGACGGAGGCATCGACCGAGGCAGGCCACCGTGGTGACAACGTAGCCGTGTGGTGAAAAAGACCATCATTTCCAAGGGTTTCGACTTCCAGGACCCCGCTCAGGCGCAAACCGAGAAGTCCGGGATCAGCGTATACCCGAACCCACGCGGGCTTGGACGCGACCAGACGCAAGGAGTTGTCCGGTCCCCGATCCGATGGATCGGTGAGATGTTGGCTCGCTCGAAAGAACTGGATGGACTGCGTAACCTCGATGCCGTCCACGTAAGGCAGGATGGGGAAAAGGGTCACGGGCCGTATGGCACGAATCAAATCCGGACGCAGCAGGGACTGACGAATAACTCTCGTCGCTCGTGGCAGCGTATGTATCCAGTCCAGCATGTCGACTCCTTGGTCGGGACGTGAGATTTCCGACTCTTCCGCGGGTCGCGCTCAATTGTTGGTCAGGCGACCCAGTTGTGTACTCAGGAGACACTGATCTATCGCGTTTTGCGGCTGGATCTTGCTGGTTCGTGGTGTGTGCATACACAGTACTCGGCGATCGCGTTCGCCGAAACCGGAATCCGAGGCTGCGACGCGCCCACCTTCAGGGCGCGAATCTGCGAAGCGCGACGTTGAAGGACGTGGATTCCAGAGTTCTGCGTGGACTCCGTCACTGGGCCCTGACACAATGTCCTGCCGGATCTTCGACGCGAGTTCTCTCGACCATGGCTCGCGCCGCCAGAACAAATCAGGGGTCGGCATCCGCTGACCGGTGTCCATCGTGGCGATGCCGGTGCTGGCGCGGGCCAAACACAAGGCGGGAGTGGCGATCGGCTCGCTCCTGGTGATGGCCGACGCCGCCGAGACCCGGCTGTGCGCATGGCTGTCGGTGTCGACCTTCGCTGGGCTGGTCGGCTACGCCGTGGCGGGCTGGCTCTGGATCGACCCGGTCGCCGGCTTCGTCATGGCCGCATACGCTCGTGAACCCGGCTGTTTGCCAGTTCAGGCGAACTTCGTTGGTTTTTCCGCGATCTCACCAGTCCGGTACCCCCAAATCTCACCAGAGCGATCCCCACGGTTACGGCCTGATCTTCGCTACGGTGCCCGCCCTTTCCACCGCTGTCGTCACCGTGATCGCGCGGCCGCGGGCTGTTCCACCCCGAGGTTGTCGATCTGTTCGCGGAGGATGTCGCCGTGACCGGCGTGCCTGGCGAACTCCTGGACCATGGCGAGCAGTGTCCAGCGCATGCTGACCTTTCCCTCGCGGGGAATGTCCACGGTGTCGTCGAGGTCGAAACGGGACGCGATCTCCCGTGATCGCCGGCTGGCGCGCTCGAACTCGGCGATGACATCGGCCAGGGACTCGTCGTCGGTGACGGCGAAGGTGCCCTCGTCGCGGCGGGAGTATCCGTCGCATTCGGATTCGTCCAGTCCCGCCCAGAATCGCTGAAACCAGATCCGCTCCGCGGCGGCGGCATGCTTGAGCAAGGAGATCGGTGTCGTCAGCGACGCGACGAGTCGCCTGCGGGCGTCGGCCTCGGACAGGCCGCGTGCGGTCTCGATCAGTGCGGCGCGGTTGCGGTCGAGCATGTTCTCGATGATCGCTCGCTCGGCACCATCGGTAATTCCATGGGTACTCATGGGCTTTCACTCCATTCTGTTGGGGTCGAGGCCGTGCAGTGTGTATCGATCGGCCGACACACGGTGGTGCGGCGATCGATCTCGGGAAAGGGGAGACATCCGGCGTCAGAGAACAACCGGGAAGAAGAAGGCATTCGATCTGGTGGTCGCGCTGATTGCGCAGGGATCGTGCCGAGAGGCGGTGACTCCGCAGCCCAAGCCTGTCAGAAGGCGCTGCTGCCTGGGCCAGCATAGCGCGGTTCCAGCGACCAGACGCCGTCCGATGAAGTTCACCTGACACGGGTGAGGTGGGCGATGTGCGGAACCGGCATCATCGGTCCGAACGCGCCATGTTCGAGGCGGGCCGTGATTGCAAGGACGTGGTCACCCAGCCGGCCACTGTTTCTGCGCCTGTCCTGACCGAAAGGAATCCGCTATGGAGCTGGCCCTGTCGACCACCCTGCACACCACCTTCGACGACGCGATCGAGCGCACCCGAACGGCGTTGGCCGCCCAGGGATTCGGCATCCTCACCGAAATCGATATGCGCGCGACCATGAAAGCCAAACTGGATGAGGAGATGGAGGACTATCTCATTCTCGGCGCCTGCAATCCGGCCCTGGCTCATCGCGCTGTCGACATCGACCGGCAGATCGGACTGCTGCTGCCGTGCAACGTGGTCGTTCGCCGCGACCGCACCGCGAGCGACACCGACACCGTCATCGTCGAGGCCATGAACCCCGAGCTGATGGCGAGGATCACCGGTGAGCCCGCGCTCGATCCCGTCGTCGCCGATGCCACCGCGCGGCTGCGCGCGGCGATCGGCGAGCTTGCCGCGGGTTGAGCACCCAGGGGCAGGACCTGAAGGGCTAGGCCATCATGCTCAGCAGCCCGAGGTTCTCGGCCAGCGCGCCGTCCTGGCCGAGCGCGGTGAAGTCGGCCTCGACGTCGGTGCGGGCGAGCTTGCCCGCCCGTACCGCTCGATAGCGCACAAACGACCAGAGGAAAACGTCGAGGTTGTCGAAACGGGTCCCGCCCTCGAGCACCTCCTCCTCGTGGAACCACACCGCGACTTGGCCGTTGGTGAGCACGACGTAGAGGTTGCCGCCGCCGTCGGCGCCGAGGGAGAACACGTCCTCGTCGGTGAGTTCGGTGGTGTAGTCGGCATCGAGAATGGCGCAGTCGTTGCCGGCGAAGTCGAACGCGTAGGACCAGTCGAAGATGTCGAGGAACTGGGGGAGCGTGCCGGAGCGGACCCGGCGGTCGAAGGCTGCCAGTGCGGCGGCATCGGCAGGGGCCAGCTTCTCGAGAAACGGGGCCACCGAACGGGTTTCGGCGGGGATGACGACGGGGTCGGCGTCAGGGAACCAGCGGGCGAGATCGGTGTCGAGACCGCGATCGGTGTAGCCGACGAGATCGGCGAGGGTGAGCGTCACGCCCCGGAGTGTAGAAACCGGGTCCGACATTCGCGCGCCGCATCGACATCTGACCTTACAGATCGAGAACGAGAGTGTCTCCGTGGCAACGGGATACACACGCGAGTGTGTTTCCCTCGGCACGGTCGGAGTCGGTGAGAACGGTGTCGCGGTGGTCGGGGGAGCCGGCGACGACCCGGACGACGCAGGTGCGGCAGAAGCCCTGGCGGCAGGAGTAGGGCTGGTTCGGGCGGGCTCGCAGGATGGCGGTCAGCAGGGTTTCGTCGGCGCCGACCTCGAGGACCTCGCCGGTGGCGGCGAGGTGCACGGTGAAGGGGTCACCGTCGACGACCGGGGCGGGTGAGAAACGCTCCGAATGGAATTCGACGCCGTCCAAGTCCCGGATCGCGCTCAGGAGCGCGGCGGTCATGACGGTCGGTCCGCAGCAGTACACCGCGGTGTCGCCGTCGACGCCGGCGAGCAGATCGGCGGCGGTGGGGATGCCGTGGTCGGCGTCGGTGCGCACCGTGACGCGGTCACCGAACTCGGCGATCTCGTCGAGGAACGGGATGGTGTCGAGGGTGCGGCCGCAGTAGACCATCGTCCACGGCACGCCGAGCCGGTCGGCGGCCCTGGCCATCGTCAGGATCGGGGTGATGCCGATGCCGCCCGCCACGAAATGCAGTCGGCGCGCGGTGGATCCGCGGCCGGGTGGGGCGAACAGGAAGGCGTTGCGCGGGCCGCGCACCATCAGTTCCGTGCCGACCGCCAGCTCGTCGTGCACCTCGATCGACCCGCCGCCACCGTCGGGGATACGGCGCACCGCGATCCGGTAGGCGCCGCGGTCGGCGGGGTCGCCGCACAGCGAGTACTGGCGGATCCGGCCCGATGGCAGTTCCAGGTCGATGTGCGCGCCGGGCTGCCAGCGCGGCAGGCTGCGCCCCGACGGCGACTCGAGGCGCAGACTCACCACATCGGCGTCGGCCGCGACCAGCACCCGATCGGTGACGACGACCGGAAATCGGTTGTCGTCCACACCGGATTCGAGCCTGCCCCGGTTGATCAGCGTCGACAGACTCACCTTCGCGGTGGCGATCCGGTCGAGGACCCGGGTGGTCGGATCATGGACGTGCTTGCCGTACAGGTCCGGCGGCAGCACGGTGGGCACGGGGCGGGTCACTGGTTCGCCGCCCTGGCCGCGGGAGATTTGGCGAGGTAGGCGATCGCCTGCTCGGTCGACCCGACCGTGTTCGGCGAATAGCGCGGGTTGAACGTCGACAGCGCGCTGATCGCGAGCGCGCGCAGTCGCGGCAGCGCCCCGCGCCGCATCGCGCCCAGGATCCGCCACAGCAGCATCGGGTAGCCGATGTTCGGCATGCCCGGGTCCTGGTTGATCAGGTAGCGGGTGCCGCGCAGGACCAGGACGAGCAGGATCGGGATGACGATCATCATCATCACCGCGCGTCGCAGATAGCCCGCGCCGAAGTAGATCGCCACGTCGTGGGCGACATTGCGGTGTTCGACCTCTTCGGCGCCGTGCCAGCGGAACAGGTCGAGCATGCGCGGGTCGGCGTGGTGTTTCTCCAAGTCGGCGTTGAGGATCCAGTCTCCGAGCCAGGCGAAGAAGTGCTCGAGGCTGGCGATGAAGGTCAGCCGCTCCACCATTCGCGCCTCGGCGGCCGCGGTGCTGCCGTCGCGGGGCCCGAGGGTGTTGCGGAAGACGAATTCCATCTGCCGCACATACGGCGCGGTGTCGATGCCGTGCGCGGCCAGCACACCGGCCAGCACCTTCTGGTGGGTCTCGGCGTGCATCGCCTCCTGGCCGATGAAGCCGAGCATGTCCTCGCGCAGCTTCGCGTCTTCGACGTACGGCAGTGCCTCGCTGTAGGCCGCGCAGAACATCCGTTCCCCTTCGGGGAGCAGCAGATTCAGCGAATTGACGACATGGGAGGCCACCGGCTCGTCCGGCATCCACCGCAGCGCGGTGTCGGTCCAGTCGAACTGCACATTGCGCGCGTGCAGCGCGACGTGGGTGGGCTGGGACCGGTGGCGGCGACGTACCTTCATCGGGACCCTCCGGCCGGTGTGGTGACAGCGGCGGCACCGGCGCGCAGGAAACTGCCGGTGCCCCATGCGGTGCCGAGTCCGTCGGCGAACGCGCCGCGCTCGAACACCCGCTTGCCGCCGACGACGGTGGCGACGACGGCGTCGTCGTTGCGGTTGACCATCCGGTCGAGCCCGAACTCCGGCAGCGGCGCCTCGTGCAGTTCGTGCACCCTGGCGTCGAGCCCGGCCGGATCGAGGACGAGCAGGTCGGCGCGGTCGCCTTCGCGCAGATGGCCGGCGTCGATCTGGAACCAGTCGGCGAGCTCACCGGTGAGACGGTGGACGGCGCGTTCGACGCTCAGGAAGGGCTTGCCCGCCTCCTGGGCGCGCAGGACACGTTCCAGCAGGCGCAGTGGGTAGTTGTAGAAGGACATGTTGCGCAGGTGCGCGCCCGCGTCGCCGAAGCCCATCTGCACGCCGCTGCTGGCGGCGAGCTTGTTCAGGTAGTCGGGCCGGTCGTTGGCGATGGTGGTGCGCCAGCGCAGCGCGGCACCATGCTCGACGACCAGATCGAGGTAGGCGTCGACCGGATGCAGACTCCGGTCCGTGCCGACCTGACCGATCGTCCTGCCGACCACCGCCGCGTCGGGGCAGGCCACGATCTCGGCGTCGAAGAAGTCACGGTGCCAGATGCGCGGGGTGAACTTGTTGTCGTACTGCTTGCGGAACCAGCGCCGGTAGGACTCGTCGCGCAGCAGTTCGTTGCGCTCGACCTGATCCTTCAGATGCAGTGCGGCCGCACCGGCGCCGAACTCTTCGAAGACGACCAGATCGATGCCGTCGGCGTACACCGTGAACGGCACCGGCAGGTGCTGCCAGCGGAAGTCGGTGCGCGCGAAGCGGTTCAGCAGGGGCGCCACCGTCAGCATGAACCACACCAGCGGCGGGTAGGCCTTGGAATCGGCGGCCGAGAGCAGCGAGGTGCGCAGCGGGCGGCGGCCGACCCCGGCGCTGGCCAGGAAGAACTTGGCGATGTTCGGGCGCAGGCTCACCGTCGGCGCGCTCTGCAGGACGCGGCGGTGGCGGCGCAGTACCCGGTTCAGCGCCCGCACCTCCTTGCCGCGCGCGTAGGTCGAGGGCAGCGAGCGCGAGCGGTACTCCTCGCCGTCGATCTTGTCGAGCGGGTTCGACATCGACGACAGGCCGAGGAAGCCCGCGTCGATCGCCTCGCCGAGCAGCTCCTGCATCCGCTCGATCTCGGCGGCGGTCGGCTTGGTGTCACGGGTGACCGCGCGTCCGAGGCCGAGCACATGGGTGCGCAGATCCGAATGACCGAGGAACGCCGCGATATTCGGGCCCAGCGGCAGCTCGTCGATCGCTTTCGTGTATTCGACCGGACTCGACCAGGTGCGGGTGCGGTCGAGCGTCTCGTACACCGCGTCGCGAGGCACGGCTTCGACCCGGCTGAAGATGTCGGCGCAATCGGTGTTGGACGCCAGGACCGTCGACAGCGAGCAGTTTCCGATGACGACGGTGGTGACACCGTGGCGCAACGACTCCGACAGTTCCGGCTTGATCAGCACTTCGGCGTCGTAGTGGGTGTGCACGTCGACGAAGCCGGGCACGACCCACTTGCCGTCGGCGTCGATCACTTCGGTGTCCGGTCCGACGGGCAGTGGTTCGGCCGAAACACGGTGCACGACACCGTCGATGATGCCGAGATGACGCCGGGCGGCAGGCGCGCCGGTGCCGTCGAACCAGGTGCCGCCGGTGATGACGAGATCGAAATCGGTCATGAGGGAACTACTTTCCGCCGGCGGTCGGGTGTGCTGCGATGAACTTCTCTGCGTATCCGGCGATCGCGCCCGGGTCGGAGAAGGGCAGCCAGTGGCCGCGCGGCAGGTCGTGGCGGATCAGATCGTCTGCCCACTGTCCGTAGTCGTCGTAGCCGGCTGGGCGCACGGCGATGTCGCGGGTGTTGACGATCAACTGCACGGGCACCGCGGTGCGCCGGTCCCGCGGGCCGAGCATGCGGGGAAGGATGTTGGCCTGGTAGAAGCGCAGGCCGGAGATCATGTCGCGGCGCAGGGTGTCGGCGACGGTGACCTGGTCGGGCCGGATACCTTCGACCAGGCGCAGGAACAGCCGCCACATCCGGGCCGAACCGGCCACCCGGAAGAACAGGCCGGGCAGCACCGGCAGCATGAAGAACCCGGTGTAGGCCGAGGACAGGCTCTGGGCGAGGGTGTTCCAGATCGCGCGCGGGGTCGGCCTGCGCAGCGGCGCCCGCAGGAACTTGCCGAGGTGATCGAGGTTGGGGCCCGAGATCGAGGTGAAGGACGCGACGAATTCCTCGGCGCCCTGCTCGCAGATCGCCTCCCAGACCTGGACCGATCCCCAGTCGTGCGCGACGACGTGCACCGGCTGCTCCGGGCTGAGCTGGTCGACGACGGCGAAGAAGTCGGTGGCCAGGCGATCGAGGCGGTACGCGGACACCGCGCGCGGAGCGCTGGACTCGCCGTACCCGCGGGTGTCGTAGGCCAGGACCCGGTACTTGTCCGACAGCAGCGCGATCACGCCGTCCCACAGATGGTGGGTATCGGGCCAGCCGTGCACCAGTACCACGGGTACTCCATCGGGCTGTCCGTACTCGAAGACAGCGAGCTCGATCTCACCGTTGCCGACCCGGTGTTGTTGCCTCGGCACAGGCCGGACGCTGGGCTGATTGTCGAGGTGAACCGCCATGGGAATTCCTTCTGGACGCGTGCGCCACTGCACGTTGTACTCCGGGTTCGTTCTATAGTACCGCCGGTACCGGTTGTCGAGTTTCCCGGTACGCCGCCGCCCCTGTCAAGGGTCGACGCGTCCGCAGTCCGGGGATCCGGCGCCGGAACTGCCGGTATGCTGCCGAGACGGCTACGGCGACGCGGAAGAACAGGGAAATGTCGATGACATCGGGGCGTTCGGCCGCGCGGATCCTCTCGCGCGACGACGTCGTCCGGGGTGCGATCCGCGCCATCGGGCGCGACGGCGCGCAGGTGACGATGGGCGCGATCGCGGCCGAGGTCGGCGTCGCGAAACCACGGCTGTACCGCATGTTCGCGGACAAGTCCGATCTGGATCGGGCCGTCGCCGACTGGCTGGTCGACCAGATCTACCGCTCGGTGGCGCCGGATCTGTCGTTGATGATGCAGACCCGCCGTGCCACCGTTCACCAGTTCCTGACCGCGGCCACCGAGGTCGTGCTGACGTACCCGAACGTATTCCGGTACGTCGCGATCACCCAGAGCGTGCCGACCGGTGACAGCTCGGCGCGCCCCCTCGACGTGGGCAGGCGCCTGTCGGGTGATCTCGCCGAGCGGACGAGAACACTGTTCGCCGCGGTCGGCCTCGACACCGACGGTGTGGACCACCTCGCCCGCGGCATCGTCGGTTTCCTCGTCGCGGTCACCGATCTCTGGCTCGATGTGCCGGGCAAACCGGAACCCGCCACGACCGAGGAATTCATCGAGCGCAGTACCGATTCGGTCTGCCAACTGCTCGACGGTTTCCTTCGTGGGAAGGGTGTCGTCGTCGACCCGGACCAGCCGGTCGTCGAAACACTGGCCGCGATCTCCCAGGGGATCACGCCTCCCTGACCGCCGTCACCGTGGGGAGGCGGGGCGCGGAACGGCCGCCGATGTGGCGGCGCCACGTACGTGCGGGTTCCGCGGCCTCCCGGTGCTGAACGGCGATCGACTAGGCGATCCTGACCTGCGGAATCGTTTCCATCAGTCGCGCCCACTCGGGGTACACGGTGAGCTTGTGCTCGTGCAGTGCCTGCAGTTTCGCGGCCAGTTCGGGGTCCGGGTCGTCGGACGCGTCCGGTCCGATGACGAGCGTGTCGAGGTGGGGGATGATCTGCGGGTCGCCCGCGAGGTGAACCGGGTCGTGCATGTACCGCTCCACCGCGTCGAGGTCCGCGAGACCGACGCAGTACGCGTGCGTCAGGCCTTCGGCCGGATCACCCAGATGCCGGCCGACCATCGAGAAGGACACCGATTCCACCGACGCCGTGCGCCGCATGAGTGCCAGCACGGTCTCCCTGTGCTCCTCGGTGGCGTCCTCGCGGAACGTGAACCGTAGCTGGTGAACGATCATCTCTACCTCCTGATGACTACTAAATTGCACTGACTGGTGCAATTTAGTAGTCATCGTAGTGCGTTGGCAAGGGTGAGCCCGGAGGTATGAACACGTAGACGAGCGAATAACATCGGCCCATGACGGCAGCAGCGACCGGGCGAGGTCGGATCGACAAGCGGCGCGCCATTCTCGATTCGGCGTTGACAGTGTTCGCGCACCGCGGCTACGCGCAGGCTTGCGTGCAGGAGATCGCCGATGCGGCCGGTGTCGCCAAACACACCGTCTACAACCACCTCAACGACAAGGAGACGCTGCTACGTCACGCGGTGGAAGCGGCAGCGGACACGGTCGGCGCCGAATGCCTGGACGCCATCGCGGGCTTGCGCGACACCGATCTCAATCCTGAAGCTGCACTACGCGATTCCGCGTTCCGCATGCTGAAGGTCTGTAACAGCGCCCGTGCTCGCGCCTTGCGCACTCTCACCTTCGCCCAGGTGGGAACCTTCCCGGACCTGGCCGACATCGTCCAGGACCGAACCTCCCGCATGCTCGCCGAGACACTGGCCGACCGCATGGCCCGGCTCACGCTGGCCGGCGACCTGCACACCCGCGAGCCGGCGATCGCCGCCGAGCAGTTCCTCGCCCTGCTCACCGGTCCGCTGGAAGCGCGGAGCCGCCTGGGTACCCGCGCAACGTCGAACGCCGAACTGAAGGCCATCGCCGACGCGGCGGTGGATACGTTCCTCGCGGCGTACGCTCCCCGCTAGCTCACCCGTACGTTCCGGCGAGAACCTCCTGGCATCCGGAGCCGCACGATGCTCTCGTACGGTGGACGACATGGGCGAACGCATGGTGGTCATCGGTGGGGATGCGACGGGGATGGCCGCGGCGTCTCAGGCGCGCAGGCTGCGCGGCGCCGACGAGCTCGAGATCGTGGTGTTCGAGAAGGGCAACCACGCCTCGTATTCGGCGTGCGGGATTCCGTACTGGGTGAGCGGGGACGTCGGCGACGCCGACGACCTGATCGCGCGCTCGCCCGCCGAGCACCGCGCTCGCGACATCGATCTGCGCCTGCGGACCGAGGTGATCGAGATCGATCCGGCGAAGCGGCAGGTGCTCTCGCGCGAGCGCGGCACCGGCGCGCAATCGTGGACGAGCTACGACAAGCTCGTCCTGGCTACCGGTGCGACGCCGGTCCGTCCGCCGCTGCCGGGTATCGATGCCGAGGGCGTATACGGCGTGCAAACCCTCGACGACGGGCAGGCCGTCATCGACGGGCTCGCGGCGGCGACCGGGCGGGACGCGGTCGTCGTGGGCGCCGGGTACATCGGTGTGGAGATGGCCGAGGCGCTGGTGCGCCGCGGATTCCGGGTCACCATGGTCACCCGGGGCGCCGAACCCATGTCCACGCTCGATCCCGATATGGGCGCGCTCGTCCGGGAAGCCATGGTGGGAATGGGAATTCGGGTCGTGACGGACGTCGAAGTCACCGGCATGCGGACCGGTTCGGACGGACGTGTCCAGGCGGTGACGACCGCTGACGGCGAGTATCCGGCGGACGTGGTGATCCTGGGAATCGGTGTGCGCCCGGCCACCGACCTCGCGCGCCGCGCCGGGCTGCCACTGGGTGAGGAAGGCGGTCTGCTCACCGATCTCGCCCAGCGGGTGCGTGGATACGACGACATCTGGGCGGGCGGTGACTGCGTGGAGGTGCTGGACCTGGTGTCCGGCACGCTGCGCCACGTTGCGCTCGGTACCCACGCCAACAAGCACGGCCAAGTCATCGGATCGGGCGTCGGCGGCGGATACGCCACCTTCCCCGGCGTGGTCGGCACCGCGATCAGCAAAGTGTGTGATCTCGAGGTGGCCCGCACCGGCCTGGGGGAGAAGGACGCCCGGCGCGCCGGACTGCAGTTCCACTCCGTCACCATCGAATCCACCGGCCGGGCAGGCTATTTCCCCGGCGCCGAGCCCATGACGGTGAAGATGCTCGCCGAACGCCGCACCGGTCGGCTACTCGGCGTACAGATCGTCGGCCGCGACGGCGCCGCCAAACGCATCGACACCGCCGCGGTCGCCCTCACCGCGAGAATGACAGTGGAGCAGGTGATCTCGCTCGACCTCGGCTACGCACCCCCGTTCTCGCCGGTCTGGGATCCGGTCCTGGTCGCCGCCCGCGCAGCGGCCCGCGCGGTAGCCCGCGGCCACTGATTCAGTGGCGCCCGCTAGGGAGCCGAGGCGGGCATCGAGAGCGGCCGAAGCACGCGCTGCACGGCCGCCGCTCAGATCAAGGCTGCGGCGAGCCGGTCGGTCGCGGACACCAGCCAGGCCGGATCACCGTTGGCTCGGCCCCACAGCGCTTCCTTGACCGCGCCCGCCTGAGTCCAGCGGCGGGCGCGGATCGGATCGATCTGCGCCGCCTCGCAATAGATGTCGAGGAGCCGCAGGATCGTCGTTTTCGGGTTCGCCGAGCGGAGCAGGTCGTCGAATCGGGGGCTGCGGATGACATTCAGTGCGTCAGATGCGGGGTCGCCGATGTAGCACTTGGGGTCGATCGCGAGCCACGGTTCTCGATCGGACGACAGGACATTGGCGTCGTGGAGGTCGCCATGGACGAGGGTGTTCGGCTGGTCGCGGCCGAGCTCGCGGAGGGTGTCGAGCGCCGCGTCGAGGACTCGGCGCGGCAACGGTTGGCCGAATTCGGCTGCCGTGGTGCGGATCTCGTGCTCCCAGTCGTCCATGTGATCGGCGAGCCGGGGGAGTCCGGCGGGGGCTTCCACGGCCAGCCTGCGCGTGAGGCCGCCCTGGATCGCGACGGCTCGTTCCGGGTCGGTCACGGTGGCCAGGGTGTTGTCGGCGCGTTCGAGCAGCATCGCGTAGCGGGCGTCGTCGCGTGCGTAAATGCGCACGGCGCCGCGGCCGTTCCATGCCATGAAGGCGTCGGGTTCGTGGCGGTTGCCGGGATGGGGGAACGAGACCTTGATGACCGCGGGTGGCAGGTGATGCGGCCGCACCGGCACCACGATGCCGACTTCGCCGTGCATGACCGGGCCGTCGGGTGTGCAGGACCACCGTCGCAGCAGGTCGTCGACCATGCCGGGCAATGCCTCGAGCCATGTGCGACCATGGTCGCCCGCGGCGGTCAATCTCTTGCGGGCGAACACTTCCGGCACGGTGATCATGATCGCGCTACCCCCGCCGTCCTGTATTGCTTCACGGTCCTGGCGAGGGCCCTCGCCGGGTGCGGTCGGCCGCACGGTATCGAAGCTATCGCGAATTACTCGCGGGCCCGATGCACGTCGTGGCTCCCGCGGTTGCGCAAATGTTCAGCTATGTTACTTTTCCTTCGGCGAGATCGCTGGGCAGCAGGCGGTCGCGTATGGGTCGGCTGCTGGGTCTAGGGAGAGTCGGATGGTGTCGAGTGGCCTGGCCGGGGCTCGTTCCGTCGTGGACCAGCGCAGGCCGTTCTCCGATCCACGATTCGATCGCTTTATAGCGCTGATCGATGGCCTGTCCGTCGAGTCGCACGAGATTCTGACCGGGTTCGCCGAGCGGCTGCGTGCCGTTGAGCGAATGCCTGGCGACTCGCTGGTCGACTAGCCGATTCTTTCGGGAGCTTGCTCCCTTCTGTCCATGTATCTGGGACGTATGCCTCACTAAATCTGTGCTGGTCAGCGCGCCGAATGTGGCCGCGCTCGCGTCCGCCTGTCCGAAATCGGTCTTTGCCGGGGTATTGACCTGGACTCGGTGTCCAACCTAAATTGCAGGGACACCGTGTCCCACATAAACGGGACGCGCGGCACACAGGAGTGCGTACATGACACAGAAGGTGTTCGTCGTCGGCGTCGGGATGACGAAGTTCGAGAAGCCGGGCGAACTGGAATGGGACTACCCCGACATGGCCAGGGAGGCGGGCACCAAGGCGCTCGCGGACGCGGGCATCGACTACGACCGCGTCGAACAGGCCTACGTCGGCTATGTGTACGGCGAGTCCACCTCGGGTCAGCGCGCGGTCTACGAGCTCGGGCTGACCGGCATTCCGGTGGTGAACGTCAACAACAACTGCTCCACCGGATCGACCGCGCTCTACCTCGCGGCGCAGGCGATCCGCGGCGGCCTGGCCGAATGCACGCTGGCGCTGGGTTTCGAGAAGATGCAGAAGGGTTCGCTCGGTTCGACATTCGACGACCGTGAGCAGCCGATGATGCGCCACCTGCTCGCGCTGGCCGAACTGCAGGAATTCGCGATGCCGCCCGCGCCGTACATGTTCGGCGCCGCGGGCACAGAGCACATGGAGCGCTACGGCACCACCGCCGAGCAGTTCGCCAAGATCGGCGTGAAGAACCACAGGCACTCGGTGAACAACCCGTACGCGCAGTTCCAGAAGGAATACAGCCTCGAGGAAGTGCTCGCCGCCAAGCAGATCTACGGCCCGCTCACCAAGCTGCAGTGCTCACCGACCTCCGACGGCTCCGGTGCGGTCATCCTCGCCGGTGAGGACTTCGTCGATCGGCACAACCTGGCCGATCGCGCGGTCGAGATGGTCGGGCAGGCGATGGTCACCGACCTCGAGTCCACCTTCTCGACCCAGAGCGCGATCAACCTCGTCGGCGCCGACATGTCGCGCACCGCGGCGCTGAAGGTCTACGAGCAGGCGGGCATCGCACCCGAGGACGTCGACGTCATCGAGCTGCACGACTGCTTCTCCACCAACGAACTGCTGACCTACGAGGCGCTCGGCCTGTGCGCACCCGGGGAGGGCGGTCGGCTCGTCGACGACAACGCCACCACCTACGGCGGCAAATGGGTCGTCAACCCGTCCGGGGGCCTGATCTCCAAGGGGCACCCCCTCGGCGCCACCGGCCTGGCCCAGTGCAGCGAACTCACCTGGCAGCTGCGCGGCGATGCCGACGCCCGCCAGGTCGACAACGCGCGAATCGCTCTGCAGCACAACATCGGTCTGGGTGGCGCGGTCGTGGTGACCGCCTACCGCCCGGCCAACCGCTGACTTCCCCCACGAAACCCGAGGAGTAACCCCATGGCATCTGTGTCCGTTTCCACCGATCTTCCCGTCACCCCCGAGCAGGCGTGGGCCCGCCTGAGCGACCTCGCGAACTGGGAGGACTGGCTGACCATCCACCAGGGCTGGCGCAGCGAGCTCCCCACCGAGCTGACCGCGGGCTCGCGCTTCATCGAGGTGGTGTCGGTGATGAACATGGCCAACAAGATCGAGTGGACCGTGGCCGAGGTCGACCCGAACAAGTACCTGCGCATCACCGGCACCGGAATGGCAGGTGTCACTGTGGAATTCGCGCTCAAAGTAGAGCCGACCGAGTCCGGCTCCAGTGCCGCGTTCGACGCGAGCTTCAAGGGCACCATGATCGTCGGCCCGATCGGCAAGGCCGTCGCCAAGCACGCCGAAGCCGACCTGAAGGCCTCGATGGCCAAGTTCACCGAGCTCGTCGGATCGGCCGCATGACCACTTCGGAATCGGCCGGGGTCGTCTTCGACGGCTCCGGCCTGGGGGAGTGGACCGACGAGGAGCGGTTCTCGGTCACCGCGGAACGGATCGCGGAATACGCCGCGGCGACCAATGATCCGATCGACGCTCACCGCAGCGGCGAGATCGCTCCGCCGGTGTTCGCGGTCGTCCCGGTGTTCACCTCGATGGCACCGGCCGCCCTGTCGGTCGCGCCGGTGGAACTGCTGATGAAGCTCGTGCACGGTGAGCAGGACTTCCTGTTCCACCGGCCGATCCGGGCAGGCGACGAACTGGTGGTGCGCGCCAAGCCGATCGGCTACCTGGGCAAGCCGAACGGTTCGACCGTGGTCGTCTACGCCGAAACCCGGGACGCCGCAGGCGAACTCGTCAACGAGCAGTGGATGACGGCGTTCTTCCGCAAGGTCGACGCCGGTCCAGGCGTCGGGGAGCAGGCGCCCGAGCACCGGATCACCGACGCCGACCGGGCGAGCGAACCGGTCGCGCAGGTCACCGCGCACATCGACAGCGACCAGACCTTCCGCTACTCGCCCGCCTCCGGCGATCCGATGCCGATCCACCTCGACGACGAAATCGCCAGGATGGCAGGCCTTCCCGGCATCATCAACCACGGGCTGTGCACCATGGCGTTCACGTCGTGGGCCGCGCTGACCGAACTCGCCGGCGGTGACACCGCTCGCCTGCGCCGCCTCGCCGTGCGTTTCGCCAAGCCGGTGCTGCCGGGCCAGGACATCACCACGACCCTGTGGCGCACCGCCGCCGCACCGGGCGTCGCCGCCTACGCCTTCGAGACCGAGGCCGCGGGTCAGATCGCGATCACCGACGGCCGCGTCGAAATCAACGAGGAGAACTGAACTCATGGGAAAGCTTGACGGTCGCGTCGCAGTCGTCACCGGCGCCGGGCGCGGTATCGGCCGCGAACACGCGCTGCTGTTCGCCCGCGAAGGCGCGAAGGTCGTGGTCAACGATCTCGGCGGCGCCAACGACGGCTCCGGCAGCGATGCCGGACCCGCGCAGCAAGTGGTCGACGAGATCGTCGCCGCCGGTGGCCAGGCGGTCGCCAACACCGATAACATCGCCACCTGGGATGGCGCGAAAGCCCTTGTCGACCAGGCGATCAACGAGTACGGCACGCTCGATGTGCTGGTGAACAACGCGGGCATCCTGCGCGACGCGTTCATCGCGGGCATGGAGGAATCCCAGTGGGATGCCGTCATCGCCGTGCACCTCAAAGGCCACGCCGCGACCCTGCACCACGCCGCGGCGTACTGGAAGGCACAGACCAAGGCGGGTGTGCCCGTCAACGCGGCGGTGATCAACACCGCCTCGGCCTCGGGCACCTTCATGCCCAACGCGGGACAGGGCAACTACGGCGCCGCCAAGGCGGGCATCGCCGCACTGACCCTCGTCGCCGCCGACGAGCTCGAGCGCTACGGCGTGCGGGTCAACGCGATCGCCCCGATCGCGCGCACCCGCCTGACCCTGGCCACCCCCGGCATGGGCGCGCTGTTCGCCGCCGAGGTGCCCGAGGGCGAGTTCGACGCGTTCGCCCCGGCCAACATCTCGCCGCTGGTCGCGCACCTGGCCGAGGCCGACTGCCCGCTCACCGGCAAGGTGTTCGCCGTGCAGGGCGGCGCGATCGTCGAACTGGCCGGCTGGCACGACGTGCGCACGGTCGAGACCGACGGCCCGTGGACCATCGACGAGGTCGCCGCCCAGCTGAAGGAGACCAGCTAGCCATGGCACGCACCAGCTATGAGCTCGGCGTCGGCGTCAGCGAGGACCACCTGGCCCTCGCCGACGCGGTGCACGGGTTCGTCGAACGCACCATCACCGCCGAGATCGTCCGCGCGGCAGTCGAAGCCGGCGAGCCGGGCAAACAGCTGCCCTACTGGGACGCGCTGGTGGCGCAGGATCTGCTGAGCCTGCACGTCGCCGAGGACCTGGGCGGGCAGGGTGCGGGTCTGCTGACCCTGGCCGTCGCGCTCGAGCCGCTCGGTCGTGGCCTGCACACCGGTCCGTTCGTGCCGACGGCACTGGCGAGCGCGGTGCTCGCCCAGGACGGTGGGGCATGGGCGCGGGCACAACTGCCCGGTCTGGCGGACGGGTCGCGCACCGGTGCGGTCGCGCTGTCGTCGAGCCTGACCGGCGTGCTGCGTGACGGCGCGCTGGTCGTGGACGGCACCGCCGACGGCGTGGTCGGTGCGGTGTCGGCGGATGTGATCATCGCGCCGGTCACCGTCGTCGGCGAGCAGCGGTGGGTCGCGTTCGAGAACGCCGATCTGACCGTCGCCGCGCAGGACAATGTCGACGTGCTGCGCGCAGCGGCTCGGCTGCACGCGGATTCGGTCGAGGTGTCGGCGGCACGGGTGCTCACGGTCACCTCGGCGCGGGTGCGCTCGGTCGCGGCGGTCGTGCTGGGCGCCGAGGCGGTCGGCGTGATGTCGTGGTGTGTCTCGACCGCGGCCGAATACGCCAAGACCCGCGTGCAGTTCGGCAGGCCGATCGGGCAGTTCCAGGGCGTCAAGCACAAGTGCGCGCACATGGGCATCGCGCTGGAGAAGGCACGAGCCGTGCTGTGGGACGCGGCCTATGCCCTCGATCGTGACGACGAGACCGCCGACTACGCGGCCGCGGTCGCCGCGCTGATCATTCCCGACGCCGCGGTGCAGGTCGCCCAGGATTGCATCCAGGTCCACGGCGGCATCGGCTTCACCTGGGAACACGACGCGCACCTGTACTACCGCCGCGCACTCGCGCTGCGCGGTCAGCTGGGTGTGCGCGACGAACGCGCCGAGGCGGTCGCCGGCTACGCGCTGTCGGGGCTGACGCTGTCCAGTGAACTGGAGTTGCCCGCCGAGGCCGAGCGGATCCGGGCCGGTATCCGGGCCGAACTCGCCGAGATCGCGACGATCGACGACGAGGACGACCAGCTCGTCGCCCTCGGCGACGGCGGCTGGAACCTGCCACATCTGCCCCGTCCGTACGGTCGCTCGGCCTCGCCGCTCGAGCAGGTGGTGATCTCGCAGGAGATCAAGGCCTCCGGTATCCCGATGCCGCAGCTGCTGATGGGGACCTGGGCGGTCGGCGCGATCGTCCCGCACGGCGACGAACGGCAGAAGCGGGAGCTGGTCGTGCCGACGCTGCGCGGCGAGGTCGTGTGGTGCCAGCTGTTCAGCGAACCGGGCGCGGGCTCGGACCTGGCGAGCCTGACCACCAAGGCGACCAAGGTCGACGGTGGCTGGCGGGTCACCGGGCAGAAAATCTGGACCACGGTCGCGCAGTTCGCGGAATGGGCGATGCTGATCGCGCGCACCAGCCCGGACAAGCCCAAGCACGAGGGCGTCACCTACTTCGTGCTCGACATGTCCAGCCCCGGCATCACGGTGCGGCCGCTGCGGGAGATGACCGGATCGGCGCTGTTCAACGAGGTGTTCCTCGACGACGTGTTCATCCCCGACGAGAACGTGGTCGGCGCGGTCGACGACGGCTGGCACGTGGCGCGCACGACGCTGGCCGGTGAACGGGTGGCGCTGAGCCAGAAGATGGAGGCCTACGCCACCGACGCCGACCTGCTGCGGTTCGCGGTCGGGCGGGACCTGTCACCGGTGGCGCGCTACCACGTCGGCGAGCTCATGGCCGAGAGCCGGGCGGTGGACGTGATCGGTTCCCGGGTGGTGCTCAAGCAGCTGTCCGGCATCGATGTCTCGACCACCTCCAGTGTCGGCAAGCTGCTGGGTATGGCACTGGGACAGGCGATTTCGGAGTTCGTCGTCGCCGAACTCGGCATCGCCGGCGTCGTCTCGGTGCCGGGGGAGCGCAGTGATCACGCGATGGAACAGCTGATCGCCGGGCGCGCCACCACCATCTACGGTGGCACGACCGAGGTGCAGCTCAATGTCATCGGTGAACGCATGCTGGGGCTGCCCCGCGACGCGTCGGTGACCGCCTGAGGGTGCTCACGGCCGCCCGCCGAAGGCGTCGGGGCGCGGCGACAGACAGGTGGTCGCGGCACGCACCCGCGACCACCTGCACACCGGCGGTTGATTCAGGGCACGCTGTGGGCGAAGACCAGAATCCCGCCGACCAGCAGGGCGACGACCTTCCCCACCTCGAGCGCGATGTAGGCGTGATGACTGTGCGACCGTGGCGCGTCGATGCCCGCGAGCACGGCATCGCTGCGGCGGGACAATCGCGGGCGCACCGCGACGACCTGGACAGCGAAGGCCACCATGGCCACGGTGAGCGCCCGCGTGGCGGCGGTGCCGGGGGAGTCGACAAGGATCGCGACGAGAATCGTTGCGGCGAGGACGAGTTCGGCGATGTTGAGCGCGCGGAAGACCAACCGGCCGATGCCGAGCCCGATCGGCACGGTCACTCCGGGCGCCCGGAACTTCAGTGGCGCCTCCAGGAACGAGATGGCCAGCACCATGCCCAGCCAGCAGAACGTCGCCGCGGCGATCACAGCCCACGCGGTGGTCATGTCGATCAGGTCCTCTCCGTCGGTGTCGGTACCCGACCCGAACAGGATCGCCGATGGATCGTGATCTGTCCCGAGTCCGCGTCGGCAGGGCGCCGGACCCGGCTGGGATACTGTCCCCGCCGGATCGCGCCGATCCGGCGCCCGATGGGAGGAATGTGACCGCACAGCGCGCCGATGGCAGGGCCAGCCGATGGGACCGGCATCGCGCCGAGCGCCGGGACCGGATTCTCGCCGCTGCGCTCGAGGCTGTGCAGGCGCAGGGCGCCTCGGTGGGCGTGCAGGAGATCGCCGATCTCGCGGAGATACCGAGGTCGGTGCTGTACCGGTTGTTCAAGGATCGCCAGGACCTCGACGAACAGTTGCGTGCCCGCATCGTCGACGACCTGATGGCGGTGCTCGCGCCCACCCTGAATCCCGAAGGCACCGTGGCCGAGGCCATCGCGCGGTCGGTCGACACCTATGTGGGGTGGATCGCCGCCAATCCCCGGCTGCACTACTTCCTCGGCGCCGGGTCCGAGGGCAAGCAGCGGCACAATTCACCGATCGTCTCCGGCACCAAGATCGCGATCGCAGGCACCGTGCGCGAGGTGTTCGAGAACGCGTTGCGCGCCCAGTCGGCCCCGGTGACGATCGCCGAGCCGATGGCCTTCGGCCTGGTCGGGTTCGTCGACGGCAGCGTGAACCGGTGGCTGAGCCGCTCGATGCAGCCGATGGACGCGGCCGAGCTGTCGTCCTACCTGCAGGGGGCGATCTGGGCGATCGTGGACAGCAGCCTGCGCAAGGTCGGGGTCATGCTCAATCCGCTGACGCCGATGGCCGATCTCGTGGCGCCGCCGAGCGATACCCTTGAGCAAGGGAGTCTTGATGGAAGGAGCTGACGTGGGGCAACCAGTCCGCATCGCGTGTAGCCGCCGCGTGATCGCCCGAGGCTGATCTCGAGCGACCGATGTCCGAGCAGCCGATCGACCTGGTCGATTCAGCCGAACGAACCCGCACCGCGCTCGCCAGTGCCGTGGCGCTGCTCTCGCAGGCTTGGGCAACCGGTTCACCACCCGATCTCGCGGTCTTCCTCCCCGGGGAACCGGCGGCGCGGCGCACGATCCTGATCGAACTGATCAAGATCGACCTCGAATACCGCTGGCTTCGGTATCACTTTCCCAAACGACTGCTCGAATACCGCGCCGAATTCCCCGAGCTGCGCGATGGCCCCCTGCCCGCCGAGCTCGTCTACGAGGAATTCCATGCCGTGCGCCGCGGATCGTGGGCAACCGATGCGGCTCCCACCGCCGGTGCGGCGACCGCGGCGGCGACCGGCCCCGAGCCGACGAGCGACGACTACCAGAGCACGATCATCGCTCGTCCCGGCGCGCAGGCTCTGCTCGACACCATCGATGTCGGCGATCGCGTCGACGACTTCGACCTCCTGATGAGGATCGGCTCCGGTGCCTTCGCCCAGGTCTATCTCGCCCGGCAGCAATCGATGCAGCGACTCGTCGCGGTCAAGATCTCCCACAACCACGGCATCGAGCCGCAGACCCTCGCCCAGCTGGACCACGAGTACATCGTGCGCATCTTCGACCAGCGGCTCATCGCCGACGGCCAGCTGAAGCTGCTCTACATGCAGTACCTACCGGGCGGGACACTGCTCGACGTGCTGCGGCTGCGGCGCTCGACGCCGCCCGAACGCCACGACGGGCAACTGCTGCTCGACGCCGTCGACGAGGTACTCGCCGAGAAGGGTGAGGTCAGGCCGACCGAATCGGCGATCCGGACCAGGACCGCGGCACTGACCTGGCCGGAGACCGTCGCCTGGCTGGGCCGCCGGCTCGCGGACGCGCTGCAGCACGCGTCCGAACGCGGGGTGTTGCATCGCGATATCAAGCCAGCGAATGTGCTGCTCAGCGCCGAGGGCGTGCCGAAGCTGGCCGACTTCAACGTCAGCTTCAGCAAACGGATCAAGGGCACCAGTCCGCTGGCCTACTTCGGCGGATCACTGGCGTACATGTCGCCCGAACAGCTCGAAGCCTGCCATCCCGAGCTGCCCGCGACCGCCCTCGACCTCGACACCCGCAGCGACATCTTCGCGCTGGCCGTCATGCTGTGGGAATTGCTCACGGGGCGGCGGCCCTTCCCGGACGAGTCGTCGGCGGGTGAGTCCGAGACGTCGCTGGCCCGCATGCTCGAATTGCGGCGCAGACCGGTCGAGTCGACATTCCTGTCGGAGCTTCCGCCGGATTGCCCCATGGCGCTGCGCCGCGTGCTGTTGAAATGCCTGTCGCCCGATCGCGATGACCGGTATTCGTCCGGCTCGGAATTGGCCCAGCAGTTCGATCTGTGCCTCGAGAAAAGGGCCCGCGACCTCGTGTATCCGCCGCCGGACAGTTGGCGAACGCGACTGTCGCGGTGGCCAACCCCTGTCCTCTGGTTGTCGTCGATGGTCGGTGTCGGCCTGGCGACGGTGTACTTGGCTGTGCACGCCCAGGAACTGATCAGACAGCGCCTGCCCGACGCCACGAACGCGCAGATCGACAAGGGCATCCTGGTGTGCATTCTCGGTGGCTTGCTGTTGGCCATCGTCATCTACATCTACATCTCGCGCGATCAGCTCGAGGTTCTTCGCGGCTTGCGCAAAGACAGACGCTACGGCGAGGCACGGCTCGCGCGAGTGCGGTCGCGGACACTGGTGTGGGGCGACCTGTGTGCGCTCAACACCCTGCTGTCCGCGCTGATCGCCACCGTGACGGCCGTGCTGCTGCTGCGCTGGTTCACCGACCTCCCGGTGCGGCTGCAGATCCACGCGGCGATGACTGTTCTGGTGGCGGGCACCATCTCGGTCGCCTACACCTTCTTCCTTTCCACGTTCTACCTCGTCCGCTGCGTCTATCCCCGCTACCTGCGCCACGGACGCACGACGGAGCGCGACGCCGCCGACCTGCGCTGGCTGCGCCGGCGAACCACGGTCTACCTCGCGGTGACGGCGTCGGTGCCGGTGGTCGGGGTGCTGGCCGGATTCAGCTTTCTCGAACCAGAGGAGCTGTGGCTCGTGCGCGACTCGGTGCTGGGGCTGTGCGCGGCCGCCGGGCTCGCCTTCGTCGCCGTGTACTGGTTGTTCCGCAAGCTGGACGCCGACCTGCGCGCGCTCAGCCGGGTGGTCTAGCGCTCGACGCGCCGGCCGCCGAATTCCGTGGGCTCCGTAGGGAGGTAATGGGCCTATGCTGAATTCAAGGCCGCCGAGCTCGGCGGTGGTGCCAACCAGCTGATGGAGGTTCCGCCATGGCCATGTCACCCACCGTGCACACGTGCCTACTGGATGCGGGTGTGGAGTATGAGACTGTGCGGCATCCGCACAGCCATAGCAGTACCGAGACCGCCGAAACAGCGTCCATCCCCGGCGACCGGCTCGCCAAGACGGTCCTCCTCGAAGACGACCAGGGCTACGTCGGCGCCGTGCTGCCATCCACTCATCACCTGCGGCTGCCGAAACTGTGGGACCAGACCGGGCGACGACTGTCGTTCGCTCACGAGTCGGACATGCGCGAAGTCTTCAAGGACTGCGAAGTCGGCGCGATCCCTCCCGTGTGCACCGCTTACGGCATGACAACACTGATGGACGAAAGCCTGAGCACTCAACCCGACATCTATTTCGAGGCCGGGGACCACGAGACGCTCATCCACATGCGCACCGAACAGTTCCTGCGCTTGATGGAACACGCGCAGAAGGGACGGTTCTCCTAGCCGGGCTCCTCGACGTGGACCTTCTGACCGAGCAGGAACGTCGTCACCGCTCCCACCACGCCAGTAGCGTCGCCGCGGCGCTGCACGACCGTGGAATCGTCGCGGTTGCCCTGACCTGGGTGGACACCAGCGGCATCACCCGGACCAAAGCCGTCCCGCTCGAACGGCTACCCCACGCCGCGGCGTGGGGCGTGGGAGCCTCCCCCGTATTCGACGCGTTCCTGCTCGACGACTCGATTCTGTCCGGGCATTTCGCCGGCGGGCCCACCGGCGACCTGCGGCTCCACCCCGACCTGGCACGCATCGCACCGCTCGCCGCTCTCCCCGGCTGGGCGATCGCCCCTGCCGACCGGTATAGCCAGGACGGCGCACCGCACCCACGCGACCCCCGGTTGCTGCTGCGCCGCATCGTCGACGAACTCGCCGCCGACGGCTTCGTGGTGCGCGCCGCGATCGAATTCGAATGGGTCGTCTCGCGGACCGACCCCGCCGACCCCGACGCGTTCCACCCGGCTTCCACCGCGCCCGCCTACGGTGCCGCCAAGCTCGTCGAGCTCGGCGGCTACCTGCGCGATCTCCTCACCGCGCTGCGAGACAGCGGCATCGCCGTCGAGCAGATCCATCCGGAATACGCGGTCAGCCAGTTCGAATTGTCCATTGCCGCCGCTGATCCGCTGGCCACCGCCGACACCGCGATCGTGGTCCGCGAGACCATTCGTGCGGCCGGCGCCGCACATGGCCTACGCGCATGCTTCGCACCGATGGTCGACGTCGACGGAGTGGGCAACGGCGGCCACATCCACCTCAGCCTGTGGGCCGACGGGCGCAACATGATGGCAGGTGGCTCTGGGCCGTTCGGTCTCACCGACCCGGGCCACCGCTTCGCCGCAGGCATCCTGAAACACCTGCCCGGGCTTCTCGCGATCGGCTGCCCGTCGATGGCCAGTTACCTGCGACTGCGCCCCAGTCACTGGGCCGGGATCTACGCGTGCTGGGGGCTGGAGAACCGTGAGGCCGCACTGCGTTTCATCACCGGGGCCGATGGCGAACGTGCGGACGCCGCCAACTTCGAGGTCAAGTGCTTCGATCCGGCGGCCAATCCTTATCTGGCGCTCGCCGGCCTGCTGATCGCAGGCCGGGCGGGCCTGGCCACCGACCTCGCGCTGCCGAAACCGGTCGCCGTCGATCCCGCCGGCCTCGATCAACACACCCGCGACGCCGAAGGGATCAGCACGCTGCCGAGAACCCTGCACGATGCGGTCGCCGCCTTCGAAGGAGACCCGGTGCTCTGTGGCGCGTTCGGCGCGGAACTGGCCGACACGATCAGCAGCGTCCGCCGCGGCGAGATCGCACTCTTCGCCGACGCCACTCCCGCACAGATCGCCACCGCGACCCGGTGGCGGTTTTGACCTGCTGTGCCATCCAGCGGGATGATCCGGGTGAAATCCCGCGGCGACCGGGCATGCTCGGTGTCACTCTGATCGACAGTCCACCACAGTGGAGGTGCCGAATGGATGAGCCCGAGCCGACCGCTGACCTGATGCGGATCGTCGAGTACTTCGATCGCTTCGCCGAATCCGACGCCAATGCCGATACGGTGGTCCGCGCGGCCGCGGTCCTGGCCGAATGCCCGGCGGGCGCGCGCTGGCCGTCGGGCACCACCATTCGGTATGACGCGGCGGGCCGACTGCTTCCCACCGCCGCACCACCGCCGGGAGCATTCGGCACGGAGCCCGCGGTGTGGCTGGAGCGGTCCGGCGCCCCGCACCCCCTGGACGGCGTGCTGGTCGGCCGGTTGCGGCACTGTCTGCTGGTGATATCGCGCCGGGGTGCGGCCGGGCCGACCGGGCTGGCCGACCCGGCCCTGCTCGAAGTGGTGCTGTCGGAGGAACAGCGGCGCGCGGATCGGGTCCGCGCGATGCGCCTGCTCGGCGTCGATCCCGGGCGGCCGATGTGCCTGCTGGCGGTATCCGGACCGGGCACGGCGGACGCGGTGCGCATCATCGCCGAGCATGTCCCGGTGGTCCGCTCGACGATCCTCGGCACGACCACCGCGGTGCTGATACAGGACGCCGGCGCCTGCCGGGAGGTGTCGGATGTGTTGAATATGGCTGTCGTGCAGGCATTTCCGGCATCACGACGAGGCGCCGACGGTCCCTGGGTCGGAATGGGCGAACGGCTGCCCGCGCTGGCGGCCGCCACCTCCTGGGAGCAGGCGCGGCGCGCGCTGCGATTCGCGTCGTCGACCTGGCACGGACGCCGGGTGATCGCCTTCGAACGGCTCGGGTCTCTCGCCCTGCTCGGGGAACTGCCGGTTTCCCGGATCCTCGGCGCGCCGGATGTGGTGCGGCTCAACGACTTCGCCGCGACGGAGGCCGGCGGCCAGGCCGTCGACACACTGGAGGCATTCTGCGTGTTCGGATCGCTGCGGCGCACCGCGGACGAACTGCACCTGCACCACAGCACTGTCGCGGCACGGATCGCCCAGGTCGAGACGGTGATGGGCTGGCATGTCGGCGAGGCGCTGGACCGGTTCATGGCCACCTTGGCGCTGACGATGCGCCGGATCGCCCTGTCGTCGGCTGAATTGTCCCCGGACCCGCCGACCGGACCCGACGCGCGTCGGGCGGTTCGGAACCATCCACCGACGGATGTCGGGTGATCTGGATCACTGCTGTCGGCGACGATCGACGGGCACCGGGTAGGTGCGACCGGGAAACCCGGTGTACGAGAAGGAGTCTCCACCATGGCGGTCATCGATCCGAACAACACCTGGGCGCCGCTCGAACAGCGCCTGGCCGTCACCACGAACGAACGGCACCGCACGGTGCTCGGCATCGTCATCGAACACATGAAGGCCGAAGCCGCACCCGATCTCGACGGGCTCATGCGGACCCTGGTCCCCGAACCGGCCTACCACTTCTGGAACGAAGGCAATGACGTCGGCCCGAAGGGCCGCGACGTGGTGCACACCTACTACTCCGACTTCGTCGCCAGCCGCAGCAACGTGCTCGAGTACCAGCTGGACCGGCTGGTCGTCGACGACCACTGTGTGGTGACCGAGGGCTTCCTCAAGCAGATCTACCCGGGTGCGTACGCCGCGCAGATCGGCATCCCCGTCGACGATCCGGCCGCCGACTACCTGGTCGTGTTCCGTCAGCTGCTGCTGTGGCCGATCGATGCCGAGGGCCGTATCGAAGGTGAGGATTCGTATCACTCCGGCCCCGCGGAGATCCGCAAGCTGACCTTCGACGAATTGCCGCGCGAATACGTCGAACTCGTGCACCCGGGCGCGTGACGATGACGGAACGAACGGACGCGATCCCGGGCGCGCACCGGGCCGATATCGCGAGCATGCTGCTCGACCGGCTCGGTGACCAGCGGCTCGGCCTGCGCACCCGCGACACCGACTGGACCTGGGACGCGGTCGTCCACGAGTCGGCCGCCCGCGCGGAACTGGCCCGCGCCCTGCGCCGCGACGGCCCGTTCCACATCGGCGTGCTGCTGGACAACGTGCCCGATTTCGTGTTCTGGCTCGGCGCGGCGGCGCTGGCGGGCGCGACGGTGGCGGGTCTCAATCCGACCAGGAGCACCACCCAGCTGGCCGCCGATGTGCGGTATGTCGACTGCCAGCTGATCGTCACCGACGCCGTGGGGATGGCTCGTCTGCGGCAGCTGGACCTCGGCCTCACCGCAGATCGGTTCCTGCTGGTCGACGACCCCGGCTACGCCACCCGGATCGATGCCCACCGCGTGCCGCCCACGGCGGCGGGCGGGCCGGAGCAATTGCTGCTGCTGTTGTTCACCTCGGGTACCACCGGCACGTCGAAGGCGGTGCGGTGCACCCAGCGCCGCCTCGCCGTGGTCGCGCACGCCGCGGCGGCGAAGTTCGGGCACGTCCGTGACGACGTGGACTACTGCTGTATGCCGCTGTTCCACGGCAATGCCATCATGGCGCTGTGGGCGCCTGCCCTGTCGGTCGGCGCGACGATCTGCCTGACCCCGAAATTCTCTGCGTCGCAGTTCCTTCCGGATGTGCGGCACTTCGGCGCGACCTACTTCACCTACGTCGGCAAAGCACTGGGATACCTGCTGGCCACGCCCGAAGCCGCGACGGATTCGGACAATACGCTGGTGCGGGGGTTCGGCACCGAGGCGTCGGTGGCCGATCAGGACGAGTTCCGCCACCGCTTCGGCGCGGAACTGTTCGAGGGGTACGGCTCCAGCGAGGGCCCGAGTCTGGCGGCCTTGGATCCCGCCGCACCGCCCGCCGCCCTCGGCAGGCCGGCGCATCCCGGTGTGGCGGTGGTGAATCCGGACACCCTGCAGGAGTGCGCGCGGGCCGAACTCGACGAGCACGGCCGGGTCCGCAATCCCGACGAGGCCATCGGGGAAATGATCGACAAAGCGGGCGCACTCGCCTTCGAGGGCTACTACAAGAACGAGGTCGCCGACGCCGACCGCATTCGCAACGGCTGGTACTGGACCGGGGATCTGGGCTACCTCGACACCGACGGATACCTGTACTTCGCCGGCCGCAAGGGCGACTGGATCCGGGTCGACGGCGAGAACACCTCGGCACTCATGATCGAACAGGTCCTGCGCCGTCACCCCGCGGTCATCGCCGCCGCCGTGTTCGGGGTGCCCGATCCACGCTCGGGCGATCAGGTCATGGCCGCCGTCGAAGTCGCCGATCCGGCCTGCTTCGATGTCTCCGAGTTCACCGAATTCCTCCGCACCCAGGACGACCTCGGCAGCAAAGGCACACCCCGATTCCTGCGCGTCTCGGCCGACCTCCCGGTGACCGGGTCGAACAAGGTGCTCAAGCGCGAACTCCAGGAGCAGGCCTGGCGCACCGACGAACCTGTCCACCGGTGGGCAGGCCGGGGCGTACCGCACTACCGCCGCATGAGCGAAGCGGACAAACAGGCGCTGGAGTCGGAATTCGCCGTGTACGGCAGGCAGCGCATGCTGTAGCTGTCCGTGCGCCTGGTGGTGTCGCGCACCGTCGAACAGGTAGTCCGCGTCGTTCGGTGCCCGTCGCATCAGTCGGCGGTGTGCGGCAGGGCTCCAGGGCCGTACCGTCGGCAGGTCGTCGGCCTCGTGGTACCAGCTCTGGCAGCCGGTCGGGGCGAACGCGTCGTGCGCATCACAGTGTCCGGTCAGCCCTGTGGCATCGGCAGGGGAATGCTGACGCCCAGCGGCAGCGTGATCTGCGGGCCGGGTGTCGGGTCGGGTTCGGTCGGTGGCCGCTGCGTTCCCGTCGGCTGGTCACCGCACAGGATTCCGCACTCGATGGCGCCGATCACCGGCAGCGACACCAGGATCACCGGCTCGGGCGATGGAGTCGGGGCCGGTGCCATGGGTTCGAGCGTCAGGGGGGCTTCGACTGCGGGGGAGGGAGTTTCGGGTGCGGTGTCGTCCAGGGGCAGGGTGGGGGCGGACGGCACGGCGACGAGGTCGACGTGGACCGGGGACCCGCCCGTGCGGTAACGCTCCGACCAGCCGAGTAC
Source organism: Nocardia sp. NPDC055029 (assembly GCF_053608525.1). Classification (NCBI taxonomy): domain Bacteria; kingdom Bacillati; phylum Actinomycetota; class Actinomycetes; order Mycobacteriales; family Nocardiaceae; genus Nocardia; species Nocardia sp. NPDC055029. The sequence goes on from NZ_JBSGVQ010000015.1 coordinate 39,777, forward strand.
GTCGGCGGCGTAACTCGCTGAATAGTTGTAGCGGAGTACCGCACGCTGCCGCGCGGCGGGATCGCGCAGATCGGTCCCGTCGGCGCACAGGTAGCGGGCCGCGGCCAGGCTGGCGTCGAAGACATTGTGCGGGTCGGCCGTGCCGTCGCCGTTTCCGTCGGTGGCGTATCGGCTCCAGGTGCTCGGCAGGAATTGCATCGGGCCGACCGCGCGCACGAATCCACCCTCGGCGGCGGGGATCACCTCGTTGCCCGGCAGCGTGCCGTCGAGCGCGGGCCCGAAGATCGGCCGCATCGTCGTGCCCGCGGCGTCGGTGTTTCCCCGGTCGGCGTGGTCGGACTCGATCTTGCCGATCCCGGCAAGCAGATGCCAGCTCACACCGCATCCTGGCGCCGAGAGTTGCAGGGACAGTTCGGCATTGCGGTAGGCGGCAAGGACCGTCTCGGGGATCCCGAGCCCGCCCGTGGCAGCGACCGGAGTGACCGCGACGGGCGGCGTCGGATCGATCGGCGGCGCCGCTGTGCGCAGCTTGCGCGGGACGGGCGGAGTGGGCGCCAGCAGACCGACGACCGTCGACTCCGCAGGCATCGACGCGACAGCGACAGGCGGAGTGGGCAATTCGCGCGCCGCCGGTGCGGTGACACGCGCCGAACCGGAGACGAGCAGACCTGCCGCGAGGATCGTGGTCGCGGCGAGAGGGGTGGGGCGCATGGTGATGCCACCTTCTGTTGTCTTGTCCAGTCGTCTGCCCGGACGCTCCGGCGTGTGCGCGCCGGGGCTGGGTTCCGATACCCCGAGAATTATGTTACTGATGGTTCTGGCGAAATGGCATGCTAATCGGCGATATTCACGCAATACAAGTGATCTGACAATCAAGATAAGTGGATGATAATTCTCATCCAATCCGGTACCGTTCGAAGTGCCCGACGACGACGTGGGCGGCGTATTTACCCCACGCCGCACAGCGATCGCGCGTCGTGCCTCCCTCGCGCGCCCACGCGGCAGCCCGGCGAACTCACTGCCGCGGCGGACGGGCGATCGAGTAGTCGCGGCGTCCGGATTCGATGTGCAGGTCCGGACGCCGCGCACCGGGCACCGGGTGGCGCCTATCGCGACAGCGGCCGACCGAGGATGATGGTCTCGAGAAGTTGAATCACGGTGTCCTGCGGGCAGATTCCGTCGTCGCCGAAGGTGCGTCCCAGATCGACGACCAGGCTGAACGCGGCGTGCACCAGGACTCGCGCCTCGCTGATCGACAGTTCCGGCCTGGCCCCGACCACCAGCCGCGCCCACTCGGTGACGATCAACTGCTGGAGGTGGCGCAGGGTCACCTGATCCGTCTGCTCCACATGGCGGAACTCGGCGTAGTAGACGAAGGTCAGCGCGCGTTCGGCGAACGAGCCGGACACATACAGGCCGATCAGCGTGCCCAGTGCCCCGGCCGGGGTGTTGGCGGCGGCTGTCGCGGGCCTGATCGCCGCGGAGACCCTGTCCGCCGCCCGTCGGAAGGCCGCCACCAGCAGATCGCTCTTGCTGCGGTGGTAGCGGTAGACCGCCGACGCGGAGGACAGCTCGGCGGCCGCGGCGATGTCCTCCACACTGACGTTCGGATACCCGCGCTCGTGGAACAGCTCGACCGCCTTGTGCAGCACCAGTTCGTGCTTGAAGGGCTGAGCCCGCCCTGTGCTCCGGTGGGCCGCCGCACTGGCGTGCCGATCGGTCAGATCGGCGTCGACCAGCGTCCAGCTCGTCGAACGGAGCAGCGCGGCAAGAGCTTTCGCGGGGACGGTCGCATGGTGATCGCCGATGCTGCTGATCACGGCGAAGATCGACACCGCCCGCGCCGCGCGATCGTGGCCGTCCAACTCGGGCCTGACCTCGCCGATGCGTGCCCGCAGGCTCGCGATCGCCGCGGCGAACTGGTCGCTGAACTCCTGATGGTCGTCGGGTTCGAGGTAGCGGCGTTCCCAGCGAGCCAGCGCTGCGGTGGGCCGGTTGGCGATGGTCGCGGCGACGATGGCGCCCAGCACATGGTCCAGGCGCTGCCGCGGAGACCAGCCCGCCGCGTCCTCGGGCAGTTCGACGGCTCGCAGGGCGAGTCCGGACAGGCGCAGCAGTTCGGCGCGGAACAGCGCGTACTTGCTCGGAAAGTGCCGGTACAGCGCGGTCGAACTGATGTCGAGACGCCGGGCGATGTCGTCCATGCTCACGCCGTGATAGCCGTGTGCGCCGAACGCGGCCGCCGATTCCGCGGCGATCTGCGCCCGCCGGTTCTTCGGCCTGCGCCGGACCGCGCGCGCCGCGGAATCCGCGGCCGGTTCGTCGGCGTGCTTGCCCGCCGTCCTGGCCTTCGCCGCGCGCGGGGAGCGGCCGGTGTGCCGGGGGGATAGCGCGCCGGGTTCGGTCACTGCGCGGGCGCCGTCGTCAGCGGGGAATTCACTTTCTCGACCAGCCACCGGCCGTCGTCGTTGCGCAGGCTGAGCACCATCGACAACTGGCCGGGCTTGGCCTTGTGCTCGGTGCCGAGGCTCGAGATGGTCGTTCCGATCACCACGATCGCCTCGGCGGAGGTCTCGTCGCCGGTGCGCAGTGCGCACTGGGTGTCGGTGGTCTTGGAGACGACTTCTCCCTGCGTGAGGGCATCGCGCAGTTCGGTGCTGGTCGACTCGAACTGCTTTTTCCAGTCACCGGTCGCCCCATCGAGAACGGCCTTGAAGTAGGTGTCGAGGCTCTTGCTGTCGTAGTCGGCCAGAATCGGGCCATAGTGGCAGGCGGCCTCGCGGGCCCGCTGCTGAGCGGCGAGGAGATCTTTGCTGTCCTTGTTCTCCAGGAACAGCACCAGCGAGGTCGCCACCGATGCGCCGAGCACGACCGCCGCGGCGCCGCGCAGGCCGAGCGTTTTCCGGTCGATCTCCCACCACCTGCCGGGCTCGGTCGTCTTCTGCTCGATCGTGGGCACCGCCGCAGCGGGCTCGTCGACTTCGGATGCCCTTGTGGTCGAGGTGTTTTCGTCGTTGCTCATCGGGACTCCTAACGGGGTGCTGGCACCGCGGGCTGGGACAGTTCGTTGCCGGTCACGCCGGGCGGCGGGCCCGCTCCGTTGTCAGGGCCCGCCGGTCGCGGCGCGTTGGCCGAACCGCGGATCTGCAGGGCGGGATTGTCGGTGACGCAGTAGTTGTAGAGCCGCACCCTGGTGTCGGTAGTGGGGGTGGTCGGCACGGTCGGGACGGTCTCGTAGTCACACGTCGGGCGCGGCCACGGATCGACGAGGGTGTAGTACGCGTTGTGATGGGCGGGGACGCCGACTGCTTCCGCGAAACGGCTCAGCGAGGGGAACAGCACCTCGATGGCGGGCTGGCGTAGCTTGGCCGCCCGGGTGATGGCCACCAAGTTGGTCACCAGATCGGTGATCGGGTTCTGGGTGCGCGAGATGAAACCGCCGAGGGTGGCGAGCTGTCCCGGACCCTGCTCGAGCAGATGGCGCAGTTCGGCGTCGGCGGCGGTGAACTGCTGGAACAGGGCGCTCCCCGCCTGGGTGACGGTGCCGAGGTCCGGTTGCGCGTGCGCGGTCGTGGCGGCGATGACCTCGAGGTTGCGCAGCAGGTGCTCGGTCTGGGGGAGCAGGTCGGTGAGTCCGGCCATCGCCCTGCTGATCCCGGAGATCATGTTGCGCAAGCCGTCGGGCCCGCCTGCCAGCGCCTTGTCGAGTTCGTCGACGATCACGGTGAGCCGTTCGGGATTCATACCGCCGACCAGGCCGCCCAGATTGCCGAGCACCGACTGCATCTGCACCGGCACCGCCGTCGAGGCACGGTCGATCACCGCGCCGTCGCGCAGGAAGGGACCGGATTCGGACACGGGCCGGAAATCCAGGTACTGCTCGCCTGCCGCGGACAACCGGGCGACCGCCACCGTGCCGCCGACCGGAATCCGGACGTCGTCGGAGATCTCGGCGACCGCGGCGATCCCGTCACCGGCGACCCGCACGTCCTCGACCCGGCCGACCCGGACGCCGCGGAAGGTCACATCGCTGCCGACGGTGAGCCCGCCGGAGGTCGCCAGGTGCACGGTGACCGCGAAATCGGACCTGGTCGGGTCGATCCGCAGCACCGCACCGCCCAGATACAGGCTGCCCAGCACGAGCACCACGATCAGGCCGAGATTGGCGACCGCGACGCGGCGGCGCACCAGCCATTGCCACAACGGTGAATTCATCGGGGTCCCTCCTGCGCCGGGGGTCGTGGCGTGCTGTTGAGCCGACCGGTGACCTTGGCGATCACCTCGGCGATGCTGCCGAGGAACATCGGCACGTCACCGGTCTCCGGCCAGCGGCTGCCGATCGGATCGCTCAGTGCGCCGATGTCGAGGTAGGACAGGGTTCCGCCGACGGCCAGGTTCGGGCCGCGCAGGCTGTCCATCACGTGCGGATACATCTGATGGAATCCCTCGAGCGTGCCGGTGAGATCGTCGCCCATCTGGGAGAACCCCGACATCAGGTTCTGCACGCTCTGGAAGAGGCTCACGAATTGCGCTCCGTTGGAGGTGCTGAAATCGCCGAGCGCGTCGGTGGTCACCGCCAGCTTGTCGATCAGGTCGACGATGGCCTGATTGTTCTCGGCGAACAACCCGATCAACTGCGGGAAGCTGTCGGCGGCGGCGCCGAGTTCGGTTTTGCGCCTGGCCAGTTCGCCGGTCAGCACCGACAGTCCGGACAGGGTGGCGTCCAGATCGCCGGTGCGCGCGTTGAGCGCGGCGATGACCGCGGTCATCTCGCCGATCAGATGCTGCAACTGCGGGGCCTTGCCTGCGAAGATGGAGTTGAGTTCGGCGGTGGCCCTTGCCGCCTGGTTGAGCCCGCCGCCGTTGATGAGCATCGAGATCGACATCATCAGCTGCTCGACCGAGGCCGCCGAGGCAGTGTGCTCGGTGCCGATGGTCGCGCCCTCGCGCAACGGCGGTCCGGCCTGGTCGGCGCTGGGCAGTGTCATGGCGACGAAGATGTCGCCCAGCGGGGTCGCCTGGCGCAGTTCGACGGTGGTGCCCGCGGGCAACTGGATGTCCTCGCGGATCAGCATTTCGACATCGGCCAGGAACGAGGTGGTCGAAATCCCGGTGACCACACCGATATCGGTTCCGCCGATCTTCACATGCGCGCGATCGGGCAGGTTGAGCGCGTCGCGGAAGGTGGCGTGCACGGTGTAGCCGGGCCCGCCGATGCCGGGCTCGGGCATCGGCAGCTCGGCCACGGTCAGGCCGCACGCACTGGTGGAGGCCACGGCGACGGTGCACAGGACCGCCGCGGTGGTGGAGCGCAGGTTCATTTCGTCAGTCCCAGCAGCGCGGCGGTCAACCCGAAGTCGGGGCCCAGGTCGGAGATCTTGCCGGTTCGGCAACCGTCCAGACGCATCTGGACCCGCTCGCAGAACAGCGACAGCGCCTCGCCGTCGAGGATCACCTTGTCGAGCAGACCGTGCAGGCGCAGGGCCTGGTGTTCGCGGCTGATGGCATTGTCGAAGTTCTGGAACATCAGCGGACCGACGTCGATGACCTCGGTGAGATTGCGTGCGTTGGCGCGCATCTGGGCCGCGATCGCGACGAACTTGGTCACCGCGCCCGCCAGCTGGTCCTCGTTCTGACCGACCACCGAGGAGGTGTTGGTGATGAAGTCGTCGAGCTGGGCCAGCACCGCCTGCAGACCGGGGGACTGCTGACCGAACAGGGCGATCAGCTCGGTGAGGCGGCCGCTGAAATCGCGAACGGTCTGATCGTTCTCGGCGATGATCTGGGTGATCTCGCCGAGCTTCACGATGGTGTTGGAGATCTGATCCTTGTTGGCGAAGGTGAGCTCGAAGGCCGCCGAGAGTTCGTCGAGGGTCTCGCGCAGCCGGTCACCGTTGCCGTCGAGCAGCGGGTACAGCACCCGGCTGGCCATCGGCCCGGTCTGGTTGTCGCCCTTCAGCGCCTCGCCCAGCTGATCGAAATTCGCCAGGATCCGGTCGAGTTCGACCGGTGTCCTGGTGCGGGTCAGCGGCAGATGCGCGCCGTCGGCGAGTTCGGGACCCGACCCGGTGTAGGCCGGTGCCAGCTCGACGTGCCGATTGGTGATCAACTGCGGTGACACCAGCGCCGCCATCGCGTCCGCGGGAATTCGCACCTCGCGGTCGACCGACATCACCACCTCGACGTAGCTGCCGCGCGGGGTCACCGAATCGACCACGCCGACCGGTACCCCGAGCACGGCTACTTCGTTGCCCGCGTACAGGCCTGCCACGTTCTCGAAGTCGGCGCTGATCCGCTTGCGCTCGCTCAGCACCTGATCGCCGAATCGGGTCACACTGTCGGGCAGCAGCGAGCAGCCCGATACCAGCGCGGCGGCCAGGCACACCGCCGCGAGCTTGTTTCTGCGAGTGAAAGTCATCAGTTGCACCCCTGCACGGCCTGCGCGAAGCACAGCCAGTTGTCCGGAAAGAGCCACGGCGCCCAGATATCGCCATAGGGTCCGTTGCCCAGCACGTTGTTGAACTGGCGCAAGGTCACCGGGGCGATCTCATAGATCCGGTCCAGGTTCTCCTTGTTCTTGGTCAGGCCGTCGGCCATGGTGTTCAGGTTCTGGATCAGCGGGGCGAGCTCACCGTTGTTCTCGATGCCCATCTCCTGCAGCAAGGCCGACATCGCCGCGACGTTGTCGAGCAGTTGGGTGAGCAGGGTCTGCCGTTGCTGCACCGCGGCGCCGATCGCCTCGCCCCTGGTCAGCAGCACGAGCACGCTGTTGCGGTTGTCGGAAACCAGTTGCGAGACCTGATCCATGCTCTTCAACAAGGTGTCGACCTCGTCGCGCCTGCTGTTGATCACCTGGGCCAGCGCGCCGATGCTGTCGAGCGCCTGGACCGCCATGGCGGGGGAGTCGCCCAGCTGCTGGGTGAGGACATCGAGAGCGGTGCGCAGTTTCTGGGGGTCGATGCGTTCGATCCGCTCGAACGAGGAACTGTACTGCGGGTCCCGGATGACCTTGCTCAGGTTGTAGGGGACCGTGGTGTTCTCGATCCGAATACGGTTGTCCGGCAGTCCCTTTCCATCGCCCGGGTGCAGGTCGACGTGCAATCGGCCGAGAATGGTCGACATCTCGATCGATGCCTGGGCGTTGGGGCCGAGACGGATGTCGTCGCGGATGCGCAGGGCCACATCGACCTTGTCGTCGACCAGCTTCACCTCCTGAACCTCGCCCACCTCGATCCCGGAGATGTCCACGGTCGCGCCGGGCCGCAGGCCCGCCGCCTGGGCGAATTCGGCGTGAACGGTCTTGTCACCCAGCTGGATCCGGGACAGCACGCTCGACCCGCCCAGCAACAGCACCACGGTGGACGCGGCGATCAGGCCGAGCCGCAGCTGGCGATTGCCACGCGGGAATCCTGGTATACGTGGCCGGATCATCGGCACACCCCCGAATGCGCATTGCCGCCGACCTGCGAGAACAGGCCTTCGGGGAGCAGGACGCCCCACAGGGAGACGTCGAGACCACAGAAGTAGGCGTTGCCGTAGGCGCCATAGCCGGTGAATCGGGCGACACCGTTGAGGAAGTCGGGAAGTTCGACCGCGCCGCGATCGAGGGCGGCGCCGTTGTAGAGCAGCATCATCACCCCGGTGGTCGCGTTGCGCTGGGCCTCGGCCACGCCGGGCTGAACCTGCCCGATGAGCGAGACCAGCGAGTTCGTCGCCCCGGACACCCGTTCGACCGAGCTCTTGAGCGACTCGCCCTCGGCGTAGAAGCCGTCCATCAGGCTGCGGGTCTGGGTGATCAGGGTTTCCAGCTCGTCGCTGCGGTTGGCCAGACCGGCCAGCACACTGCTGAGATTGGTGAGCACGTCGCCGAGGATCTGATCGCGCGCCCCGAAGGTACCGGCCAGCTCGGCGGCCTGGGTGATCAGCGCCGACAGCGACACCTCGTTGCCCTGCAACGCCTGGATCAGCGTCTCGGACAGCGAATTGATCTGATCGGGCTGCAACACACTGAACAGCGGTTCGAAGCCCGACAGCAGGGCCGAGACGTCGAAGGACGGTTCGGTGTTCGCCAGCGGAATCTGGTAGCCGGTCGGCACCGTCGCGCCCGCTTCGGCGCCGGGCGCCAGCGCGATGTAGCGTTGGCCGATCAGATTCTGATACCGCACCAGCGCTTTGGTGGTGTCGGTGAGGTGCTGGCGTGACTGGATCCGGAAATCGACCCTGGCGGTGTAGTTGTCGTCGAAGTCGATCGCCTCGACCCGGCCCACCCGGACACCGGCCATCCGCACGTCATCGCCGACCCGCAGGCCGAGCACATCGGTGAAGACGGCGGAGTAGTCGTCGGTGTCGCCGGGGACGGTGCGTTGCAGGGTGGACCAGATCGTGTAGGTGAGCACCGTGGCGAGCACGACGAACAAGCTGAAACCGACTGCTGCCTTGGTGTATTTCACTGTTGGACACCACCTTCGGTAGCGGGGACGAGTGGCAGGTTGCCCAGGATCGACCCGAGCAGCAGCAGCTGGGTGAAGTTCGGCGCGCCGCCGACGATCGCGGACACCGCGGCGATCCCGGTGAGTGAGCGCGGCTGCGCCGCGGGCGTGCCTGCGGGGGCCGGATCGACGGCCGCCGCGGGCGCGGTGATGCCCGGAATGGCGGGCAGGCCGGGAATCATGGGAAGCCCGGGCAGCGTCGGCACGGTGACCTCGGGCAGCGTGGGCAGTCCCGGGATCGGCAGGGTGGGCACCACCGGGGCGGGCCCGGCCGACTCCAGCCGCCGCGGAATCATGCTGTCCGGGTATTCCTGTGGCGGCGCCACCTCCGGCACCGTCGGACCGCCGCAGCGGGGACCGGTCATCTCGCCGTAGCGCGGGCAGTCCTGCGCGGTGTACTGCTGGAACGGCGTGAACGAGACATTCAGGCGCCAGGCCATCTGCCTGCGCGGACCGAAAGTGAATGTCTGCTGCAGTTTCTGGATCGAGGCATTGAGGTTGGCCGCCGTCGACTGCAGTGCGCCGGGATCCTTGGCGATGCCGCCGAAGAGCCCGTCCAGACCAGCGACCAGCTCCTTGCCGGAATCGGGGTTCGCGGCGAAGAGCGCGTTCACCGAGTCGACCGCGGTGTTGCCCTGTACCAGCAGCTCCACCAACTGGGCCCGGTGTTCGTTGAGGGTGCGGGCCGAGGTGACCGAGTCCGCCAGCACGCCGACCAGTTCCGGCGCCGACTGGCTCAATGCCGTGGTGGCGCGGCCGAGGTTGCCCAGCAGGTCGCCGATCTCGGGAATCTGATGCACCGCGGTGAGCCACTGGTCGAGGCGCTCGATAGTGGAGCCGGGTACCCGGGAATTCGGGTCGAGTGCCGCCGAGAGGGTGGCCAGTACCCGGCCGAGCTTCTCGGGCTGGATGTTGTCGAGCACATCGCGCAGGGTGTTGAGGGTGGACTGCAGCTGGATCGTCGCCTCGCTGGTGTCCTCCGCGATGGTGGCGCCCGCACGCAAGCCGGTGGCGGTGCCGCCGTTGTCGACGAGCTGGATGGAGGAGACGCCGAAGATGTTGTCGGGGACAACGCGCGCGGTCACCGTGTCCGGGATCGTCTCGGCCAGTCCGGGTTTCAATTCGAGGGTGGCGTGCTGGCGTTCGCCTTTGGCGACCATCTCCACGGAGGCGACGGCGCCGACGACCATGCCGCGGAATTTGACGTCGGCGCGCTGGGGTAGCCCGTCGCCGGTGCTGGTGAGGTCGGCACCGACCACCACGGTGTCCTCGAACTCGCCGTTGTAGCGCAGTGCGAGCAGATACAGCGCGACCGCGAACGCGGTGATCACCGCCAGCCCCGCCAGCGTGAGCTGGACGGGTCTGGGGCCGCGCCCACTGGGATCGAGAATCATGCGACCTATCCCGAAATCCGGAATCCGGGGTCGATGCCCCAGATAGCAAGGGTGAGAAACAGATTGGTGAAGACCATCACGACGATGACCATCTTGATGGCCCGGCCGGCCGCGACCCCGACACCTTCGGGGCCGCCGGAGGCGACGAAACCGTAGTAGCACTGGATGAAGGCGGCGAGCAGGACGAACACCACCACCTTGAACAGCGAGAAGAACAGGTCCCCGCCGACCAGGAACTGGAAGAAGTAGTGGTCGTAGGTGCCCGCGGTGGTGCCACCAAGGACCAGCACCGACAGCTTGGTGGCGAGGTAGGACACCGCCAGGCCCATCGTGTAGAGCGGCACGATGGTGACGGTGGCCGCGATCATCCTGGTGGTCACCAGGTAGGGCAGCGGCCGGATGGCGATCGATTCCAGCGCGTCGATCTCCTCGGAGATCCGCATCGAGCCGAGCTGGGCGGTGAACCGGCACCCGGACTGGATCGCGAAGGCCAGCGTCGCCAGGATCGGCGCGATCTCGCGGGTGGTGGCGAAGCCCGAGATCGCGCCGGTGAGCGGACCCATCGTCAGCAGGTTGAGCGCGGAGTAGGACTCCATGCCGACCGTGATGCCGCCGAAGGCACACAGCACGACGACGACACCGACGGTGCCCCCGCCGACGATCACCGAGCCATTGCCCCAGCCGACGTCGGCGACCAGACGCGCGACCTCCTTGCGGTAGTGGCGCAGGGTGAACGGGATGGCGATCAGGGCCTGGAAGAAGACGATGGCCTGGTGGCCGATGCGCTGGTTCGCCTGGACCGGGATCTTGGCGGCCGCGCCGACGGCACGGACCGGACGCAGCGCGGGCGGAATGTATTCGGCAGCCACGTCACACCACCTTCGCGGGGAACAGCGTGTTATAGAGCTGGGTGATGATGATGTTGGTGGCGAACAGCATCAGCGCCGAGGTGACGACCGCCGAGTTGACCGCGTTCGCGACCCCGCCCGGGCCGCCCTTGGTGTGCAACCCGGTGTCGCAGGCGATGATCGCGGTGAGTACACCGAAGATCGCCGCCTTCACCAGCGCGACGAGCAGATCGTTGGCGACGGCGAAGGAGGCGAAGGAGCTGATGAACGAGCCGGGGGTGCCGCGCTGGGCGTAGACGTTGAACATGTACGCGGTCGCGAAACCGACGAACACGATGAACCCGCACAGCAGCATGCTCACCAGGACCGCCGCGGCCAGTCGCGGGGCGACCAGCCTGCGTACCGGATCGACGCCCATCACCTTCATGGCGTCGATCTCCTCCCGGATCGTGCGTGAGCCGAGGTCGGCGCAGATGGCCGAGCCGACCGCGCCGGCGATCATCAGCGAGGTCACCAGCGGCGCGCCCTGGCGGATGATGCCGAGCCCGGCGACGGCACCGATGAAGGTGGTGGCGCCGACTTGGTTGACCAGCGCGCCGACCTGGATGGACACGACGACCGCGACCGGAATCGCGACGAACGCGGTCGGCACGGCCGAGACATTGGCCATGAAGGCGCACTGGCGGACGAACTCCTGGAACGGGAAGCGTCGCTGCACGATCGACAGGAACAGCTGTACGATCGCGGCCCGGCCGAGCAGGACCTGCCTGCCCAGGGTTTCGACGGATTGCTGGGGGTGGCGTTGCCAGAGCCCGGAGACGCTGTCGGCGATCCGGCCGATTTCGGACGGTTCGGTGGCCGGTCCCGGCGGCGCGGTGCCCGCCGGTGGATGCTGGGTGGAGCTCACGCTGCACCGGTCCTTTCTTGCTGCGCGTGGAGTTCGCAGCTGCTCTACAGCGTGCTCAGCCAGCGTTCGAGGAGGATGACGAATCCGGCGACGCCGGCGATGCCGACGGCGACGACGCACAGCAGCGCGACCCACATGCCCACGCGCAGAACGGGATTGACCTGTGTCCGCCCGCCCAGGATCTTGACGACGGTCACCACGATGTCGATGACCCAGACCAGTGCCATCATCAGGTCATCGTCACATTCGCGAAGGTGAGCACCGGCCAGCAGACGATCGATCCGAGGAACGAGATGACCAGATCGACGCCGTGGAGATTGCGCAGGTGCGAGGTGTGGGTAAGCGTCCAGACGACACCGACGAGTCCGTACGGGATGCCGATGATGATCAGGGTGCCGAGGAACTCGGAGACCTTCATCTCGTAGCTCAGTAGCCTGTCGAGCCGTCGCAACATGGTGTACCGGTGTTCCTTTCCGCAGGACCGGTGGCATCGACGGCTGGTGGCCGACGTCGCTGACGGTCCGATGATGTTGCCAAGCATTCTGTCGCTGGCAGGTACCTCTATGGGCGGATCCCCCAGTGAACGCACTGTTTATCCGCAGAGTTCACAGTGTTCCGCGTTGATCGCCATCGTTAAGTTACTATGGATTCTGGAAAATGTGAGCAAAATCGCCGGTTATGTTTTCGGGGTTCGGCGACCGCTCGGCCGGTGGCCGCATCGGCGCCGCGGCTGCGTTGCCCGGCGCCGATGCAACCTCCGCATCGCGTCCCCGACCCCAGTCGAACGATGCGGAATGGACAGTAACATGACCCACCGATTGCAATCTACTGCGCATGAAGCAGTCGAAACATCGATAAGAATCGACGGAATCATGATTAACTTATGGCCTTGAGGCCGCCGACGGTCGGCGGTTGCGCAGGAGGATCATGATGTCCGCGGTCATCGTCGATGTTGTCCGAACGCCGTCCGGACGGGGAAAGCCCGGCGGCGGCCTGTCGTCGGTCCACCCGGCGACCCTGCTGGCCGGAGTGCTGGCCGAACTGGTCGACCGGACCGGGATCGACCCCGCCCTGGTCGACGATGTGATCGGCGGGTGTGTCACCCAGAGTGGTGAGCAGTCGAGCAACATCACCCGCACGGCCGTGCTGGCGGCGGACTTCCCGGAGTCCGTGCCTGCCACCACGGTCGACCGGCAGTGCGGCTCCAGCCAGCAGGCCGTGCACTTCGCGGCTCAGGGCGTGCTCGCCGGCGCGTACGACGTGGCGATCGCCTGCGGCGTGGAGTCGATGAGCCGGGCGCCGATGTTCTCCAACGCGCAGGGCAAGGACGCGCTGCGCGGCCCGCTCGCGGTGCGCTACCCGGCCGGTCTGATCGGCCAGGGCATCGCCGCCGAAATCCTGTCCGCCCGATGGAAATTGGATCGCACCACGCTCGACGAGTTCGCGGCCCGCTCGCACCGGCTGGCGGCGGCCACCGCCGCGGCGGGCGGTTTCGACGCGGAGCTGACCTCCGCCGGTGTCCTCGACGCCGACGAGACGATCCGGCCCGGCACCACCGTCGAGAGTCTGGCGAACCTGCGTCCGGCGTTCACCGATCCCGCTGCGCTGGAACGATTTCCGGAGATCTCCTGGTCGGTGACCCCGGGCAACTCCTCGCCGCTGACCGATGGCGCGTCGGCGGCGCTCATCATGAGCGAGCGGGCCGCGGCGAAGCTGGGGCTGACCCCGCGCGCGCGGTTCCATTCGTTCGCGGTGGCCGGCGACGACCCGACGCTCATGCTGACCGCGGTCGTCCCGGCGACCCGCAAGGCACTCGAGCGGGTCTCGCTCACGGTCGACGACATCGACTCCTTCGAGGTCAACGAGGCGTTCGCGCCGGTTCCGCTGGTGTGGCAGCACGAGCTCGGCGCCGATCCGGACCGGGTGAATCCTCGCGGCGGTGCGATCGCGCTCGGCCATCCGCTCGGCGGATCGGGCACCCGGCTGCTCGCCACCATGGTCAACCATCTCGAGCAGACCGGCGGTCGCTACGGGTTGCAGACGATGTGCGAGGCGGGCGGCATGGCCAACGCGACGATCATCGAAAGGCTGTGACGGCGATGAACACGGCAGCCAAGTCCGGCGAACCCGACTACGACGACCCGACCAGCGAGAGGTACGTGGCCGAGGGTCCGGGCCACGTCCCCAGGCCGGGCACAAGCATCCTGTCCGAGCCGGATCCGGCGACGCACCCGCCGCTGACGCTCGCGCAGGTGCGGATCCCGCTGCCCGACAGCCACCGTTCGCCGCGCAAACGGCCCGCGCAACTGGCGGACGCGCTCGACTTCTGGGCGTTCGCGGGCGCGGCGGCGAATGTCGCGATGCAGTTCGCGCATCGCGGAGTCGCGGCGGGTGTGATGGAGAGCCCCGTCGAGTCTGGGGCGCTGATGGTGCATCCGTGGAAACGGTTGCGTACCACCGCGTCCTATCTGGCGGTCGCGGTGCTCGGCTCCGACGAGGAGAAGCGGGCAATGCGCGAGGCGGTGAACGTCGCCCACCGCCAGGTTCGATCGGGACCGAACTCGAAGCTGAAGTACAACGCCTTCGACCGCAACCTGCAGCTGTATGTGGCGGCGGCGATCTACATCGGCTACGAGGACACCCACCAGCTGCTGTGCGGCAAGATGACCGAGGCGGAGCTCGAGCAGTTCTATCAGGGCGCGGACACTTTCGGCACCACCTTGCAGGTCCATCCGGACATGTGGCCCAAGACCCACGCCGAGTTCGACGCGTATTGGGTCCAGGCGTGTCGAGAGGTGGTGTGCGACGACGATTTCCGGGCCTACATCGATGACCTGCTGCACCTGCGGATGATCCACTGGTCGCTGCGCCTGCTGCTGGGTGGGCTGCTCAGGTTCCTGACGGCGGGATTTTTGCCACCGCACTTCCAGGAGCAGATGGGCGTCGAGTGGAGTGCGTCGGATCAGCGGCGGTTCGAGAATCTGTTCCTCTTCGTCGGATTCGTCAACCGGTTCATCCCGCGGTTCATCCGGTTCTCCGGCACCAACGCGATGATGGCCGACGTGCGGCGCCGGATCCGTCAGCACAAGGCGATCATCTGACCCGCCAGGGGGAGGGGGCCGCCGGCTCGTCGAGCAGGCGGCCCCGGTCGCCGCACGGTCCGGGCACGGGTCACTGACTGGTCAGCCACTCCGGCAACCGCGTCTGCGCGAGGCTCGCGCCCGCGCTGGGCAGCAGCTCGCGGTCCGGCACCGCCCCGAAGTAGCGCGCCCGCGGATCGGTGATCACCTCGCGCGGATCGTGGCGTGCGGCAAGCACCGTACCGATCCATTGGTCGAGGCCGAACACCTCCGGTCCCGCGATCTCGACGGTGCCGTTCAGCGGGGCGCCCACCGCGGTCTCGCCGACGGCAGCGGCCACATCGTCGGCAGCCATCGGCTGCACCGCAGCGCCGGACAGCCGCACAGTGCCCGAGACGGTCGCGGAGTCGGCAATCCTGCCTGCGAATTCGAAGAACTGCGTGGCGCGCACGATCGAGTACGGCAGCCCCGAACCCTTGATCAGCTCCTCCTGCGCCACCTTCGCCCGGAGGTAGCCGGACTCGGGCAATCGCTCGGTACCCACGACCGACAACGCCACGTAGTGCCCGACCCCAGCCGCGCCGGCGGCGTCGAGCAGATTCGTGGTGGAGGTCCGGAAGAACTCCATGACATCGTCGTCCTCGAACGACGGCGAATTGGAGACATCGACCACCACATTCGCATCCTGAAGCACCTCCTTCACTCCCTGACCGGTGAGCGTGTTCACTCCCGTGCTCGGCGCGGCCGGAACCGCCTCGTGGCCGTGTTCACCGATCCGAACGACGAGCTTCGAGCCGATCAGCCCGGTGCCGCCGATGACGACGATCTTCATGCTCGTTCCTTCCATTCGAGTGTTCGCTGGTCGATGCGCTCGGATGTTCCAGCGGCGCCGAACCAGTCAGCAGCTGACGGATCACCGGCCCGGCCCAGCGGACGAGTTCGTCGTGGCCGAGGTTCGCCACGGCGGGGTTGGCCAGAACGTACCGCGTCGTGGCCAATCCGATGACGAACGCGCCCATCAATCCGGCCCGCTGTTCGGGGTGATCGGGCGTGACGGCAGCCAGCTTCGGCGCCACCTGCGAGGCGAAAACACGCCGCATGGTGTCGGCGGCCGCCGGACTGGTCATCGCCGCGCGCAACAACGCGACGAAGGTGGTGTCCTCCTCCCAGACCGCAAAGAATCTGGACAGCAATGCCTCTGCCACGTCATCGGATTTGATCTTGGTCAGGTCAGGCAGGTCGAGGGTGAACTCGGCCGCGGCGGCGAAGAGATCCTGTTTGCTGCCGAAGTACCGCACGACCAGGGCTGGGTCGATGCCGACATCGGCGGCGACCGCGCGCAGGGTGGTGCGTTCGTAGCCGTCGGACCCGAAGCGCCGTCGAGCCGCCACCAGAATGTCGGCGCGTGTCTGCTGGGCGTTGCGCGCCCGCGGAGATGCCATGCGATGAGCGTAAGTCACCGACTGTTGACATGGCTAGCGTCGCCGCCTATCGTCTAAGTCACCACTTGTTGACATAGCGGCGAGGAGTGGGAGATGAACCATGATGTGCCTGTCCTGATCGTCGGAGCCGGACCGACCGGACTCACCGCCGCCGTGGAGCTGTCGCGGCTCGGTATCGGCGTCCGAATCATCGACCGGGCGCCCGAACGTTCACTGACATCCCGCGCACTCGGCGTCCAGGCCCGCACCATCGAACTGCTTCGCGGCCGCGGTGTCGGCGACGAGATGCTGAGGCTGGGCAACCGCGCGAGTGCAACCACGCTGTACTCCGGCGGCAAGAAGCTGGCTGCCATCGAATTGCACCGGATGCCGAGCGAATTCAATTTCGTGCTGCTGTTGGCGCAGTCGGAGACCGAACGACTGCTGACTCAGCAGCTTCGCCGGCAGGGGGTCGAGGTCGAACGCGGGATCGAGATGGTCTCGATGTCCCGGCGGACCGACTGCGTCGATGTGCAACTGGGCAGCGGCGCGGAGACCACCGATGCGGCCACGGCGTCGTATCTGATCGCTGCCGACGGCTCCCACAGCGCGATCCGCAAGCAGCTCGGATTGCCCTTCAAGGGTAGGTCGCTGGCACAGAACTATGTATTGGGTGACCTTCGCCTGGCCGGTGACATCCCGGAGGACCAGCTGTCGGTCTTCTTGGCGCGCAAGGGATTTCTGGCAGTCTTTCCGATGGGCAATGGCCGGTTCCGGTTCATGGCCACCGATCCTGAGGGGGTCACCGGTGATGCCGCCGAGCCCTCGCTGGAGGACATCCAGTCTCTGTACGACCGCACCGTGCCCTTCCCCGCCCGCTTGTGCAACCTGAACTGGAGCTCCCGGTTCAGGATCAACAGCCGCCACATGACAACTCTGCGAGACGGCCGGGTGTTCTTCGGTGGCGACGCTGCCCATGTGCACTCGCCTGCGGGCGGTCAGGGCATGAACGCAGGCATACAGGACATGATCAATCTGTCGTGGAAGCTCGCGATGGTAGTCAAGGGCCAGGCCCGACCGGAGCTGCTCGACACCTACGAGTCCGACCGGCTGCCGGTGATCCACGATCTGGTGCGGATGACGGAACGGGCCACCAGGGTGTTCAACTCCACCAATCCGCTTGTGCACGCAGCCCTGACTCGGTTCGCTCCCGTCCTGCTCGGCAGGCCCGCCGTCCAGAACAAGACGGCGCCGAAACTGGGACAGCTCACCGCGGGATACCGTGGCTGCCCCATTGCCGAGGGCGGCGGACGGATTGGGCAGCTGCGGGCGGGCGACCGGATGCCGGACCTGCGCCTCGACGGGGCGCGCCTGGTCGACATGCTGGACCTGTCCACCCTGACCTTGTTCGTCACGCCGGGCGCAGGACGGATCTCCGACACCTATCGCCCATGGCGGGACATACTCGCGGTGCGGCCGGTGTCGCTACCCGACGAGATGGCGGACGGGTGGCTGCTGGTGCGGCCGGACGGCTATCTCGCGGCGGCCGGAAGTTCGGGTGACGCGCGGAGGCTCACCGGCTGGCTTGATAGGTGGCTCATTCGAACAGCTAGCTGAGCGCCGCGCGCGGCCGGATCGGCCTACCCTGCGGCCCCGGTCATCGCACGGTCCGGGCACGGGCCTGCGACACGTAGCGAATTCGCCTGGGCGCGATCGTGAATCCGGTGCGCGCGGTGAGCGCGACGGCGCGCAGTGCGGTGGTATCGGCCGGCGCGGGCCGGATACCGAACAGCGTGCGCGCCCGTGGATGCTGCATCGCCCGGGCGGCGCCGGCGGGCAGGTGCCGGACGATCCAGGCATCGGGGCGCAGGACCTGATCGCGGAATTCGTGCGCGGCGGGGCTGATTCGCAGCTGGGTCGCGCAGGCGTCGGTGAAGTACTCGGTGAACTCCGGCCGGGTCAGGGGGAGCAGCCGATCGCTGACACCGTAGGTCCGGTACCAGGCACGGGTCTCCCGGTAGAGCTGGTCGCGGTCGTCCACGGCGAGCGCGGGGCCGAACAGGTCGGCGGCGGTCATCAGCGTCTCGACGTAGGTGGCGTGCTGGAACAGGAACACGTCGGGATGTAGGGCGTGGTAGCGGTGTCCGTGGTCGTCGACGCCCTTCACGTGCTCGTGGGCGAAGCGGATCACCGAGTCCGCCGCCCGGCCCGTGTGCGCCAGATAGATCATCTGCGAGACGGTGCGTTTCTTGTGTTCCCACAGTCGATTCGGCGCGTGCTCGCGCAGCGCGGTCGCGATGACGGGGTGCAGTACCTGCAGTCCGACCGCGCGCGGCAGTGTCAACAGGAATCGCCGGTCGCCGAGGTGGCGCCGCAGTAGTGGTCCGGCCTGCTCGGTCATGGATGCCCCCTCCGTTGTGATCCGAGCAGTAAGTTACTCTGCATTCCGGCTATCTGACAGTAGTCCAACTGGGAAAACGCCATCTATGTGACATGCGATTCTCGAATGGCCTTGCGTGAGTGGCCAGGCGAATGAGAGTCTGAATGAGGAAATCTCTCACTCTCCTGGAGGTTGGTCGTGTCACAGCCCCGCGCGGCAGCGCAGCCGCAGCATCCCGTCGACGACAACGCCGAGCGCAGGCATCGCTACCTCACCGGCGCCGGTGCGATCCTCGGCGGACCCGCCAATGTCGTGATGCAGCTGAGCCTGCTTCCGGTCGGGCGGGGCGTGGTGGAGAGCACGGTCGAATCCGGGAGCTACGCGACGAATCCGGGCAAGCGCGCCAAGACGACGCTGACCTATCTCGCGGTGGCGATGCTCGGCACCGACGAGGACCGGGCCGTGTTCCGCGAGGCGGTCGGGACCTCGCATCGGCAGGTGCGCAACCGGCCCGGTGGGCCGGTGAAGTACAACGCCTTCGATCCACGCCTGCAGCTGTGGGTGGCCGCGTGCATCTACCGCGGTACCCGCGACAGTCTCGAGCTGCTGTTCGGCGAGCTGGACGAGACCTTCGCCGACGAGCTGTATCAGGACTCGGCGCGGTTCGGCACGACGCTGCAGATGCCCGCGGAGCTGTGGCCCGCCGACCGGGCGGCGTTCGACCGCTACTGGGACTCGATGCTCGATGAGCTCGCCCTCGATGCCGAGGTCCGCGGCTATCTGCTCGAGCATGTCGTTGACCTCGGGCCGCAGCCCTGGATCATCCGGATCGCCGGGCGGCGGATCAACCGGTTCTTCGTCACCGGATTTCTCCCGCAGCGGTTCCGTGACAGCCTCGGATTGGCCTGGAGTCCGCGTCGGCAGCGTGCGTTCGAGCTGGTCATGCGTGGTTTCGGGCGCGTGTTCACGGTGCTGCCGCCGGGTGCGCGTCATCAGCCGTTCCCGCGCCTGCTCGTCGATATGCGCAAGCGCCGGGCGGCGGGGAAATCGCTCGTCTAGCGAGATGGCAAGGTAGGTGTAACGCAAAGTAGCGCCAACTCTTGTATGGTACTGCCGGTATCACTAAACTGGAGGCAGCATCTACTGAGGAGACATCGATGACGCTGTCCACCGCCGCCAAGCGTCCGGGTGAGCCCGGATACCACGAGATTCTGCGCAGTCTGTCCGAGGGATCCGTGACCAAACACTTCGACCCGTATGTCGACATCGACTGGGATTCGCCGGAGTTCGCCGTGCATTCCGACGATCCGCGCTGGATCATGCCCGACGAGGACCCGCTGGGCCGCCACCCCTGGTACAAGGCGCAGCCGGTCGAGAAGCAGATCGCCATGGGCATGTGGCGCCAGGCCGGGATCGCCAAGGTCGGCCTGGATTTCGAGCAGCTGCTGATCCGTGGGCTGATGCAGTATCTGATCTCGGTACCCAACGGCGATCCGGAGTTCCGCTACGTCACCCACGAGGCTGCCGAAGAGTGCAACCACACGATGATGTTCCAGGAGATGATCAACCGGATCGGCTACCGCGATGTGATCGGCATGGGATCGATCGACCGCAAGCTGACGATGGCCATCTGGCCCGCGGTGAAGTACTTCCCCGAGCTGTTCTTCACGATGATCCTGGGCGGCGAGGAGCCGATCGATCACCTGCAGAAGTCGCTGCTGCGCGGCGGGGTGGACATGCATCCGATGGTGCATCGGGTGATGCAGATCCATGTGGCCGAGGAAGCGCGGCATATCTCCTTCGCGCACGAGTACCTGCGCAAGAACGTGCCGTCGATGAACCCGATCACGAAAACCGTGCTGTCGGTGGCCTTCCCGATCGCCATGCGCGTGATGCTCGACATGATCGCGACGCCGCCGAAGCAGTTCGTGGAGAAGTTCGGCATCCCGGACGAGGTGATGCGGGAGGCCTACTGGGGCAGCCCGGCGTCGCAGGCAACCAAGCGTGACGTGTTCGCCGATGTGCGGGCGCTGGTGGAGGGCACCGGAATGATGAACCCGCTCGCCAAGCTCACCTGGCGCCTGCTCGGCATCGACGGCCCGGCCTCGCGCTATCGCAGCGAGCCCGCCCGCAGAGCCGCCTGACCGGCACCGATCCGCCCCGACGGGCCGGTCATCGCGACCGGCCCGTTTTCCCTGTCCCGCAT
The DNA here is from genome assembly GCF_053608525.1 of Nocardia sp. NPDC055029. Classification (NCBI taxonomy): domain Bacteria; kingdom Bacillati; phylum Actinomycetota; class Actinomycetes; order Mycobacteriales; family Nocardiaceae; genus Nocardia; species Nocardia sp. NPDC055029. The sequence continues at coordinate 60,502 of NZ_JBSGVQ010000015.1, forward strand.
ACCCGCGTGCCATCCCCTGGAGTACAACGTTGACTGCCGACCATGCCCGCTCGCGCACCGAGAGCTGGCCCGCGCCCGCCTTCGCGACGCTGCCCGACAACGACCCGTTCTATCGACCGCGGGCCGGATTCGAGCAGCTCGCCGAGGGCACGGTCCTGCGGTGGCGTCCGGTCGAACTGGCCGCCTTCGGCAGGATCCCGCTGAAGGTGACCGCGTGGCAGTTGCTGTACCGCACGACCGACCTCGACGGGAAGCCCGACGCCTCGGTCACGACCGTGCTCGCGCCCGCGGACGTGGGTCCGGAGACGCCGCTGCTGTCGTTCCAATGCGCCATCGACGCCGTGTCCTCGCGCGGGTTCCCGTCCTATGCGCTGCAGAAGGGCTCGCGCGCGATCGGCACCTTCGCCCACGTCGAACTGCTGTGCTTCGTCGACGCGCTGACCAGGGGCTGGGCCATCTCCATCCCGGATCACGAGGGCATGCTCGGCGCGTGGGGCGCCCCGCGCGAACCCGGCTATCGCGCCCTCGACGGAATCCGGGCCGCGCTGGCGTTCGAGCCGCTCGGTCTCGATCCGCAGGCTCCGATCGGGCTGTGGGGCTACTCCGGTGGTGGCCTCGCGACCTCGTGGGCCGCCGAGATGGCGCCTGCCTACGCCCCCGAACTCGACATCGCCGGTGCGGTGCTCGGCTCGCCGGTCGGTGACCTGGTGTCCACGTTCCACCGGCTCAACGGCAGCCTGCACGCCGGGCTGCCGACCCTGGTCGTTGCCGCGTTGCGCCGGGTGTATCCCGCGTTCGACGCCGTCATCGAGAGCGTGGTCGACGAAGCGGGTCAGGCCGTGCTCGACAAGGCCGCACGCTCGACCACGGGCGCGGCGGTCCTGCGGCTGGCGCGCTACGACGTCGACCGGCACACCTCCGTCCCGCTCGCCGAGCTGCTCGCTCTCGCGGACATGGCCGCCCTGTTCGCCGACGCCGAGCTGGGTACCAGGGCACCGGCCGTGCCGCTGCTGGTTGTGCAGGCCGTGCACGACCAGATCATCGCGACCGCCGATATCGACGCGCTGGTCGACCGCTATCGCGGGCACGGCGCGCACGTCACCTACCTGCGTGACCGTCTCAGCGAGCACATCACGCTGCTCGCGATGTCGACGCCGCTGAGCCTGAACTGGCTGGCCGACCGGTTCGCCGGCGAGACCGTGACGCCGTCGCAGACACAGACCGTGTGGAGCGTGCTCGGTCTGCCGGCGGGCCGCCGCGGCCTGGCCGGTCTCGTCCGCGCCGCCGCGCAGGTGCTCTTCGCGCGGCCGCTGACCGGCTCCGCGGCCCGGTCCTACCGCAGCGGGCAGGCCGACGCCGCCCGCCGCGCGGCCTGACGACTCGAACTGGTGAGGAACTGCCGTCCGGCAGCCGTGGTGAGGTAAAGGGGAATGTGTTGGTGATGGGGATCGTTGCCGACGCACAGCGTGCGGTCCGCAATGTGTGGTCGGTGTCGTTCGGCGGTGGGCTCGAGTCGTCGCGGCCCGCGCCGTCGACGACCGTCTACGAGGGCAAGCATCGGCACCTGAAGCGGTACGACCGCACGACGCAGGCGACCGGGAATCCGGTCCTGCTCGTGCCGCCGCTGGCCGTGACACCGGCCTGTTTCGACCTGCGGCCGGGACAGAGCCTCGTGCGCTTCCTGCTCGACCAGGGCAGGCAGCCCTATGTCGTCGACTACGGCCGATTCGGTTACGCCGACCGCGATCTCGGGCTCGAGGACTGGACCCACGACATCCTGCCCGAGGCCATCCTGCGGGTCGCGCACGAGCACGACGGGCCGATCGACATCATCGGCTGGTCCCTCGGCGGCGCGATGGCCCTGCTCACCTCGGCCGCCCACCCCGACCTGCCGATCGCCTCGATCGCCGGCCTGGCCACCCCGATCGACCAGGCAAGGACCCCGCTGCTGCAGCCGCTGCGCCTGGCGGGCCGGATCACCGGGGGCCGGGGGATGGCGCTGGCGACCCGGCTCATGGGCGGCATCCCGCAAGAGTTCGTCCAGCTGGGTTTCCGGTTGCAGGCCTTCGACCGGGAACTCGCCCGGCCGATGTTCCTGGCCCGCAACGCCTTGGATACCGAGGCTCTGGCCCGGATGGAGGCGACAGACCGCTTCATGTCCAGCATGCCGGGCTATCCCGGCCGCTCGTTCTGGCAGATCTATCGCAGCCTGGTTGTGCGTAACGAGCTCGCGAGCGGCTCGATCCGGGTGCGCTCCGACCTGGTGATCGAGCTGGCCAAGGTGACCTGCCGGGTGCTGTTGGTCGGTAGTCGCACCGACATGGTGGTGCCCGCCACCGCCGTGCGGCGCGGGCTCGAGATCCTGCCGAACGCCGCCGAAACCCGCTTCGTGGATGTCCCCGGCGGCCACCTCGGCCTGCTCGCCGGCCCGGCCGCCGCCGACACCACCTGGCCTGCGATCGAGGACTTCCTCGGCAGCTGACCAGGTCCACCCAGCCGAAAGGTCCCGGCGACGCGGGGAGTGGCGTCACCGGGACCGTGTCATCGGCTCGCTCAGCTGCCGGCGACGGGCACCGAACCGTGCAGCCTGCGCAGTTCGTGCTTGACCACCTTGCCGCCGGCATTGCGCGGCAGGGTGTCCACCACGACGAGGTCCTTCGGGTGCTTGTAGCGGGCCAGGTGGGCGTTGAGGTGCGCTTCGAGATCGGCGAGGCTGATCGCGTCGGCGTCCTCGACGGCGACGATCGCCACCGGCACCTCGCCCCACTTGTCGTCGGCCCGGCCGATCACTGCCGCCTCGCGGATGCGGGGATGGCTGAAGAGCACGTTCTCGACCTCGGCGCAGTAGATGTTCTCGCCGCCGGAGATGATCATGTCCTTCTTCCGGTCGACGACGTAGACGAACCCCTCGTCGTCCCGGCGGACCAGATCTCCGGAGTGGAACCAGCCGCCGGCGAACGCGTCGGCGGTGGCGCGCGGGTTGTTCCAGTACTCGCGCATCAATGTCGGTCCGCGATAGACGATTTCGCCGATCTCGCCCGGGGCGACATCGTTCATCTCGTCGTCGACGATCCGGGTGGCGATGGTCGGGATCGGCTTGCCGACCGAACCCAGCTTGCGGATCGCGTCCTCGCCGTCGAGCACACAGGTGATCGGCGACATCTCGGTCTGGCCGAAGACCGCCACGTTGAGGGCGTCGGGGAAGGTCTCGGCCATGGCGCGCAGCACCGTGTCCGAGGCGGGCGCGGCGCCCCAGCTGATCACCCGCAGGCGCAGATCACGCTGCGGCACCGAGGGATCGGCGCAGACGATCTGCCATTGGGCAGGCACCAGGAACACCGAGGTGGCGCGTTCGCGCTCCCACGCGTCGAGGACCTCGGTGGCGTCGAACGCCTTGAGCGGATGGATCACCGTCAGCGCGCCGAGCACGAAACAGGAGGCGATGGAACCCAATCCGGCGATGTGGAACAGCGGTGACGCGCAGAAGGCGATGTCGTCGGCGCTGTAGCGCATCGCCCGGATGCAGGTCAGCGCCTGGGAGTTCATGTTGAGGTGGGTCAGCACCGCGCCCTTGGGGTTTCCGGTCGTGCCGGAGGTGTACATGATCAGGGCGGCGGTGTCCTCGGTGACGTCGAGGGGCTCGTGCGGTTCGCCCTCCTCGGCCAGCAGATCGTCGTAGCCGAGCAGGCCCTCGCACGTTCCCACGCCGACCACGATGCGGGTGTCCAGCCCACCGGTCTGGCCCGCCACCGCGGTGACCAGCGGGGCGAACATCGCCTCGGTGATGATGGCGGTGGCGCCGCTGTCGGTGACCAGGTAGGCGATCTCGGGCGGGGTGAGCCGGAAGTTCACCGGGACCGCGATGGCGCCGAGAGTATTGACGGCGAACACCGATTCGATGTACTCGGTGTTGTTGAGCATCAGGATCAGCACACGATCGCCGGGGCCGATACCGCGCCGGGCGAGGGCGTCGGCGAGCTTGCCGACCCGCTCGTGCAGTTCCCGCCAGCTGGTGGTCTTGCCGAGGTAGCGCAGCGCGGGCGCGTCGGGAATGGTGGTGGCGTGGATCGCGATCTGGTTCATCCAGTGATTGCGTCGCGAGCGCATCGGTTCTACGGCGGTGGACATCGTCGTCTCCTCGAGGGGAACTAGGCCGGGTCGGCGATCGGGCGGGGAGCGCCGGTGAACTGCGGGGCGCGGCGGGTCAACATCGCGGTCATCCCCTCCAGGAAGTCGGCGGAGGTCAGCAGTTCGACCTGCCCGTCCTTCTCCCGTGTGAGCGCGCTGTCGAGTTCGGACAGGGTCGCCGCGTTGATCGCGGCCTTGGTCAGCTGCAGCGCGCGCCGGGGTCCGATCGCGAGCTTGGCGGCGATGGTGTCGACGTGGTCGGTGAGCTCGGCGGCGGGCACGCTCGCGGTGATCAGGCCCGCCGCGGCGGCCTCGGCGGCGGGCAGGCGGCCACCGAGCAGGGCCATCTCCGCGGCCCGCGCGCGTCCCATCGCGGCCGCCACCAGCGCCGTCGCGCCACCGTCGGGCATCAAGCCGATGGAGGTGAACGGCAGCAACAGGTAGGTGCTGTCGGCGGCATAGATGAGATCGGCGGCCAGGGCGATCGAGGCGCCTACACCGGCCGCGGGCCCGTTCACTTGGGCGATCACCGGCAGCGGGGAGTCGACGATCGCGCGGATCACGCCGTTGGCGGTGTCCATCACCAGCTCCGGCGTCGCCTCGTTGCCGCCCGCGGCGGCCGCGGCGGCGAGGTCGGCGCCGGTGCAGAAGGCCTTGCCCGCGCCGGTCAGCACGATCACCCGGGTGCTCGGCTCGTCGGCGGCCGCCGTGATCGCCGCGGACAGTTCGGCCATGGTCGCGAGGTCGATCGCGTTCATCCTGGCCTGGCGGTCGATCGTGATGCGCAGGACGCCGTGTTCGGCGTCGACGTGCAGGCTCTCGCTCATCGCGCCACCGCCTCGACGATCGTGCCCGCCAGCCGGCCCGCGATGAGGTCCTCGGCCTCGCGCACGATCCGCGCGACGAGGTCGCCGCAGGTGGGGATGTCGTGGATCAGGCCCTGGCATTGGCCGACGCTCCAGATTCCCGCGTCGACGTCGCCGTCCTCGTAGACCTTGCGCCCCCGCGCACCGGCGACGAGATCACGCACATCGGCGAAGGTGCCGCCGCCGCGCTCGATCTCGACGACCTGGCGGCTGACGGCATTGTCGGCGACCCGGGCGGTGTTGTTCATGGTCCGGAAGATCAGTTTCGTGTCGAGCTCGGTGTTGGCGACGATCTTCTCCTTGACCGAGTGCGCGATCGGCGACTCGACGGTGCACAGGAACCGCGTTCCCATGTTCACCCCGTCCGCACCCAGCGCCATGGCGGCGACCAGGCCGCGGGCGTCGGCGATGCCGCCCGAGGCGATCATCGGGATCTCCAGCTCACGCGCCGCCGCGGGGATCAGCACCAGCCCCGGTGTGTCGTTCTCACCGGGATGACCGGCGCATTCGAAACCGTCGATGCTCACGCCGTCGACGCCGACCTGCTGTGCCTTGAGCGCGTGCTTGACGCTGGTGCACTTGTGCAGCACCTTGATCCCGGCATCCTTGAGAAAGGGCAGGTGGGTGGCCGGATTGCCGCCCGCGATCTCCACGATCGGGACGCCGCCGTCGATGATCGCCTGCCGGTATTCCTCGTAGGGCGGGGGAGTGATGGACGGCAGGATCGTCAGATTCACCCCGAACGGCTTGTCGGTGAGGTCCCTGGTCCTGGCGATCTCCTCCCGCAGCGCCTGCGGCGTCGGCTGGGTCAGGCCCGTGATGATGCCGAGGCCACCCGCCTCCGAGACCGCGGCGGCGAGTTCGGCGCGGCCGACCCACATCATCCCGCCCTGCACGATGGGGTGCTCGACACCGAATGCCTCGGTGAATCGGGTGCGCAGCATCGCGCTCTCCCTCCGGATTCGACGATTCTCGCCGGTCGCGATGAAAACCTGAACGGCTCTTTGCAACCGGCGAGAATCGTGATTAACTTAATGAGAATCACGATTAACTTAGCGGCCTCCGACATACCGTGTCAATAGGTCGTGCGGGCCGCCGGATCCCCGGACGGCACGTGCGGCCGGAGTGTCGCGACACCGCCACCGGGCTACTTGAAGGATGGTCGAGGATGACCGAAACCCCCACTACCGCAACTGTTTCCGTGCCGATGTTGGTGACGACCAACCCGGCGACAGGCGAGCAGGTCGGCAGCTGGCCGATCGACGACGCCGACAGCGTCGGCGCCGCCGTCGCCCTGGCACGACGGGCTGCGGACACCTGGCGGGAACTCGGATTCAAGGATCGCAAACGCGCGCTGCTGCGCTGGGGCGCGCACCTGGTCAACCATGCCGAGGAGTTCTGCGCGCTGATCAGCGCCGAGAACGGCAAGACGGCCGACGACGCCTACCTCGAGGTGATCACCGCCGTCGAACACCTCGCGTGGGCGGCCGAGAACGCGCACAAGGTGCTCGGGCCGAAGAAGGTCTGGCCGGGCCTGATGATGGCCAATCACGAGGCCGTGATCGAGCAGCGCCCACACGGTGTGGTCGGCGTGATCGGCCCGTGGAACTACCCGGTGTACACACCCAACGGCTCGATCGCCTACGCGCTGGCCGCGGGCAACACCGTCGTGTTCAAGCCCAGTGAGCTCACCACCGGCGTCGGCCACTGGTTCGCCGATGCCTTCGCCAAGGCGAACCCCGACCTGCCCGACGGCATCCTCACTGTCGTGACAGGCCCGGGCGACACCGGCCGGGCCCTGGTGGAGTCCGGCGTGGACATGGTGGCCTTCACCGGCTCGACCGCCACCGGCAAGCGGATCATGGCCGCCGCGGCGCAGCGGCTCACCCCGGTGGTGCTCGAATGCGGCGGCAAGGACGCGGCGATCGTGGCCGAGGACGCCGAGGTGGCCGCGGCCGCCGACGCGATCGCCTGGTCGGCGATGGCGAACTCCGGCCAGACCTGTGTGGGTACCGAGCGCTGCTACGTGGTGGCCTCGGTGCTCGACGAGTTCCTGGCCGAGCTCACCAAGCGGGTCGAAGAGCTGACGCCGGGCTCGGGTCCGGACGCCTCCTACGGCCCGATGACACTGCCGAGCCAGGTCGACGTGATCACGAGCCACGTCGAGGACGCGCTGGCCAAGGGCGGCACCGCGCTGGTGGGCGGCCCCGAGTCGATCAAGGCGCCGTTCGTGCGCCCGATCGTGTTGCTCGACGTGCCAGAGGACTCCGCCGCGGTCCGCGAGGAGACCTTCGGTCCCACGCTCACCGTGCGCGCGGTGCGCAATGTCGAGGAGGCGATCGAGCTGGCCAACGCCTCCGAATACGGGCTCGCCTCGTCGGTGTTCTCGCGCAAGCGCGGCATGGAGATCGCCCGCAAGCTGCGTGCCGGTGCGACCTCGGTGAACAGCCCGGCCGCCTACGCGGCCATCCCGGCGCTGCCCTTCGGTGGTGTCGGCGAGTCCGGCATCGGCCGCATCCACGGAGCTGCAGGCCTGCTCGGTTTCACCCGGCCGCATTCGATCGCGCGGCAGCGCTTCGAGATTCCCGGCATGGCCTTGCTGTCGTTCGCCCGTACCGAGTCGACGCTGTCGACGGTGCGCAAGCTCACCGCTTTCCGCTTCGGGCGAGCCAAGTAGACCCAACCATCGATCAGCACGGAAGAAGAGGGACAGTATGGGCGTCGAATTCAGCCCGGAACAAAAGGATTTCGCCGCGGCGGTGGCCGCGTTCGCCAAGCGTGAGGCGGGGACCCGGGAGCAGCGTGACGCGCTGACCGAGCACGACAAGGAACAGCACAACCCCGGCGTGTACGCGAAGATGGCCGAGCTCGGCTGGCTCGGCCTGACGATTCCCGAGGAGTACGGCGGGTCGGCGGCCTCGATGGTCGACATGTGCATTCTGCTCGAGGAGAGCCTGCGCGGGATGCTGCCGATCGGGGCGATCGGGCCGACCCTGATCACCGGTGGCGCCTACGCCAAGTTCGGCACCGAGGCGCAGAAGGACAATGTGCTGCGTGGCATCGTTCGCGGTGCCTCCCAGTCGATCTCGATGTCGGAGCCCGAGGCGGGCTCGGACGTGGGCAACCTGTCGACCAAGGCGGTCAAGACCGCCGACGGCTGGCTGATCAACGGCCAGAAGACCTGGTGTTCCAACGCCCACATCTCCGAGAACATCCTGCTCGTCGCCCGCACCTCGAAGGAGGGCGGAAAGCACGAGGGGCTCACCATGTTCCACGTGCCCGCCGACACCCCCGGCCTGCAGATCACCCCGATCGAGCTGATGGGCAACCAGACCGAGACCAACGATCTGTACTTCACCGATTGCGTGCTGCCCGAGGACGCGGTGGTCGGCGAGGAGGGCAACGGCTGGCGTCAGCTGATGACCGGGCTCAACTTCGAGCGCCTCATCCTGGCCGCGATGAGCCTGGGCGCCGCCGAGCGCGCCTTCGAGGACACCATCGCCTTCGTCACCCAGCGCAAGCAGTTCGGCAGGCCGGTCGGCTCGTTCCAGTCGCTGCGCCACCGCCTGGCCGACCTGGCCACCGAGATCGAATGCACCAAGCTGCTGATCTACAGCGTGGCAAGGGAAGCCGACGCCAACCCGACCAAGGTGCTCGCCAGGGAGGCCTCGATGGCCAAGCTCAAGGCGACCGAGACCAGCAAGCGGGTGGCGCTGGAAGGCATGCAGATGATGGGCGGCTACGGCTACGCCCGCGAGTTCGACATGGAAAAGCATGTCCGCGGGGCCCTGGTCTCCACCATCTTCGGCGGCACCAGCGAAATCCAGCGCGACATCATCGGCCGCACGCTGGGCCTGTAACCCGCTGTCTCGCACCGGCACTCGCTGCCGCTCCACCGGCGGAGCGGCAGCGAGTTGTCGTCAGGCGTGGCCGAACAGGGTGGTGCGGTGGAGGGTGATCACGCGGTTCTGGGGGGCGACGCCCTCGTCGCCGAAGGCGCGGCCGAGGTCGACGACCAGGGCGAAGCCGGCGTGGACGAGGATGCGTGCTTCGGCTTCCGTCAGCTCGGGGCGGACCTGCACGAGGAGTTTGGTCCATTCGGCGATGACCAGTTGCTGGATGTGGTGCAGCGTCACCCGGTCTTCGGCGGCGACATTGCCGAATTCGGCGTAATAGACGTAGGTGAGGGCGCGCTCGGCGAAGGAGCCCTGGACGTACATGTCGATCAGGGACGACAGGGCGTGCGCGGGGGAGGTCGAGGCGGCGACCGTGGGGCCGATCGCGCCGGAGACGATATCGGCCGCGCGGCGGAACGCCGCGGCGAGCAGGTCGCTCTTGCTGCGGTAGTAGCGGTAGACGGCCGAGGCGGTGGCCAGGTCGGCCGCGGAGGCGATGTCCTCGACGCTGACATTCTGGTAGCCGCGTTCATGGAAGAGTTCGACCGACTTCGACAGCAGCACTTCGTGCATGAACGGCGACCCGGTGTCGGGCTCGGCCGGCGGGCGCGCGGGCTCCTGCGCGGGCAGGTCGACATCGATCAGCGCCCGGCAGGTCGAGGCGAGCAGGGGAGTGAGCAGCCTGGTCGGCAGGCTCGCGTGGTGGTCGCCGATGCTGCTGACCACGCTGAACACTGCCACGGAGCGGACGGCGATGTCGTCGCGGGCGAGTCCGGGATGCAGCTCACGGACCAGCCCGCCGAGCAGGCGAACCGCCTCGGCGAATTTGTCGTCGAGGGCCTGCCGGTCGGCCTCGTCGAGATACCGCCGTTCCCAGCGGACCAGCGCGGTGGTCGACCGATTACCGATGGTTTTGGCGATGACGGCGTCGATGACATGGTCGAGGCGTTCCCGCGGCGACCACTCCGCCGCGTCCTCGGGCAGAGTCACCGCCGCCACCGTGACATCGGCGAGCCGGAACAGCTCCTCCCGGAACAACGCGTACTTGCTGCGGTAGTGCCGGTAGAGGGCGGCCGAACTGATCCCGAGCTTGCCCGCGATGTCCTCCATGCTCACACCGTGGTACCCGTGCGCGCCGAACGCGGACGCGGCCTCCGCGGCGATCTGGGCGCGCCGGTTCTTGGGCCGCCGCCGCACGACCTTCTCCGGCGTGGCCGTCTGCGTCCCGGTCTCGGGCGAACTGGTGTCGGCCGTGCGCTCGGTATGGTCGGTGACGCTCATAAGTCGATGGTACGGACCGGTATATATCCGTCGGACCTGTGGTCGGCACACCCACCGGCGCAGGTGGGCGCGGTCCGGCGTGCGCGGGGAACTCGACGGTTCTCGATCTCGGCCGTGGGGCACGGCCGAGATCGAGCGACCGAGCTAGCCGGTTGCCGCCTTGCTCTCCACCTGCGGCTCGTTCTGTTCGGAGACCACACGTGGCACGGTGAACGTGGCGAGGATCGACAGGATCGCGATACCGAAGCAGGCCAGCGTGTACCAGGGATTTCCGAGGGGATCGCCGTTGCTCGTCTCACCGTCGACGGCGTCGAGGAAGGCGGGCAGGGCGGTGATCCAGAGAACGGCCATCACCACGAGATAGACGATGGCGTAGCGCTGGACGAACGGGTTCAGAGAGCGCGGACCCGTCGCGCCACCCTGACGCAGTCGCCGCCACTGGCGAACCATGACGACCGCGGCGACGACCGAGAGCACGACCAGTTCCAGCGCGTAGACCACGCCGCGCACCGTCGTACTGCTCATGCCGAGCACCGTCGCAGGCAGCGGCAGCAGGAAGGTGCCCACCGAGGCCAGCAGACCGATCACCACTGTGCGCCAGACCAATTCGATGCCGGAGAACTCCCGGCCCTGATCGACCTGACGGCCGACGAAGTACTGCACGCAGAACGCCAGCGACATCGGCCACAGCGCGGCGAACACCACCACGCTGCCCACCGGCACCGAGTCGAACATCGGTTGGTTGATCGGATTGTCGACCGACCATTCCCACCACCGCAGCTGCGGACCGAGATGGTCGAAGATCTCGTAGAACGCGTGGTGCACGAAACCCACGCAGGTCGCGCCGACGAGTACGCCGTACTGCCGGAAGATGCCGAGCATCCGGACGATCCCGAACGCCAGCGTGGCCATCAGCGGATAGATCGCCACGATGTAGATCGGCAATCGGCCCCACAGGAAGTCGACGGTGAACACGTTGTGCGCGAACATCGTGTCGACATGGTCCTCGATGCCGAACGCGGCCGGGAAGTACAGCGGCGGCTCGATGACGAACAGGTAGGCGGTCGCGCCGAACCACAGCACCAGATCGGTGGGGTCACCGTGGCGGCGCAGGCGCACGATCGCGTACCAGAGCGCGAGCACCGCGCCGAGCACGATGGTGATCTCGAGAACCGGCAGCGTCCAGTTCTCCAGGGCGAAGGGACTGCGGAACTCGACCAGACCGCCCGCTTCCTCGCAGGAGAAACCGAGCTGGGTGGCGAGCTCGGCGAAGGTGGGTGAACAGTGTTCGGCCATCGGGCGGCCCTCCTACGAACTGACGGAATCGGCGGTGTACCAACGGGTGACGTCGTAGCCCTCGTCATAGCGTCGGAACCACTCGTCGGCCAGTGCAGGCAGGTTCTCGTGCGCGGGATTGTGCCGGGGCATCTGGCTGCGGATGATGCCGCCCAGGGCGACGATCTGCTCACCCAGGCCCAGATCGTCGAACGCGCGCGGCATGGTGCCGTTGTCGGCGGGCCGCAGCCCGGGCAGCAACCGGCGCAGCGTCTGCCCGCGACGGTAGTTCGCGAACATCGACAGCGCGTCGACCTGCCGATCCGCCAGCGGCACATGCTCGTTGAAGCCTTCGCAGGCCACGCGGATCACCTGCAGGACGTGCCGGAAGATCGAGGGCGCGACCCGCATCCGGTACAGCTCGCTGTCGACCACGGAGTTGAAGATGATCAGCGCCGAACTGCGGTGCTCGACCTCCTCGACGAAATGCCAGATGAACAGCGAGGCGACCCGGTCGTCGCCGGGGGCGAACAGGGTCGAGTCGTTGTCGAGCATCAGCTTGAACACCGGCGTGAACGTCGCCTCGAGATCGGCGGTGTAGGCCAGGCGGTACTTGATCGGGGTGCTCGCGGTGAGCTTGTCGAACTCGGCGATCACCGCGTCCAGGGTCTGCTGCAGACCCGGATAGCGCCGGATCAGCGCCTTGACGTGCTGGCGGTGTGCGGTCGAATGCTGGCCCTCCTGACGCATGAACGCGTCGGCTTCCTCGGCCACTTCGGGGTCGGTGATCTGCGGTTTCGCCTGCGTGATCAGCTGCACGATCATCTTCTCGAAGCCGATCGCCAGGAACGAGACGGCATTGGCCATCGAGGAGAACGCCGGGTTCTGTGGATTCCACAGGAACGGCACGTCGTAGTCGGAGAAGGCGAAGTCCATTTTGCGGACATGAAGGTCGGTCACGTGGAGTACCTCGTTGTTCGGGCGTGTGCCTGCCGCTCGGGTGATGAGGTAATCATACGTATGAGCCTTCGAGTGTATGATCACTTTCGCGGAATTCGCCGTGACCTGGGGTTGTGCTAGCGTCCACCCGGTGGCGCGCAGACGTGGATGGGGTGGCAGTCCGCCGGCGGACGATGCGGAGGCCGCGCGCCGGATCATCGCCGCGGCAGTAGATCTCATCGGCCGGACGGGAGCGGAGATCAGCATCGCCGACGTCGCGGAATCGCTCGGTGTCATCCGGCAGACCGTCTACCGGTACTTCCCGAGCGCCGACGCGCTGATGACGGCCGCGGCCATCGCCTCGGTCGACGGTTTCCTCGACCGGCTGACCGCGCACGTTCGCGGGCTCGACGACCCGGCCGACGCGATGATCGAGGCCGTCGTCTACACCCTCACCGAGGTCCGCCAGACCCCGCACCTGGGCATCCTGCTGTCGAGTTCGTACTCGAACCTGCACACCGACAGCCTCACCTCCGACGAGGCGCAGGCCTTCGGCATGACGATGATCCGGCGCTTCGATGTCGACTGGGCGGCTTACGGATACGACGAACCGGCGCTGCGCGGACTCGTCGAATACGCCCTGCGCACCATGCAGTCGTTCTTCCTCTCACCCGGAAATCCGCCGCGCGGCGACGAGGAGCTGCGGCGCTATCTGCGCCGGTGGATGGGGACGGCGATCAGCGCGCAGGCGGAGGCGTCGGCGCAGGGCCGATGAGGTCGTCGAGGGCGGCGTCGATCCCGGGTCCGGCGAGGGTGTGCCGGACGCTGCGCAGAACCAGCCGCCGTGGTCGCGGGCAGTCCGGTGGCGCGGAATCGTTGTCGGTGGGCACAATTCGGGCGGGTGCGCCGAGCCGGTCGCGCACGCGGGTCATCAGTTCGTAGCGGCTCACCGTCTCCGCACCGGCCAGGTGGACCACCCCGGTCTCGTCAGCGAGGTGCTCGAGCATGGGCGCCAGGCTGGGCAGATACAGCGGATTGCACACGATATCGGTGCGCGCCTCGATGGCCGGGGCGGCGAAGCGGGCGAGGAATTTGTCCGAGCGCGGGCTGCGGCCGTAGACCAGCGGGAGCCGGGCGACGAGGTGCCCGTCGCGGGCGAGGACCAGCTGTTCGGCGGAGGACTTGGTGCAGCCGTAGACATTGATCGGGGTGCGCAGCGCGGTTTCGTCGTAGTGGTCGCGCGTGCCGTCGAACACGTTGTCGGTCGACAGGTACACCAGTTTCGCGCCCGCGTCGTCGACGGCGTCGAGCAGCGCCGCCATCGGTGCGACGTTCGCGGCGTAGGCCGCTTCCGGATCCCGTTGGGCGGTAGCCAGATCCACGATCCCGGCGCTGTGGATCACCACGTCGACGCGGTCCGCGACGAGCGCGCGGACCGCATCGGCATCGGCGAGATCCAGGGGGACCAGCCCGTTCCCCGACCTGCTCGTCCCGACGACCTCGTGGCGTCCACCCAGCTGCGCGCGCAGCGCGCTGCCGACGAAACCCGAGGCGCCGAGAATCAGAATCCGCATCGCGGTCAGCGGGCTTGCCAGTTGGGCTTGCGCTTCTCGGCGAAGGCGAGGGTGCCCTCGCGGACATCCTCGGTGCGTGCGACACCCATGATCTCGCGGTTGGTGAGGTCCCAGGCCGCGTCGTCGGCGATCTTGCCGTCGACCAGACCGAGCGCGACCCGCTTGCTCGCCTGCACCGCCAGCGGCGCGTTCGCGGCGATCCGGCCCGCCAGCTCCAAGGCGGCGTCGAGCACCAGATCGGCAGGGACGACCCGGTTGACCAGCCCGAGCTCGAGCGCGCGCGCCGCGGTGATCGGTTCGCCGGTGAGGATCATCTCCATGGCGACCTTGCGCGGCAGCTGCTCGGGCAGCCGGAAGGCGCCGCCGGCGGCCGCGAACAGGCCGCGGGCGACCTCGGGCAGGCCGAACGTGGCGGTCTCGGCGGCGACGGCAAGGTCGCTGGCCAGGACGAGTTCGGTACCACCACCGAGCGCGAAGCCGTTCACCGCGGCGATGGTCGGCTTGCTGATCGGATGACGCACATATCCGGCCAGGTTCCAATCCTCATGTCCCGGAGCAAGAATCCCCTGACCGCGGCCGATCGCCTTGAGGTCGGCACCCGCGCAGAACGCGCGCTCGCCTGCGCCGGTGAGCACGACGGCCCGGATCTGCGCGTCGGTCTCGGCCTGTTCGAGCGCCTCGCCGACACCGGTGCTGACCTCGGCGTCGACCGCGTTCATGGCCTGTGGCCGGTTGATGGTGACGACCAGCACATGCTCGCGTTGCTCGACGAGGACTGCGCTCACGATGGACTCCTTGCCTCTCTGCCCGTCCGCTGTGTCGCGTGACAGGTCCCTCCGACATGTATCACGCCGAGCCGTCGCGGGTACCCGGATCGGGGACTCGCGATCATGCGGTCACCCGGTCGCCGTCGTAGGCTGCGGAAAATAGTCGTGGAAAAGTTTCGATCGGTTGTCGATCGGTGTCGTGGCCCGTTCGACCTAGGGATGAACGAAGGATCCGCACCTACCCCGAGGAGACACACCATGAAGTACATGCTGATCATGCGCGCGACCGACGACGCCTGGGCCAGGGCCACCCAGCTCGACTTCAACGAGGTCCTGGAAACCATGGGCAAGTTCAACGACGAACTGATCCGGGCCGGCGTGCTCGTCGCCGCCGAGGGCCTCGACGATGCCGCCGACACGGTGGTCGTCGACTACGCCTCGGAACCCCCGGTCGTCACCGACGGACCCTATGGCGAGACCAAGGAACTGTTCGGCGGTTACTACATCCTCAATGTCGCCTCCAAGGAGGAGGCGGTGGAATGGGCCAAGCGGATGCCGATGACCGGCCCTGGCATCAAGACCGAGATCCGCCGGGTCCCCAGCATCGATGAATTCCCGCAGGAAAATACCTGGATCATCAAGGAACGCGCCTGGCGCGAGGCCACCGGCCAGCTCTGAGCACGACGACGATGACCCACCACACCGGCCGGGAAGCGGTGGCGGCTGTCTGGCGGATCGAATCGGCCCGGATCGTCGGCGCGCTGGCCCGCTACACCGGCGATTTCGCGATGGCCGAGGATCTCGCGCAGGAGGCGCTGGCCGAGGCCCTGGTGACGTGGCCGCGCGACGGTGTGCCACGGCAACCGGCCGGGTGGTTGCTCACCGTCGGACGGCGCCGCGCGATCGACGCGTTCCGGCGCCGCGCCGCCCTCGACGAGCGGTACGCCACCCTCGCGGGCACTCTCGGCGAGGGTGGCGTGCTGACCGGCGGCGACGCGGCCGACCCGGTGCGGGCGGCAGCGGAGGTCCTGTGGGATCCCGATCAGATCGACGACGACGTGCTCGCCCTGATGTTCATCTCCTGTCATCCGGTGCTGTCGCGGGAAGCCCGGCTGGCCTTGACATTGCGCGTGGTCGGCGGCCTGACCAGCGACGAGATCGCCAAGGCCTGCCTGGTGCCGACCGCGACCGTGCAGGCCAGGATCACCAGGGCGAAGAAGACGCTCGGCGCGGCGCAGGTCGCGTTCGAGGTGCCGCCCGCGGCCGAACGTCGCGCCCGGCTGGGATCGGTACTCGGGGTGATCTACCTGATCTTCACCGAGGGGTCATCGGCCAGCACGGGCGGCGATCTCATCCGGTTCGACCTCGCCGGTGAAGCACTGCGGCTCGCGCGGGTGCTGGCCCGGCTGATGCCGGACGAAGCCGAGGTGTACGGGCTGCTGGCGCTGCTCGAACTGACCGCGGCGCGGTTTCCCGCCCGAACCGGCCCCGACGGGCAGCCGGTGCTGCTCGAACAGCAGGATCGGCGCCGCTGGGACCGTTCCGCGATCCGGCGTGGCCGGGCCGCGCTGGCCAAGGCCGCCGCGGTGGGCAATGGGCTCGGCGCGTACGGCCTGCAAGCCGCGATCGCCGAATGTCATGCTGTCGCACCGTCGGTCGAGGCGACGAACTGGGAGCGGGTGGTGCTGCTCTACGAGGCGCTGGGCAGGCTCGCGCCGTCGCCGGTGGTGGAGCTGAACCGGGCGGTGGCGGTCTCGATGGCGGACGGGCCCGCCGCCGCGCTGCCCATCGTCGACGAACTGGCCGCCGATGGGGCGCTGGCGAATTCGCATCTGCTGCCGAGTGTGCGCGGCGAACTTCTCACGCGGCTCGGCCGCACCGACGAGGCGCGTGCCGCGCTCGCCGAGGCGGTGCGGCTCTGCGGCAACGAACGGGAAAAGTCCGTTCTCGCAGGCAAACTGTCGGCTCTCGCCTGATCTCAGGGCATTCTTCGCGTAGTCGTAACGTTTGCCCGGCGAAATTGCCGGGTAGTCCGAGGGGGCGACGACGAGAGGTTTTGCGGATGTCACAGGAATCGAAATCGGTGCTGCATCGTGCCATCGGTGCATCGGCGATCGGAAATGCGGTCGAATGGTTCGACTACGGCGTCTACGCCTACTTGGCGACGTATATCGCCGCGTCGTTGTTTCCCGGCGACGGGACGGGATCGAGCGTGGTCTACACCCTGCTCGGATTCGCGGTGTCGTTTCTGATCAGGCCCATCGGCGGCATGATCTGGGGGCCGCTGGGCGATCGGATCGGCCGTAAACGCGTGCTCGCCACCACCATCGTCCTGATGGCGGCCTCGACCCTCGCGGTCGGCTTGATCCCCAGCTACGAGGCCATCGGCATCGCCGCCCCGATCCTGCTCTACCTGCTGCGCATGGTCCAGGGATTGTCCGCAGGCGGCGAATACGGCGGTGCCGCGACATTCATGGCCGAATACGCGCCCGACCGCAAACGCGGTTTCTACGGCAGTTTTCTCGAAGTCGGCACCCTCGCCGGATTCACGCTCGGCAATCTTGTCGCCCTGTTGCTGGTGAATATTCTCGACGCTACGGCGATGGAATCGTGGGGCTGGCGGTTGCCGTTCCTGATCGCGGCGCCACTGGGTCTGATCGGTATGTATCTACGGAATCGGGTGGAGGACACGCCGGTATTCCGCGAGGTCGAGAGCAAGGACGAAACCGAGGAAGTGACCGGTGTCTACCGCGATCTGGTGACGAAATACCTGCGTCCCGTTCTGACCCTGTTCGGCCTGGTGATCGCGCTGAATGTGGTGAACTATTCGCTGCTCAGCTACACGCCGACCTATCTGGGGACGACGCTGGGCATGGAGGAATCCGATGCGCTGCTGGTCCCGTTGATCGGTCAGATCGCCATGCTGGTGACCTTGCCGTTCCTCGGCGCGCTCTCCGACCGGGTGGGCCGCAGGCCGATGTGGATGTTCTCGTGCGCGGCGCTGATGATCATGGTCATCCCGGTGTACAAGCTGATCGGCAGCTCGCTGACCGGCGCCATCGCCGGCTTCGCGATCCTCGGCCTGCTCTACGCGCCGCAGCTGGCGACCATCTCGGCGACCTTCCCGGCCATGTTCCCCACGATCGTGCGCTTCGCCGGCGTGGCGATCGGCTACAACGTGGCGACCTCGCTGTTCGGTGGTACCGCGCCGGTGGTCAACCAGGCGCTCATCGAGGCCACCGGCGATCACCTGTTCCCGGCGTACTACATGTTCGGCGCCTGTCTGGTCGGCCTGATCGCCGCCTATTTCCTCATCGAGACCAAGGGCGTCTCGCTGCGCGGCACTCAGGTGCCCGGCACGCCCGAGGCGATCGAGGAACAGCGCGACCTGGGCGGAGAGTCCGTTCCGGTCCGGTGATCGGTGCCGGTCGCCGTGGTGGCGACCGGCACTCCGGGTCAGCTCGCCGCGGCGGCGCGGAAGACGTCCAGGGCTTCCTCGCCCAGATGTGGTCCACTGACCTCGACCGCCACGTTGGCGGTGGCGACCAGGTCGGCGCAGGTCAGCGCGAAAGCTGGCTTGCCGGGCAGGATCTGCCCGAATTCGGCGGCCGCCGCGGCGAAGACGATCCGCCCGACTCGCGCCCACACCATGGCGGCGGCGCACATCGGGCACGGCTCGCCGCTCGCGTACACGGTCGAGCCGCGCAACGCCTCGGCGTGTCCCGCCGCGGTGGCGGTGGTGATCGCGACCAGTTCGGCATGGGTGGTGACGTCGCCGCTGGTGCTCACCGCGTTCGCGCCCTCGGCGAGCACGCGGCCGTCACTGTCGACGGCGACCGCCCCGAAGGGCCGGTCACCGCGCGCCGATGCCTGACCGGCGAGGTCGATGGCGCGACGCAGGTGGGTGATGTCGATCTCGGTGAGTGCGGTCATGTCGCGAGGTCCACTTCCGTTCCGATGCCGTTGGCGCGAGCCCTGTCGATGAGCAAGCGGGCGGCGGCCAGATCCTGCAGGCCGATGCCGACCGAGTTGAACAGGGTGATGTCGCCGTCGCCGACACGACCGGGGGTCCGGCCCGCGATGACCTCACCCAGCTCGGTGCTCACCGCCGCCTCGGTGATCGCGCCCTCGGCGAGGGCGAGCAGCGTGTCACCGGACTTGGTGAGCGTGGTACCGACCGAGTCTACGACGACGCTCGCGCGGCGCATCGCTTCGCCGTCGACCTCGCGGTGGTCGGCGCGCGGGGGTGCGCCGACCGCGTTGACGTGCAGGCCGGCGCCGAACCACGCGCCCCGCACGATCGGTTCCCGTGACGGAGTGAGCGTGCACAGGATGTCGGCGGCGCGGGTCACCGCCTCCGGTCCGGCCATCGCCCGCACCTCGAGACCGAGATCGGCGACGGCGGTGCGGAACCGCTCGATCGTCTCCGCCGAGCGCGACCAGACCAGCACGGCATTCAGGTCGCGGACCAGGGCGATCGCGCGGGTGTGTTCGACGGCGAGACCTCCCGCGCCGACCAGTCCCAGGACCGAACTATTCTGCCGTGCGAGGTGTTTCGTCGCGACCGCGCTGGCGGCCGCCGTGCGCACGGCGGTGACCAGCCGTCCATCGATCAGTGCCTCACAGCTGCCGTCGGCCGCGGAAGTCACCACGATCACCGACCGCTGTACAGGGAGCCCGCGGTCTCGGTTGGCGGGCAGGTCGGCGAGCAGTTTCACCGCGGCCGCCCCGGCGGATTCGGCGGCGGCGACCATCGGCACGAAGGCCGCGCCACCGAGCGTCATCGCCGGTGGCGCCGGGACGAACGCGGTGCCGAGCGCGAGGTCGGTGTGGGCCCGCTCGACCGCGGCCAGTACTTGGCGGAGTAGACCTCACCGAACATGAAGAAGTTCTTGCGGCCGCGCTGGGCGGCGTACTGGTCGAGGG
>NZ_JBSGVQ010000015.1:80163-142340 GCF_053608525.1 Nocardia sp. NPDC055029
GCCCGCCAGCGCCGGGGGCGCCGCTAGAACCGCGGTGCCGCCGGCGGGGTCGGTGGGGCCCCCCCCCCCCGCGCCAATTACTGCCCCCCCGGCCCGCACGGCGGTCACCTCGGAATGCGACAGGATCAGAGTCAACGCAGGAGCTCCTCGAAAGCGGGGGCGGGTCAGGACGTTCGGGCGAAGGCGACGGTGAGGTCGCGCGGTGAGCGGCTGTTGCCGACCAGGCCGCTGACGGCGACGATCGCGATCAGATAGGGCAGCATCACCAGCAGCGCGAACGGCACGTCGACACCCAGCGCGGGCAGCGCGAACTGCAGTGCCTGGGCGATACCGAAGAACACCGACGCCCAGATCACGCCGAGCGCGCGCCAGCGGCCCGCGATCACCGCGACCACGGCGAGATAGCCGATGCCGCCGGTCATGTTGTCGCTGAACGAATGCACCTCCGACAGCGCCAGTTGCGCACCGCCAAGGCCCGCGGCGAACGCGGCGAGCAGCACACAGCCGTAGCGGACGATCCGCACGGACAGCCCGGTGCGGTCGGCGGCGACGGCGTCCTCGCCGATCGCGTCGATCACCAGGCCCAGCTTGGTTCGCCGGGAGAACGCGACGGCCAGGACGGCCACGACGACGATGCACAGGTAGCCGAGCGCGGTCTGCCCGAACAGAGCGGGCCCGACGACCGGGATGCGGTGCAGCAGGGGAATGCTCAACGCGTCGAAACCGGGGGCACCGTGGCCCTTGCCGTCGGCCAGCAGCAGCCGCGCGCCATAGGTGGTGGCACCGAGGGCCAGCGCATTGCTCGCGATGCCGACGACGATCTGGTCGGCCCGCAAGCTGACACTCCAGATCGCTTGCAGCGCACCGAAGATCAGCGCGGCGCCCACAGCGGCGATCGCGCCGAGGACCGGTGAACCGGTGGTGACAGCCCCGAGCACGCCCGCGAAAGCGCCGGTCAGCATCATCGCCTCGAGGCTCAGATTGAGCACACCCGCGCGTTCGCTGACCAGTTCGCCGCTCGCGGCGACGAGGATGGGCAGGGTGAAACCGATACCGCTGGTGGCGATGTCGGTGACCGTGTCGAGGCTCATCGCGGTGCTCCTGCCAGGTCGGCAGTATCGATCGGGGAAACAGCCTGCGGGGCAGCGGGTTCGGGCTTGCGCGCCGACCGGGTCCACAGGGCGGCGCCCGCGATGAACACGATCATCAGCGACTCGACGACGCTGACGGTCGACGCGGGCACATTCGCGGCCAGCTGCAGGTTGATCCCGCCGGAGACGAGGAATCCGAGCAGCAGCGAGACCGCGACGACCGCGGCCAGCGAGCCACGGGCAAGCAGCCCGACGACCAGGCCGGAGAACCCGTATCCGGAGGAGAAGCCCTCCGCGAGGACGAAAGGCGCGGTGGCGACGAGCAATCCGCCCGCCATGCCGGAGAACGCGCCCGCACCCGACAGGCTGAGGAATCGCAGCCGCTGCACGGGCAGGCCGAGCCGGGCCGCCGCGTCGGGATTGAGGCCGACCGCGCGCAGCCGGGTACCGAGCGCGGTGTGGCGGACCAGGATCGCGGTGCCGAGCGCGGCCACGACCGCGATCCACAGCGCGATGGTCGCGGGGGAGCGTTCGATGCCGAGCAGTGGCAGCTGCGCCGCGGGGGTGAGCTGTTCGGACTGCGGCAGGGTTTCCGACGAGGTCACCGGTTGCCGCAGCAGCGCGGGTTCGTGCACCACGAGCAGCACCATGGCGAGGCCGACGAAATTGAGCAGCAGCGTGGTGATGATCTCGCTGGTGCCACGCCGGACCCGCAGGTAGGCGGCGATCGCGGCCCAGAGCCAGCCCGCGGCCGCCGCGCCGATCAGTACCGCGGGCAGGGTGATCGCGGCGGGAGCGCCGGTCAGCGTGGTGCCGATGGCGGTGGCGGCGATACCGCCCGCGCAGATCTGGCCCTCACCACCCACATTCACCAGGCCGGCCCGGTGCGCGATGGTGAAACCGACGGCCACCAGCATCAAGGTGGCCGCGACATTGAGCGAAGCGCCGACGGCATAGCCGCTGCCGAACATGCCTTCCCACAGCGCGGTCATCGTCGCGCCGGGCGCCGCACCCGCGAAGGCGGCCAGGATGAGCCCGACCACGCCGGCGGCGATCATCGCCGCGGCCGCGACGACAACGGGCTGATGTGCCCAGCGGCGCAGCCGGATTCGGTACCAGCCCGCCGTTCTGCTCTCGGTGACAGCGGTCATGCCGACACTCCCATCATCAGTTCGCTGATCTGTTGTGCCGCGGTGGGATCGGCTGTCTCGACGGGGCCGGTGAGCGTGCCGCGATAGGCGACCAGCACCCGATCGCACAGGGCGAGCAGTTCGGGCACCTCGCTGGACACCACGAGCACACCGCAGCCGTCGGCGGCGGCGCTGCGCAGCCGGGTCAGCACGAAATCGACAGCGCCGATATCCAATCCGCGCGTCGGCTGGGCGGCGACCAGGCAGCGCAGGTTCGTGGTGGACAGCTCCCGGGCGAGCACCACCTTCTGCTGGTTGCCGCCCGAGAGCGCGCCCATGCGCACCCACGGCCCGGCGGCGCGCACGTCGAACCGCTCGAGTTCGGCCTGCGCGGCGCGACCCATGGCGCGTTTGTCGAGCAGCCCGAAGCGGCGGAACCTGCCGAGCTGCCCGAGGAAGAGGTTCTCGGCGATGGTCATGTCGGCGACCATCGCGTCGCGGTGGCGATCCTCGGGCACGACAGCGAGGCCCAGACCGGTGCGCGTGGCGGGACGCGCGGCGGTGATGTCGGTGCCGTCGAGGGTGACGGTGCCCGCCGCCGCCGGTGCGCTGCCGGCCAGGACGGCGACGAGTTCGCTCTGACCGTTGCCTTCGACTCCGGCGATGCCGACGATCTCGCCGGGCCGCACGCGTAGCCGCACCTCGTCGAGTGCGGTGCTGCCGTCGGCCCGATGGGCGGTGAGGCCGTCGACGGACAGCACCGGCATCGCCGTCTCCGGTGTCGGTGCGATTTTCGTTGCGGGCCTTGCGGTATCGACGCCGAGGGTCGCGGCCACCGTCGGATCGAGGTCGGCGGCGGTGCGGCCGACCATGGCGGTCAGCAGCTGCGTGATGCCGGTGTTCGACATCCGCCCGCCACCGGCGACCGTGCCGCGCCGCAGCACGGTCGCGGCGTCGGCGACCCGGGCGACCTCGCCGAGCTTGTGCGTCACCAGCACCACCGTTTTCCCGTCGGCGGCGACAGCGCGGCAGGTGTCGATCAGCGCGTCGATCTCGGCGGGATCGAGCACGCCGGTCGGCTCGTCGAGCAGGATCAGCGACGGATCGCGCAGCAGCGCCTTGACGATCTCGACCTTCTGCCGCGCACCGACCGGCATCGTCGCGACCCGCTGGTCGAGGTCTATCCGCAGCCGGTAGCGCTGGGCGATCTCGTCGAGCCGGTCGGTCAGCGCGGCACGGCGCATCCGCACGCCCCGCTGGGTGAGCAGCAGATTCTCCGCGACGGTCATGGTGGTGACCAGGCTGAAGTGCTGGTGCACCATGGCCACGCCCGCGGCCATCGCGGCGGCGGGGGAGTCGGGCCGGAACTCGGTGCCGCCCAGCGTCATCCGGCCCGTGTCGGGCCGGTAGCCACCGAAGACCAGGTTGCACAGCGTCGACTTGCCCGCGCCGTTCTCGCCGAGAACGCAATGGACGGTGCCGGATTCGACGGTGACGTCGACATCGCGCAGGGCCCGCACGTCACCGAAGCTCTTACCCAGTCCCTGCAGGGTCAATGCGGGAGTGCTCATGGCGGTCAGTACGGCTCGACCGCGCCGGTGGACAGGGCTGTCTTGGCCTTGGCGAGTGCGTCGGCGACCGCGGCGTCCTTGCTGCACAGCACGAAATCGGTGCCGTGGTTGGGCGAGGTGAGGCCGAAGCGCACGTTCTCGGACTTCCACGAGTTGTCGAGCGCGGCGTTGACGGCGTACTCGACCTCGGCGCCGATGTCGGTGTGCACGTAGCCCAGGTAGACGGGGTTGGTGCAATCGCCGGGGATCGGTCCGCCGACCATGGCCGCGCCTGCCTGGGTCGCGGCCTGTTCCATACCCGCTTTGCCCAGGTTCACGATCTGGCCGAGCGCGCCGGCGCCGGCGCCGTAGTCGGCCAGGGCGGCCTGCTTGGCTTTGGCCGGGTCGTTGAAGTCGCCGACATACTGCGGGGTCAGCACCTTCACGTCGGGTTTGGCGAAGCGGGCGCCGTTGCCGAAGGCATTGGCGGCGTTGACGATCGCGGGCAGCTCGACGCCGCCGACGAACGCGACCGCGCCGGTCTTCGCGCCCGCCGCCGATACCGCGCCGCTGAGGAACTCGGCCTCGGCTTGCTGCGGGTCGTAGTAGGCGAGGTTGGCCATGGGCTTGGCATCGGCAGGGCCGCCGATCTCGACGAACTTCACGTTCGGGAACTGCGGGGCGACCTTGCGCACGTCGGCGTCGGTCTGGCCGCCGAGCGAGATCACCAGATCGTTGGTCGAGGCGAACCGGACCAGGGCCTGCTGGTAGTCGCTGGCGGCGACCTGTTCGATCTTGCTCAGTTCCACCTTGTCGCCGAGCTTGTCGGCGATGCGCTGGTAGCCCAGATACCCCGACTGCATGAAGCCGGTGTCGGAGAGCGAGCCGGGGAAGAACACGCCGACCTTCAGTGTGCCGCCCGACGTGGTGGTGCCGGAGGATCCGCAGGCCGACAGCAGGGCGGCGGCGGCCAGGGCGGCCGAGCCGAAGGCGATCGCGCGCCGAGTGGACTTGTGCACGGGGTACTCCTTGATCGAACGAACCGCCCACTTAGCGGTATACCGTTAAGTGTCAGCCTGGGGCCCTTGGATGACGGGCGGATTACCGAAACGTAAGAAACGGTCGCTCGCGGCGGGCGGTACTACCGTGGTGGGAGTGCAAGCGCGGAAGGATGGTGCGGTGTCGGCGGAACCGGCGAAGAAGTCGCTGCGGGACCGGGCCTACGAGGAGCTCCGCGACCGGATCATCGACCTGCGGCTGAGCCCAGGGCAGCGGCTGGTCGAACGCGATCTCGCGACCGAGCTGGAGATCTCCCGGATCCCGCTGCGCGAGGCGCTGCAGATGCTCGAGCGCGAGGGGTTGGTCGTGATCGTGCCGCGTCAGGGTGCGATCGTCGCCCCGTTCACCGCCGCCGACGTGCGCGACCTGTTCGACGTCCGCGAGAGCCTGGAAGTCCTCGCTGCCCGCCTGGCCGCCGAACGCGCCGAACCCACCGACCTCGCCGCCCTGCGCGAGCAACTCGACGCCGCCCGCCGGGCCACCGCCGCGGGCGACCAGGCCGCGATCGCCGCCGCGAATGCCGGCTTCCACACCCGCATCGTCGAGGTCTCCGGCAATCCGCTCCTGCAATCCCTGCTGCGCCCCTTGGAATCCCGCGTCCGCTGGCTGTTCCACCTCACCAAGGAGCGTGACCCCGGCACCCAGTGCGCGGAACACGAAGCCCTCTACGCCGCCATCGCCGCAGGCGACCCCGACGCCGCCGCCGAGATCGCCTACCGGCACGTGGCCTCCGGCCGCGAGCCCAGCCTCGCCCTCTCGGCCCAGTGGTCGATGCCCGACATCGACCCGATCTCGGCCACCCGCACCCGCCAGCGCACCTCCCAGCGTGACAAGACCGCCTGACCTGTCAGCGCGTGACCGGCCGCAGGCGCCATCGGGCCGGGCGGATCCAGTTGTCCGGATTCGGATCGCTCACGAATGGTGTTCCGCCGCTCGGGCTGCCGAACGTAAGGCGGTGCGGGCGGCGGCGATCGCGGGGTGGGCGTCCGTGCCGTTGCGGTAGGCGAGGTGGGTGTGGCGGCGGGTCGACAAGGGTGTGAGGGTGACATCGTCGGGTGGGGAGTGCAGAGCGAGGGCGGGGACGATCGCGGTGCCCGCGTCGGCCGCGACCAAGGCCAGGACCGTGTCGAAGTCGTCGGCGTGGTGGCGGATGCGGGGCGTGAAACCCGCTGCCTGGCAGGCGCGAAGGGTGACGGCATGGCAGAGGGTGCCGGGTGTGCCTGCGATCCAGGGGGATTCGCGACGGGAGCGTAGAGGTTCGCCGTCGGGGACGGAGTTTCGGGTGGCGAGGTAGACGGTTTCGGTGTGCAGGGGCTCGGTGTGGATGGCGGGGTCGGGGGTGGCGGGCACCAGGTCGTAGTCGTGGGTGAGGGCGATGTCGAGGGCGCCCGCGCGCAGGGCGTCGGGGACGTCGGCGGGGTCGATCTCGGTGACCGTGAGTTCGAGGCGGGGATGGTCGGTGCTCAGGGCGACCAGGGCGGGGGACAGGAGCGTGCGGGCGGCGGTGGGGAAGGCGCCGATCCGCAGGGTTCCGACGAGTTCGTCTCGGGCGACTGCCAATTCGGCATCGGCGTGTTCGAGGGCGGCGAGGATCGTTTCGGTGTGGCCGACGAGCAGATGCGCGGCCGGTGTGAGAGTGACGCGGCGGCCCGTGCGTTCCAGGAGGGGAACACCCGCCTCGCGTTCGAGCGCGGTGAGCTGTTGCGACACGGCCGAGGGCGTGTAGCTGAGCGCGTCGGCGACCGCGGCGATGGTGCCGCGGTGGGCGAGTTCGCGCAGGAGGCGGAGCTTGCGGACATCCAGCATCAGTTCAGCTTACGTTCGACATCACGAATGTGAACTGGACCTGATGTGTCGGCGGCCCGACGATAGGAACCATGACATCGCTGCAGGGTTTGTTCGTCCCCATGATCACGCCGTTCACCGCCGACGGCGCCCTCGCGCCCGCTGCCCTGGAACGGCACGCGCACAGCGTCCTCGACGCGGGCGCGACCGGACTCGTCGCCTTGGGCACCACCGCCGAGCCCTCGGCGCTGACCACCGACGAACGGGACCGCGTCCTCGACCTCTGCGCCGACGTGTGCGCCGAACGGAACGCGCCGCTGATCGTCTGCGCGGGCGGCAACGCGACCGCGGAATCGGTCAGGGCGGTCGGCGAATTGCGGCATCCGATCGCGGGTGTGCTCGCGGTGGTGCCGTACTACGTGCGCCCGAGTGAGGAGGGTGTCGTCGCGCACTTCACCGCGCTGGCGGCGGCCAGCCCGGCCCCGCTCTATGTCTACGACGTGCCCTACCGCACCGCGCGCCCGCTCGGCGGGGAGACGCTGGTGCGGCTCGCGAACATTCCGAACATCGCCGGATTCAAGCACTCCGTGGGCGGTGTCGACGCGGCCAGTGTCGAACTGATGGCTCGCGCCGGATCCAGCACGACGGTGCTGTGCGGCGACGACCGGTTCGCCTCGGCCCTGCTCGCGCTCGGCGCGCGGGGCGGCATCCTCGCCGCGGCCAATATCGCGCCCGCGGACTACGCGGAGTTGATCGCCGCCTGGCTTGCCGGTGACGCGACGCGGGGCCGCGAGATCGGCCATCGCCTCGACGCGCTCGGTGCCGCACTGTTCGCCGAACCCAACCCGACGGTCGTCAAAGCGGTGCTGGCCGAACGCGGGCAGATCCCCAGTGCGGCGGTCCGGTTGCCGCTTCTGCCCGCTTCGCCCGATTCGACGGCGGCGGCGCTGCGGGCCGCCGACGCCGCGGCCGCCGCTCCCGTGTGACACGAGATCACGAACAATAAATTTCGCTGGTCTTCAGGGGCGAAAGATGCCAGGCTCAAGCGGTGACGAAACCTCCGGATATCGGCGCCGCTGCCGATCCCACCTCCGACAAACTGGATGCCGCTGTACTCAAAGTGGCAGGCGTAGTCGTCCTCGGCGCGGTGATGTCGATCCTCGACATCACCGTGGTCACCGTCGCGATTCCGACATTCATGGCGGACTTCCAGGCCTCCGTCGAGGTCGTCGCCTGGACCATGACCGGCTACACCCTGGCGTTGGCCTCGGTCATCCCGATGACGGGGTGGGCGGCCGACCGCTTCGGCACCAAACGCCTCTATATGGCGGCGCTGACCTTCTTCATCATCGGGTCGGTGCTGTGTTCGATGGCGTGGAGTATCGAGTCGCTGGTGGCGTTCCGCGTCATCCAGGGCATCGGCGGCGGCATGCTCATGCCGCTGGGTATGACGATCATGACCCACGCCGCCGGCCCGCAGCGGATCGGCCGTGTGATGGCGGTGCTCGGTGTGCCGATGCTGCTCGGCCCGATCTGCGGCCCCATCCTCGGCGGCTGGCTCATCGACTCCTTCAGCTGGCACTGGATCTTCCTGATCAACCTGCCGCTGGGTGTGGTCGCCCTGATCCTGGCCTACATCGTGTTCGCGCCCGACAAGCCCAAGCCCTCGGAATCGTTCGACTTCCTCGGCATGCTGCTTGCCTCGCCGGGTCTGGCGCTGTTCCTGTTCGGTGTCTCCTCCATCCCGGAGAAGGGCACGGTGCTCGCCGCGCGCGTGCTCATCCCGGCGATCATCGGCGCTGTGCTGCTGGTGGCATTCGTGTTCCACGCGTTGCGCACCGAGCATCCGCTGATCGACCTGCGCCTGTTCCGCAACCCGTCGCTGCGCTACTCGGTGCTGACCATGTCGCTGTTCGCGACGGCGTTCTTCGGCGCGGGCTTCCTGCTGCCGAACTACCTGCAGCAGGTGCGCGGTGAGACGGCCTTCGATTCCGGCCTGCTCATGGCGCCACAGGGGATCGGCGCCATGCTGACGATGCCGATCGCCGGCTTCCTGGTCGACAAGATCGGGCCGGGCAAGATCGTCATGTTCGGCATCACCTTCATCACCATCGGCCTGGCGGGCTTCACCCAGCTGCACGCCGACACGTCCTACCTGATGATCGGCGCCGCGCTGTTCGTGATGGGTCTGGGCATGGGCTGCACCATGATGCCGGTGATGACCGCCGCCATCCAGACGCTCTCGCACGCCCAGGTCGCGCGCGGTTCGACGCTGATGAACATCATCAACCAGACCGCGGCCTCGATCGGCACGGCGACGATGTCGGTCGTGCTGGCCGCCCAGCTCAACGACCACCCCGAGGCCAAGATCGGTATCGCCTCGAACGCCCGACCGGACATCGCCGCACAGGTGCCGCCGTCGGTGATCGAGCAAGGTCTGGAACTGGCCGCCGACGCGTTCAGCAATACCTACTGGGTCACCGTGATTCTCGCGGCGCTGACGCTGATCCCGGCGTTCTTCCTGCCGCGGAGCAAACCCGAGGCTCCGGTCGACGCCGAAGCAGCGGCACTGGTCTGACGCCGCACACGCGCGAAAGCCCGGACGGAACCTGGTGTTCCGCCCGGGCTTTCGCGTAGCGACTCAGCCGTAGAGCTTGACGAAGGCTTCGAGCGACCGTTCGATATCGCCGCGCAGTGCCTTTGCGACCGCCGAACCGATCGGGCCGAACAGCGGTGCACCGCCCAGATCGATGTCGACACCGACCTTGGACCCACTGCCCGCCGGTTCGACCAGCATCGCGAGCCCGAACTTGGTGCCGCCGATGCCTGTACCGGTCAGCGCCAGGCGACGCGGCGGTTCGGCGGTGCGCACGGTCCAGGTGACCTTGTTGCGAAAGCCCTTCACACGGGCGATGCCGACGAGGACCGTGCCGGGGGTGAGATCCTCGGGCAGGGTGCCGCGCCACGCCTCGTGAATGGTCAGCCAGTCGCCGAGCGCGGGCAGGTCGGAAGCGTGGGCCCACGCCTGGTCCGGTGGGACAGGGACATCGACGGAGAGCTTCAGTTTCGCCACCAGGGGATGGTATCCGGTACCCGAGGTTCCGCCTCGACCGGATCGGGGCATAGCAAACCAGAATAGATCACCCGCCCAGGAGCGCGGGTGGGAATTCTGATGGCGGACAGGACGATCCACATCGCAATCGATCATGGTGCTGCTACTGTGTGCGGGTCGCCGGCAGCGAGGCTTGCCTGGCGAATGCCTCCCGGGCCGGCCGGTGAGGGCCCACCGGCCAGGGCGTGGTGTGGTCGACGACGACGAAAGATCTGATGAACTCAGGAATCGCGGTGCTGTTACTCGTCATCGGAGCGCCGCTGTTGCTGCTCGCGCTGGCCGTGACGGTCTTTGCCATGCGCAACGAGCGCCAGCAGCGACTGCGCGCCGACGCCGCCATCCGTGAGCGCGTCGCGTGCGAGAACGCGCTGATCCAGCTGGCGCAGACGACACTGCCCTCGATCACCGACGCGGTGCGCAGGCACGAGATCCCCGCGGTGGCTGTCGATCTGCCCGTGGAACTGCAGAATTCGCAGGTCGGCCAGGTGCTGCAGGTGATCGCCACCGGTCACGCCGAGGATCTGCGCATGGTCTCCGAGGAGACCAGGGCGATGGTCGAACGCTACGGCGAGCAGCGTCGGCTCAACGAGGTCGTGGCGGCCAAAGAGGAGGCGCAGACCGAGCTGTCGGCGTCCTCGCGGGCCGCCACCAGCGCGGCGGTGCGCTCGTTCGGCACCTCGGTGGTCAGCCTCGGCACCGACCTGGGCCAGGTCGTGAGTGCCGCGCTGCGTGAGCATCGCGACGACGCCATCTACGAGACGCTGACCCGGATCGACCACACCGTGCAGCAGATGATCCGGCAGGCGCAGTCCTATGTGATCGTCTCCGGTGGCCTGCCCGGCCGTCGCTGGCCGCAGCAGTCGCTCACCGACGTGGCGGGTGGCGCCACCGGGCGCGTCCGGGAATTCCTGCGCGTGCGGTCGGGGCAGTCCGATCGGGTCGTGATCAGCCGCGCGGTGGAACCGCTCGTGCACACGCTGGCCACGCTGCTCGACAACGCGCTGCGCTATTCGCCGCCGTCGTCGTTCGTCGAGGTCGGCTTCCAGGAGGGGCACCACGGTGTCACCGTCATCGTCGATGACGCGGGCATGCGGATGAGCCCGGAGCAGCTCGAGGACGCGCGGCAGGTGCTCAGTGGCGAACGCGCGGTCGACATCCATGATCTCGGACCGGCGCCGAAGGTCGGCTTCCCCGGCATCGCGGCGCTGGCGCGGCGCTACGGGTTCTCCGTCCATGTCGACGGGCCGAACATCTTCGGCGGCATGCGTGCGATGGTCTACGTTCCGTCGGCACTGCTGGTGAGTGGTGCCGCACCGCGCCTGCCCGAGCCCGAACTCGTCGCCCCCGCCCACGTCCCGGTGCCAGTGCCGGTGCTGGTCGAGGCCGACGGGCCCCGCGCCGAAGTGCACGAGATCACCAGTGGGGGATTGCCCAAGCGCCGCCGTAGGCCGGTCGCGCCGGATTCGGCGGGAGTGCCCACCGAATCGGGCAATGCTCGCCCCGACCTCGCCGCTGCCTGGCACAGCGGTTCCCGCAGCGGTCGCCTCGCTGCGGCCGAGCGAACGACGGAAGGAACAGCCGATGAGCACACCGGTAGCCGATAGCACGAACCGACTAGCGTGGCTGCTCGAGGATCTGGAGATCCCCGGCGTCCGCTTCGCGGTGCTGCTGTCCGATGACGGACTGCGGATCGCCCACTCCCGTGGCGTGGCCAAGGACGACGCCGAACGGTTCGCCGCGGCCGCCTCCGGCCTGCGCTCGCTCGGCAAGGCGCTCGGCGAATTCTGTGGCGGATCGTCGAACGCGGTGCGCCAGAACATGACCGAGTACGACGATGGCATGATCATGATCACCGCGGCCGGTGTCGGTGCGCTGCTAGGCGTCGCCACCACCGCCGACGTCGACGTCGCGCTGGTGGCGCACCGGATGAACGAACTGGCCTCGCGCGTCGGCCACGAGATCGGCAGCGCGCCGCGGCACGGTGGCAGGTAATGAGTCGCGGCAGGCGCGATCCCGATCTGGTCAGGTCGTATGTGCGCACCGGCGGACGGGTGCGGGCCGCGCATGAACTGGACCTGGTGACCCTGGTCCGCGCGCTCGCCGACGCGCGGCCTGATCATCGGCCCGACGAGCGCCGGGTCCTCGCGCTCACCAGTCGCCGCGGCGCGCTGTCCATCGCCGAACTGTCGGCGTATCTGGATCTGCCCGCGTCGGTCGTGAAGATCATCGTGTCCGATCTGCTCGACAGCGGCTATCTACAGTGCCCGACTCCGGCCGAAGTGAAGCCGGAACTAGCGTTGATCAAGGAGGTGCTGCATGGTCTCCGTGCCATCGCGGGGTGAGGTCGACTACGTCGCGGAGACCGTGACGCGGTCGGTGAAGATCCTGGTCGCAGGCAATTTCGGCGTCGGCAAGACGACGTTCGTGTGCGGCGTCTCCGAGATCAGGCCGCTGCGCACCGAGGAAACGATCACCGAGGCGAGCATCGGCGTCGACGATATGGCGGGGCTCGGCACCAAGGTGCAGACCACCGTCGCACTGGATTTCGGCCGCATCACCCTGAACCCGCAACTGGCGCTGTATCTTTTCGGCACTCCCGGCCAGGAACGCTTCGCCCCGCTGTGGGAGGAGCTGGCCCGTGGCGCGCTGGGCGCCCTCGTGCTGGTCGACACCCGGCGCATCGAGAAGGCCGACGACGTGCTTTCGGCGCTGGAACAGCGCGGTGTGCCCTACGCGGTGGCGGTCAACGAGTTCGAGGGCTTCCGGCGTTACCCGCTCGAGGAAGTGCGTGAGGCGCTCGACCTGGCGCCGGACACCCCGGTCGTCGCCGTCGACGCGCGCCGCCGCGACCACGGCATGCGTGCGCTGATCACGTTGGCGGAGTATCTGTTCCGCAGGCAGGAAGCGAACGCGTCATGACGGTGGACCTCTCGGCCGACGAGCGGGTGCCGATGTACGCTCCCGAGTTCGCCGCCGATCCCCAGGCGGCCTACCGGGAGATGCGGCGCCGGTTCGGCTCGGTGGTGCCGGTCGAGCTGTCGCCGGGAATCCGGGCGACGCTGGTGATCGGGTATCACACGGCGGTGCGGATCCTCAACGATCCCGAGCACTTCCCGGCCGATCCGCGGATGTGGCAGCGCAATATCCCGCAGGACTGCCCGGTGCTGCCGATGCTGCAGTTCCGCCCGGCCGCGCTGCGCACCACCGGCGCCGAGCACACCAGGTACCGGCAGGCCAATGTCGCCGGCATCGCCGGTGTGGACCTGTACGCGATGCACGCCACCATCGAGCAGTTCGCGATCCCGCTGATCAACAGCTTCTGCGTGACCGGCTCGGCGGACCTGTTGAGCCAGTACGCGTTTCCGCTGGTGTTCCAGGCGCTGAACTCGATGCTGGGCTGCACACCGGAGATCGGGGCGCAGGTCGCCACCGGCATGGCGCAGATCTTCGAGGGCGACGACGCCGAAGCGGGCAACAACCTGCTCGCCTCCGCGCTGACCGACCTGGTCGCGCTGCGGCAGCGCGAGCCGGGCGACGACGTCGCCACCCGGCTGCTGCACCACCCGGCCGCCCTGACCGACGAGGAGATGGTGCACCAGCTGCTGGTGCTCTACGGCGCAGGCATCGAGCCGATGCTGAATCTGGTGGTGAACACGCTGCGGTTGATGCTCACCGACGATCGTTTCGCGGGCAATGTGCTCGGTGGCAGCCTGTCGACCCGCGACGCGCTCGACGAGGTGCTCTTCACCGACCCGCCGCTGGCCAACTTCTGCATGACCTATCCGCGTCAGCCGATCCTGATCGACGAGATGTGGCTGCCCGCCAACGAACCGGTCGTGATCAGCATGTCGGCCTGCAACAACGATCCGGCCATCGCCGGTCGTGATGTGGTCGACAACCGGGCGCATCTGGCGTGGAGTGCCGGCCCGCACGGCTGCCCCGCCAAGTCGGTGGCGTATCTGATCGTGCAGGACGCGATCGACCAATTGCTCGACGCGCTCCCGGAGCTGAAGCTGGCCGTGCCCGCCGAGGAACTGGTGTGGCGGCCCGGTCCGTTCCACCGCTCGCTGGCCGCGCTGCCGGTCGAGTTCCCGAAGACGCCGCCGCTGCCGATGCCCTGATCCGCGCTCAGCGGACGCGCAGGGCCGGACCGACGAACCGTTCGACCAGCTGACGTTCGGCCGCGGCATCGGGCAGTGGCCAGGTGAGCAGCGAGAGGACGACCCGCACGATCCAGGCCGCGGCCGCGTCGTCGGGGGCGATGCGGGTCAGAGCGGTCGCGATGCGGCCGAGTTCCGGTGCGTCGGCGAGGAATTCGTCGGTGTCGGCGGAGCGGTGCCGGATCAGCCATTGCCGCAGGATCGGATCGGCGCGGAGGGCGGCGACCGCGGCCAGGATCGCCTCGACCGGGCGACGGCCCGCCGGCACCTGATCGACGGCGGCTTCGACGCGGGCGACGACGGTGCTCGCGGCCCTGACCATGACCGCGCGGACCAGACGCGGCTTCCCGCCCACGTAGCGGTACATCGTCGCGCGCGAGCAGCCCGCGGCCGCGGCGATGTCCTCGGCGGTGACGTCGTCGATGCCGCGTTCGAGGAACAGCGTGAGGGCGGCGCGTTCGATCCGGTCGATCGCGACGGTGCGGCGGTCGCCGCCTGCCAGCCAGTCGGCGGTCATCGGGAGCTCCTTCACTGTCTCAGGCTGAGACGTTCTCTCGAATCTGTCTACCTGAGTATGTGCTGGAAGAGCATGGTTTCACGAGATTCAGTGCGGTGTGCCGGGTGTGCCGACAAGTCTCGAGGTGAGACGGCCGTTGAACTTCTGTTCGCCCGGGGACACGGTGAGGGCCGACAACCTGACCAGGAAAGGCGGCGGCGATGACCACGGATCTCGGGGCGATCGATCTCTTCGATGCGGCGGTGCTCGACGACCCCTACCCCCTGTATCGGACGCTGCGTGAGCACGCGCCGGTCCATCGGGTGCCGGGCACCGACTTCTTCCTCGTCGCGTCGTGGGCCGCCGTCACCGAGGCCACCGCGCGCACGGCGGAGTTCTCCTCGCATCTGACCGGGGTGCTCGTCGCCCAGCCGGGCGCGGCGCCGATCACCTTCGACCTCGACTCGACCGGACAGGCTGTGCACGTGCTGGCCACCGCCGACGGGTCCGTGCACTCCGCGCATCGCAGTGTCGTCGGTCCGGCGCTGGCCAAGCGGGTCCGCACCCTGGGGCCCGTGGTCACCGCGCTCACCGAGCAGCTGTGGGCGGAGGAACTGGTCGGTGACCGGATCGACTGGGCCACCGGCATCGCCGACCGGCTGCCGCTCGCGCTGATCGCCGAACTCGTCGGGCTGCCACGTGCCGATGTGCCGCGACTGCTGTCGTGGGCGTACGACTCCACCGAGATGCTGGGCGGCATCGTCGCCGACGGCAGGATGACAGCCCTCGTCACCTCAGCCGCCGAACTGGCCCACTACGCCTACCAGGCGGTGGCCACGGCGAAAGAGCGTGCTGCCCGGCAGGATTCGCCGGAGGCACTGATCGATGTGCTCGCCGCGGCCCTGGCTGCGGGGCGCATCGACGAGCAGCAGGCGGTGCTGATCGTGGTGCAGTTGATCGGTGCGGGCGGCGAGTCGACCGCGGGTCTGATCGCCTCGGCGGCCCGCCTGCTGGCGACCGACCCCGATCTGCAGTCACGGCTGCGGGATCGACCGGAGCTGGTCCCGGTGTTCCTGGACGAAGCGTTGCGGGTGGAGTCGCCGTTTCGCGGCCACCACCGGCACGTCGTCGCCGATACCGAACTTGCCGGTGTCGAACTGCCCGCGGGCAGTCACCTGCTGTTGCTGTGGGGCGCGGCCAACCGCGATCCGGCGATGTTCGGTGACCCCGACGTCGTCGACCTGGAGCGGCCGCGCGGACGGGTACACGCGGCCTTCGGCGCGGGCGCACACTTCTGCATCGGATCGGCCTTGGCCCGCCTCGAAGCCACAGCGGCGATCACCCTGCTGCTCGAGCGCACCGAACGGTTCACCCTCGTCGAGGACGCACCGCCGCGATGGGTGCCGAGCCTGTTCGTCCGGCGGCACGCGAGCCTGCCCCTGGACGTCGTCCGGCGCTGATCGACCGAGGCTCGGCGAGCAGCAAACGTTTCGTGTGTTCTCCCACCATCGCTCCCACGATGGGGTGAGGATTGAGCACGACTCGCCGGCCTCGCGTTCGGCCGGCCCCGCAGCACAAGGACGTGAGATATGAGTGACAGGAAAATTGCCTTCGCCTTCGCGGCCACCGGGACGGCGTTGCTGGCCATGACGATCGGCTCACCGTCCGCCTCCGCGGCGGTCTCGCAATTGACGGTCGACCCCGGACTCAGCGTCGGGATGGCAACCAACTACGGCACCGGCTGCACCCACCATCTGGTGGCCCGGCTCAGCGTCGACATGGAACCTGTCTCCTTCTACGACAACGGCGCCCTGCTGGCCGTTGTCGTCCCACTCGACGGCACCGCCAGCATCGACTGGGTGCCCTCGAGCGGCGGTCCGCACAGCCTGGCGGCATTGCAGGGCGGCGTCGGCCGCGGCGCCGATGTGAGCGTCGGCAGGGGCTTCCGGTTCGGCGAGTCCTGCGTGGTCACCGGCGGCTGATCCGAACACGACGGTGGCCCGGTCCGTGCGGACCGGGCCACCGCCGTCGGTGCCTACTTCTTCGACGAGGCGAGCTTCTTGTCCTCGCCCTTCTTCGCCGACTTCTTCTTCGAGTGCGACTTCGGTTCGGCGCCATTGGTACCGGCGCCACCGGTCGGTGCGACCGCGGTGACGACCAGATCGTCGTCCGCGGTGTCGACTTTCACCGTCGCTCCCGGTTCCAGACCGCCGTCGAGCAGCAGCCGCGAGATCCGGTTGTCGAGTTCCTTCTGCACCGTGCGGCGCAACGGCCGGGCGCCGAACTCGGGCTGGAAACCCCGATCGCCCAGCCAATCCACCGCCGACTCACTGATGTCGAGCTCGATGTCCTGGGCGGCGAGCATGCGCCGGGTCTTGTCCAGGATCAGGTTCACGATCCGTTCCAGCTGCGACTTGTCGAGCCGGTGGAACACCACCGTCTCGTCGATGCGGTTGAGGAACTCCGGCCGGAAATGCTGCTGCAGCCGTTCCATCAGCTGCGGCGTGATCGCATCCAGATCGCCCTCCGGGGCCTTCAAGATCAGGTCCGAGCCGATGTTGGAGGTCATGATGACGATCGTGTTCTTGAAATCGACGGTGCGGCCCTTGGAATCGGTGACCCGGCCGTCGTCGAGCAACTGCAACAGCACGTTGAACACATCCGGATGCGCCTTCTCGACCTCGTCGAACAGGATCACCGAGTACGGCTGCCTGCGCACCTTGTCGGTGAGCTGCGCCGCGTCGTCGTAGCCGACATATCCGGGCGGAGCGCCGACGAGGCGGGAAACCGTGTGCTTCTCCTGGAACTCGCTCATGTCGAAGCGGATGAGCCGGTCCTCGTCGCCGAAGACGGCCTCGGCCAACGCTTTCGCGAGTTCGGTCTTGCCGACACCGGTCGGCCCGAGGAACAGGAACGACCCGATCGGCCGGTTCGGATCCTTGAGTCCGGCCCTGGCGCGGCGCACCGCCTCGGCGACCGCGACGATCGCCTCGTCCTGCCCGATCACCCGCTTGTGCAGTACGTCCTCGAGCTCGAGCAGGCGCTGCTTCTCCTCGGCGGTGAGATCCGCGACGGGGATACCGGTCTGCCGGGAGATCACCTCGGCGATGTCGACGACCCCGACCTCGGGCT
Source organism: Nocardia sp. NPDC055029 (assembly GCF_053608525.1). Lineage (NCBI taxonomy): Bacteria > Bacillati > Actinomycetota > Actinomycetes > Mycobacteriales > Nocardiaceae > Nocardia > Nocardia sp. NPDC055029. The sequence continues at coordinate 97,679 of NZ_JBSGVQ010000015.1, forward strand.
CGCCTGCCCGCACGCCGGATTCCTCGAGCTCTTCCTCTTTGTCCGCGATATCGGCCTTGATCGCGGTGGCCTTCTCGTAGTCCTCGTTGTCGACCGCGGCGTCCTTCTCCCGGTACAGCCGCGCGATCTCCTCGTCCTTGGCCCTCGCCTCCGCATCGGGCGTGCCCGAACGCAGCCGCACCCTGGCACCGGCCTGGTCGATCAGATCGATCGCCTTGTCGGGCATGAACCGATCGGTGATGTAGCGATCGGAGAGCTGGGCCGCCGCGATCAGCGCCTCGTCGGAGTAGCGCACCTGATGGTGCTCCTCGTAGACGTCGGCCAGACCGCGCAGGATCTCGATGGTGTCCTCTACCGAGGGCTCCGACACCATCACCGGCTGGAACCGGCGCTCCAGCGCGGCGTCCTTCTCGATGTATTTGCGGTACTCGTCGATCGTGGTCGCGCCGACGACATGCAGTTCGCCGCGGGCGAGCGCGGGCTTGAGCAGGTTGCCCGCGTCCATCGAGCCCTCGCCGCCGCCCCCGGCGCCGACGATGGTGTGCAGCTCGTCGATGAAGACGATCAGTTCGTCCTTGTGCGCGCGGACCTCGTCGAGGATCTTGGTCAGCCGCTCCTCGAACTCGCCGCGGTACTTGCTGCCCGCGACCAGCGTGCCGACGTCGAGCGCGATGACGCGGCGGTCGGCGAGGGTGGAGGGCACGTCGTTGTTGACGATCCGCTGCGCCAGCCCCTCCACGATCGCGGTCTTGCCGACACCGGGGTCACCGATCAGCACGGGATTGTTCTTGCGCCGCCGCGACAGGATCTCGATCGTCTGCTCGATCTCCTCCGCCCGCCCGACGACCGGGTCGACGAGCCCTTCGCGGGCCTCCGCGGTGAGATCGCGGCCGTATTCGTCCAGGGTGGGGGTGTCGGTCTGCTGGCGGCGCTTGGCAGGGGCGCCGGTGGTCGCGGGGCCGGACGTGTTGCCGCTCTGGGTGGCGGCGATGCCTGCCATGAGCGCCTGGGCCGCCACGGAGTCGGGGAGCGAGGCGATACCGAGCAGGACGTGCTCGGGGCCGATGTAGCTGCTGCCGGACTGCGCGGCCTGCCGTTGGGCGGCGCGCAGCGCCAGCTTGGTGCCTGGGCTGAGGGTGATGTCGGCGAGGTCGTCTTCGCTGGGCGAACCGGTGTCGAGGTATTCCTGCATCTGCTCGGCAACCTGGTCGGGGTCGAGGCTGAGCTCGGCCACGATGCTGCGGCCCGGTTCGGATTCGGTGGCGGCGTAGAGCAGATGCTCGGGCGTGATCTCGGGATTGCCCCACTCCTGGGCGGCCTCGCGGGCCGAGCCGATCAGCAACTTGGCGTTGTCGGTCATGAGTCTGCCCAGGTCGATGCGTTGCACGGGTGGCTTGGCCGACATTCCTGAGCCGAAGAATCGCTGGAAGATGTCATCGAAAGAGTTCATCGAACTACCTGGCCAGCTCGCTGTCATGTCCACACCTCTTCGCTCGTCGCGCCGCTCTCGCGGCGACTCATGCAGATCGGGTCGGTACTGCCAGCAATACTTCGGCATCCCCGGGTGGGGTGCAAGCGATTGGGGAGTTTCACATCTGCAACGTCATGAGGTGTGGCGCGCAAACCAAAGTCCGGCCGAAGCGGTCCCATACCACCGGTTTTGTCTGATTCTTGATCGAGGAGCGGCACGGACGGGTAGCGTGACGACCCGCGCCACGGTATCGGCCGCGGCGCCCATATTTGCCCGCCGACCGAGCTGGTCGAACAGGCCGACGGGAAGAGCACGGAGTTTGGTCAACGACGTCATCGATGTCACCGCGGATTTCACGATCGCGCGTCAATCACTGTGGGATGTGCTGCTGGATCCGCAGAGCTATCCGCGGATGTTCACCGGCATCGGCAGTTGCGAACGGGTCGAGCGACCCGACGGGTCGGTGGTGTGGCAGGTGCGCGTCGGGTCGGCCGCCGCGGGGATCGAGACGCACGAGTTCGTTCTCGTGATCGGGCGCTGGTACGAGAGTTTCGAATTGCGCAGCCCGGCCCTGGGCAGCTTCGCCTCGGTCCGGTTGCGCGGCGACGAGCGGCGCACGCGGCTCGACATCACCCTGTTCGCCGCGGCCAGAGTGCACCCGCTGCTCGGTGAACGCGGCAACTCCACGGTCACCGACTGGGTGAAGGCGGGTCTGCGCCGCACCGCCGACGTCATCGCGGGCACCAGATCCTCGGTGGTGGTCAACGCCGAACGCTCGATGATCCGGCGCAATGCCGGGGTGGCACGCAGCATCGCGGCCACCGGGCTGATGCGGCCCGAACCCATCTCGATGGTGAAACAGCTTCGCTCCCTGTCGAAGTGGGGCTTCAATCTGGCGGGCGGGTATGCCGCGGGCGCGGCGCACGCGCCGGATCGGCTCGCGCTGATCGACCGGCGGGGCACCCGCACGTTCGCCGAGGTCGACACCAGGTCCACCGCGCTGGCGGGGGCGATGCACGCGCTGGGTCTGCGCGCGGGTGACGCCATCGGCCTGCTGTCGCGCAATCACGCGGGCATGGTCGAGACCATGGTCGCCGCGGGCAAACTCGGCGTCGACGTGGCGCTGCTCAATGCCGGACTGTCCGGGCGGCGGATCGAGGAGATCGTGCAGCGGCACCGGCTCAGCGCGGTCTTCGTCGACGGGCCGCTGGAAACGCTGATCCGCTACCTGCACAGCGACGTTCCGCGATACACCACCGACGACCTGCCGCCGGACCCGGATCGCACGACGGTCGACGGCCTGATCGCGTGGGGAAGCAACGACTTTCCGGTGCCCGCGCATCCCGGCAGGCTGATCGTGCTCACCTCGGGGACCAGCGGTTCGCCCAAGGGTGCCCGCCGTCCGCACGCCAAGGGTTTCGGCACGATCGCCGCGCTGCTCTCGCGGATTCCGCTGCGGGTCGAAGAGGTCATGCTGATCCCGGCGCCGCTGTTCCACACCTGGGGCCTGGCCGGATTGCAGCTGAGCACCGCGCTGCGTGCCACCGTGGTGCTCACCGACGGCTTCGACGCCCTCGACTGCCTGCGGGCGATCGCCCAGCACCGGATCACCACCTTGATCGTGGTCCCGACCATGGTCGAACGCCTGCTCGACGTGCCGGGTGACGTGCGCGCGAGCTTCGACCTGTCGAGCCTGCGGCACGTCGTCAGCTGCGGCGCCCCACTGGCCGGAGCCACCGTGCTGCGCTTCCTCGACACCTTCGGTGACGTGCTCTACAACGTGTACGGCTCGACCGAGGTCTCCTGGGCCAGCGTCGCCACCCCCGCCGACCTGCGGGTCTCGCCGACCACCGCGGGCCGCCCGCCGCTGGGCACCCGCGTCGCGGTGCTCGGCCCCGACCTGCGTCCGGTGCCGGTCGGCGCGACCGGCCACATCTTCGTCGCCAATCACATGCTCTTCGACGGCTACGTCAACGCGGCCCCGCCGGAGGAGGCCGACGGCATGCTCGACACCGGCGACCTCGGCTATCTCGACGCCGCCGGCCGGCTGTTCGTGGCGGGCCGCGACGACGAGATGATCATCTCCGGCGGCGAGAACGTCTTCCCTCGACCCGTCGAGGAAGCCCTGGCGAACCTGCCGCAGATCACCGAGGTCGCCGTCGTCGGCGTCCCCGACCGGGAATTCGGTCAGCGGCTCGCCGCGTTCGTGGTGAAACGCGAAGGGGCGGGCCTGGATTCGGACATGGTGCGCACCTACATCCGCAACCGGCTCAGCCGCTTCTCGGTCCCGCGCGACGTGACGTTCCTCAACGCGCTGCCGCGCGGGGAGACCGGCAAGATCCTCAAGCGGGTGCTGGTGCGACCGGAGTCAGCGCTGAGCGAGTAGCAGCCGCAACGCCCGCTCGATCGCCGCGGAGGCCTGGTCGCCGGACAGCCCGCGCCGGTCCTGCAGATGGTGGCGCATCGGCCAGGCGAGTGTGCCGTCGATCAGGTCGAGCAACTCGTCGTCGAGGGTGCCGTCGGGCCGGGTGAGTTCGGGGGCGAACAGCGCGGCGAGGACGGCGCGGATGCGTTCGTCGGTGCGGCGCATGCGCGCGTCGATCGCGGCGACCGACCTCGACTCCTGCAGACCGGGCAGGCGCGGGGTGCGCTGGAGTTCGAAGATCGCACCGCTCTGCCGCACCGCGATCGCGATCCGTTCGGCGAGCGCCAGGCCGGGATCGGGGCTCACCAGGCACGCCTCCACCGTGGCGGACTGGTACTCGGTCGCGGCGGCGAGCAGGGCATCGCGGTCGGCGAAGTGGACGAAGATGCTGCGCTCGGAAGTACCTGCCCGAGCGGCGATCTCGCGGGTCGTCGGCGCGAAATCGCCCTCGGTGATCGCGGCGAGCAGTCCGACGATGATGGCTTCGCGCGTCTTCGCCGGATCGCGGCGCCGCCGCGGCGGACGCGCCCCTGGCTCGTCCGCCGCTTCGACCTCGTGCCCAGACCTCATCGGCCCATCACAGCACAGACCGCCCGTCGCCTGCCTACTCGCTCGGCTGCGCCGCCGTGCGGTTCATCACCGAATGCGTGCGTGAGTAGCCGAAGTAGACGACCAGACCCACCACCAGCCAGGCCAGGAACCGCAACCACGTCTCCCACGGCAGCGAGTAGATCAGGTAGGCCGAGAACCCGATGCCGATCAGCGGGATGACCGGCATGAACGGCAGCCGGAACGAGCGCGGCGCGTCGGGCCTGGTGCGCCGCAACACGATCACCGCCACGCACACCACGATGAAGGCCATCAGGATGCCGATATTGGTGAGTTCGGCGACGGTGTTGATCGGCAGTACGCCGGCCAGGATCGCCGCGCCGACACCGACGATCCAGGTCACCCTGGTCGGCACCTTGCGGGTGGGGTGGGTCTTGGCGAACCACTGCGGCAGCAGCCCGTCGCGGCTCATCGCGAACCACACCCTGGTGACGCCGAGCATGAAGGTGAGCACCACGGTGACGATGCCGACGATGGCGCCGATGGCGATGATATTGGCGACGCCCGGCATCCCGACCGACTCGAACGCGGTGGAGAAGCCGCTGGTCGGGCTGATCTCGGTGTATTTCTGCATGCCGGTGAGCACCAGCGTGGCCAGCACGTAGAGCACCATCGCGATGGCCAGCGAGTAGATGATCGCCTTGGGCAGGTGCTTGCGCCCGTCGATCGATTCCTCGGCCGCGGTACTCATCGCGTCGTAGCCGAACACCGCGAAGAACACCGTCGCCGCGCCCGTCCACACCGCGCCGACGCCGAACGGGAAGTACGGGTCGTAGTTGGCGCTGTCGATGTGGAACACCCCGAGCACCACGATGAGCACCACCAGGGCGACCTTGATCCCGACCGCGACCGTCTCGAACCGGCCGACACTGTCGATCCCGCGCGAGAGCACCCACGCGGTGCCGAGGCAGAACAGCACCGCGAACAGATCGACGACCCGCCCGTCGCCGGTGTCCGGCGCGCCGAGCATCCATTCCGGCAGGGTCAGCCCGATCTGGTCGAGCAGGAACCCGAAGTATCCGGACACGCCGATGGCGACCACCGCCGCGACCGCGATGTATTCAAGCAGCAGATCCCAGCCGATGAACCAGCCCGCCAGCTCACCGAGCGAGACGTAGCCGTAGGTGTAGGCCGAGCCCGCCTTGGGCACCATGCCGGCGAACTCGGCGTAACACAGCGCCGCCGCCGCGCTGGCCACACCGGCGATCAGGAACGAGATCAGCACGGCGGGCCCGGTCACCGAATGGGCGACCGACCCGGCCAGGGTGAAGATGCCCGCACCGATGATGCCGCCGACGCCGATGGCGGTGAGCTGCCACAGGCCGAGCGATTTGGCGAGCCGCTCGTCGCTCGGAATCTCGTCCTCGACCTCGACGAGGGGTTTGCGACGCAGCATCTGGGCGCGCAACTCTGCGAAAGACATTCGCGTTCCTTCCGTCGGCGCACATCGCCACATCGCGATGCACGGACCCGAGTACACCGCCACGCCGCGACCGTGGGCGCCGAGAGTGAATATTGTTCAGCCGTAGAGCCTGAATGGATAGCCGGTCGTTACCCGCGCCCGCTGGCGAGCGCGCGCAGGAAGAACCCGAGATTGGCAGGCCGTTCGGCCAGTCTGCGCATGAAATACCCGTACCACTGGTCACCGTAGGGGACGTACACGCGAACATGGTTGCCCGCGTCGGCGAGTCGCTGCTGTTCGTCGGCGCGGATGCCGTAGAGCATCTGGTACTCGTATTCCTCGGTTTTGCGCTGCGCCGACTGCACCGCGACCCCGGCCGCCGCGATCACCGCCGGGTCGTGCGAGGCGATCATCGGATAGCCCGAGCCCGCGGTCAGGATCGCCAGGCAGCGCAGATACGACGCGTCGACCTCGGCCCGGTCACGGAAGGCCACCGACTCGGGTTCGTCGTAGGCGCCCTTGCACAACCGGATTCGCGACCCAGGGCCCGCCAGCGCCCGGCAGTCGTCCTCGGTGCGGCGCAGATAGGCCTGCAGCACCGCGCCCAGCCAGGGAAAGTCGGCGCGCAGATCGCGCACGATGGCCAGGGTCGAGTCGGTGGTGGTGTGGTTCTCGGCGTCGACGGTGACCCAGATGCCCGCGGCCTCGGCGGCGGTGCAGATCTGGTGCGCGTGCTCGCGGGCGATCGCGTGCCCGTCGCGCGGCAGTGCCTGGCCCAGCGCCGAGAGCTTGACCGAAACCTCCAGTGGCCGAACAGCTCCCGTCGCGACATCGGCCTGGGGGAGTCGGCCGAGCGCGGCGATGAGCGCGCGATAATGCTCGACGGTGGCTTGCGCGCCGGCCAGGTCGGTGGTGTCCTCGCCGAGATAGTCGATGCTGACGAAACGGCCGGAGCGCAGCAGGGTTTCGGTCGCCCGCACCGCGTCGTCCTCGGTGGTGCCCGCGACGAAGCGGGCCACCACATCCCGGCTGACCGGCAGCCGGGTGATGGTCCGTTCCAGCCGCGGCGAGCGCGCGGCGGCGAGCATGGTCGAGCGCAACAGCGCCGACATCAGCGGGCCTCGCTCTCGGGCGCCTGGTGCGGATAGCGGTGGTCGGTCGGCGGGGTGAAGGTCTCCTTGATGGTGCGAGCCGAGGTCCAGCGCAACAGATTCTGCGCGGAGCCGGCCTTGTCGTTGGTGCCCGACGCGCGTCCGCCGCCGAAGGGCTGCTGGCCGACGACCGCGCCGGACGGTTTGTCGTTGATGTAGAAGTTGCCCGCGGCGAAGGTGAGCCGCTCGGTCGCCACGGTGATCGCGGCGCGGTCCTCGGCGATGATCGAGCCGGTCAGGCCGTAGGCGCTGCCGCGGTCGACCAGCTCCATGGCATCGGTGAAACCGGCCGGGGTGCTGTCGTCGTAGACGTGCACCGCCAGGATCGGGCCGAAGTACTCGGTGTGGAAGATCTCGTCGGCGGGATCGTCACCGACGACGACGGTCGGCTCGACGAACCAGCCGACGCTGTCGTCGGCATGGCCGCCCGCGACCACGGTCAGTCCCGGTGTCGCCTTGGCCCGCTCCAGTGCCGCGAAATTGCGGTCGAACGCGCGCCGATCGATCAGTGCCCCACCGAAATTCGCGAAATCGGTGACATCGCCGTAGCGCAGCGCCGCAGTCTGCTCGATCAGGTCCTCCGACATCGCCGCCCACACCGAGCGCGGGACGAACGCGCGCGAGGCGGCCGAGCACTTCTGCCCCTGATAGTCGAACGCGCCGCGCAGCAGCGCGGTGGTGAGCACCGCCGGATCCGCCGAAGGATGCGCGAGCACGAAGTCCTTGCCGCCGGTCTCGCCGACCAGCCGCGGATAGGTGCGATACCGGTCGAGCCGCTGCGCCACCTCGCGCCACAGGTGCTGGAAGGTCGCGGTCGATCCGGTGAAGTGGACCCCGGCCAGCCGTGGATCGGCGAGCACGGCATCCGAGATCTCCGGTCCCGGTCCGTGCACCAGGTTGATCACCCCTGGCGGCAGACCGGCGGCCTCGAGCAGTCGCATGGTCAGGTAGGCGGCCACGGCCTGGGTTCTGGCCGGCTTCCACACCACCGTGTTGCCCATCAGCGCGGGCGCGGTGGGCAGATTGCCCGCGATGGCGGTGAAGTTGAACGGCGTGACCGCGTAGACGAACCCCTCCAGCGATCGGTACTGCATCCGGTTCCACACGCCGGGCGCCGAAATCGGCTGCTCGGCAAGAATCTGGCGTGCGAAGGAGACATTGAACCGCCAGAAATCGACGAGCTCGCAGGGCGCGTCGATCTCGGCCTGATACGCGGACTTGGACTGACCGAGCATCGTCGCGGCCGACAGCTTCTCCCGCCACGGACCGGCGAGCAGGTCGGCGGCCCGCAGGAAGATCGCGGCCCGATCGTCGAACGACATCGCCCGCCAGGCCGGGGCGGCGGCCGTGGCGGCCTCGACCGCGGCGGTGGCTTCGGCGGCGCGCGCATTGTGCAGGGTGCCGAGCACGGCGGCGTGCCGGTGCGGCTGGACCACGTCGAAGCGCGGACCGTCGCCACGCAGGTGGCGGCCGCCGATCACGTGGTGGATCTCGGTGGGTGTCGCGGACAGGTCGGTGAGCGCGGTCTGCAGGCGTGCGCGCTCCGGAGTTCCCGGGGCGAAGGTGCCGACCGGTTCGTTGACCGGCGGCGGAGTGGTCGCGATGGCGTCCATGAAGGCGGCTCCTGCGTCGTGGTGTGGTGCGGGATGTGACGTAGTCAACACCGACGCGCAGCGGTCATAATCGTCTGATCGGATGAAGAACCATCCCGGTCTCTGTCCGATCAGCCAAAGAATCGGAGGTGCGCGATGCCGGACGGGGCCACCACGCTCGGCGAACTGCTCGCCGCGCTCGACCACACCGTCGCCACTCTCGTCGACGCACCGGCGGGAGAGTCGGTGCCGGTCCGCTCGGTCGCTCTCGCCGAGCCCGCCGATCTGCCCGAGCACCTCGAGACCGAGGGCCCGCTGCCGGAGGTGTATCTGCTCGTCGGAGTCGACGCCGGCGCCACCGAGCGGTGGCTGCGCGAGGTTGCCTCCCGCGATCCCGGCCGGCGGCCCCGCGTGCTGATGACCAAGAGCGCCAACGACTCGCCCGCGGTGCGCGCCGTGGCCGCCGCCGCCGGCATCGCGCTGGTGCACCTGCATCGGCAGGCCCGCTGGGATCAGGTGTTCCCGCTGGTGCGCCGGATGCTGGCCCGCTCGCCCGGCCAGCGTGCCGCCGCCGACGAACACGACCTGCTTGCCCCCGACACCGACCTGTTCGGCTTGGCGCAGGTGGTCGCCAGGGAGACCGGCGGAATGGTGTCCATCGAGGACCCGCAGTCGCATGTCCTCGCCTACTCCGCCTCCGACGGCTCCGCCGACCAGCTGCGCATCCGGTCCATCCTCGGCAGGCAGGGCCCTGGCGACTATCTGCGGATCCTGCGCGAGTGGGGCGTATTCGACCGGGTGCGGGCCGGCGACGAGGTCGTCGACGTGCCCGAACATCCCGAACTCGATATCCGCCGCCGCCTCGTGGTCGGCATCCGGCGCGGCACACCCGCGCGCATGCTCGGCACCATCTGGCTGCAGCAGGGCGATCAGCCGCTGCGACCCGACGCGGCGCAGGTGCTGCGCGGCGCCTCGGCGGTCGCCGCGCGGATCATCGCCCGCGGCCTGGACGCGCCGTCGACCGAGGCACTGCTGGTGCGCAGGCTGTTCGGCGCGCACGGCGACGGGGTCGACGTGCCGTCGGTGGCGGCCGCGCTGAACCTGCCCACCACCGGTCCGGCCGCGGTGATCGGCATCGCGGCGATCGGGTCCGTCGCCGAGCTGGCGGCATCGAGCGGCCTGATCCGATTGCACGCCAGCGCCTTCCGGGACGATTCGGTGACCGAGGCGATCGGCGACCGGGTCTATATCCTGCTGCCGTCGTACCACTCCGAACGCAGCGTCGGCTCCTGGGTACGTCGTCTCGTCGCGCAACTGGAGCAGGCGCGAGGTCTGGTGGTGCGGGCCGCGATCGCCGCACCCGTGGCCGGGCTGACCGCGGTCGCCGGCGCCCGCGCCGAGGTCGACCGCGTCCTGGACAGCCCGGCCGCCGCATCGGCGGGGAGCAGGGTGAGCACGCTGGCCGAAGCGCGGACCGCGGTCCTGCTGGCCGAGATCCTCGAACTCATCCGCGACCGACCGCACCTGCACGATCCGCGCCTGGCCGCACTCGACGACTACGACCGTGTCCATTCCGCCGAGCTGCGCGTTTCGGCGCAGGCGTACCTGCGGGCGCACGGCGAGGTGAGCGCGGCGGCATCCGCCCTGCGTGTGCATCCGAATACGCTGCGATATCGGTTGCGCCGGGTGGAGGCGGTGCTCGGCATCGATCTGACCGATCCGGCCGATCGGCTGCTCCTGGAGATCCAGCTGGCCGCTGTGCCGATTGCTCAGCCGTAACTCAGCTATTGCAGTTATGCTGCAATAGCGACGCCCGGTCGCACCGCCCACGCGGCGGGGAAGTCATCGCCTGAGTGAGGTTGTAGTGGTGGACGGAACGAACGCGGACCGATTCTCGGTGTCGCGGCGCGGCGTGCTCGGCGTCGGAGCCGGGGCGGCCGCGGCACTGGCTGTCGGCATGACCGTCAGCAGCTGCGGTGACGAAGCGGCCGGGATCACGCCGTCGAAGACACAGACCGATCCAACCAAGGCGATCGCGGACGCCAACCGTGCCCTGGCCGACACCTTGCCTTTCGGCGACACCGCGGACTTCGCCGACGCCGACCGCGGCTGGATCGCTTCCCTCGAACCGGGCACGGTCACCGACCTATCGGGAAAAGTGGTGTGGGACACCGACTCCTACGACTTTCTCGCCGGATCCTGTCCGCAGTCGGTGAATCCGAGCCTGTGGCGCCAGGCCCAGCTCACCGTGAAGCAGGGCCTCTACGAGATCGCGCCGGGTTTCTACCAGATCCGTGGCCTCGACATATCGAACATGACACTGATCGAAGGCGACACCGGCGTGATCGTCATCGACCCGCTCGTCTCCGCCGAGACCGCGGCCGCTGGCCTCGCCCTCTACCGCGAGCATCGCGGCGATCGGCCGGTCACCGGCCTGATCTACTCACACTCCCACGTCGATCACTTCGGCGGCAGCTACGGGGTCATCACCCCGCAAGACGTCGCCGCAGGCCGGTGCCCGGTGATCGCGCCGTCGGGGTTCCTCGAGCACGCCGTCGCCGAGAACGTCTATACCGGCACCGCGATGGCGCGCCGCGCCGCCTACATGTACGGCGCCGCGCTGCCCCGCGGCCCGAAGGGGCAGGTGGGCGCCGGTCTCGGACAGACCACGTCGACCGGAACGATCAGTCTTGTTCCGCCCACCCTCGACGTCACCCGCACCGATCAGGAGGAGATCGTCGACGGTGTGCGGATGGTCTTCCAGCTGACCCCGGGCACCGAAGCGCCGTCGGAGATGAACTTCTACTTCCCCGACCGCCGCATCCTCTGCATGGCCGAGAACGCGACGCACACCATGCACAACATCGTGACCCTGCGCGGTGCGCTGGTTCGCGATCCGCACGTGTGGGCGAAGTACCTCACCGACTCGATCAATCACTACGGCCGCCGGGCGGATCTGGTGTTCTCCTCCCATCACTGGCCGATCTGGGGCACCGACCGGATCGTCGAATTCCTCTCGCTCCAGCGCGACATGTACGCCTATCTCAACGATCAGACGCTGCGGCTGCTGAACCAGGGCTTCGTCGGCGCGGAGATCGCCGAGATGATCACAATGCCGCCCGCGCTCACGACGTCATGGTCCACCCACGGCTACTACGGTTCGGTCAGCCACAATGTGAAGGCGGTCTATCAGCGGTACATGGGCTGGTTCGACGGTAATCCGGCACATCTGTGGGAGCATCCGCCGGTGGACAACGCCCGCCGCCACGTCGAGGCGATGGGTGGCGCCGCCGCGGTGCTCCAGCACGCGCAGCGCGCCTACGACGCCGCCGACTTCCGCTGGGTGGTGCAACTGGTCAACTACGTCATCTTCGCCGACCCCGCCAACGACACCGCGAAAGCCTTGCAGGCCAGTGCTTTCGAACAGCTGGCCTATGGTTCGGAGAATGCCACCTGGCGCAACTTCTACCTCAGCGGCGCCCACGAGCTGCGGCACGGTTCCTTCGGCACCCCGACCGCCGCGAACTCCGCCTCGCTGGCCGCGGCCTTGAGCGTGGAGCAGGTGTTCGACGCGATGTCGCTGCGCATCGACGGACCGAAGGCCTGGGAGGTCCGGATGACCACCGACTGGCGGATCAGCGACGAGGGTGATCGGATTCACCGCGTCGAGCTGCGCAACGGTGTGCTGGTGCACTACGACCGGTTCCCCGGCGACCAGCTCCCCGCCGCGGACGCGACCGTCACTCTCACCCGGCCGACACTGATCCGAGGCATGGTCGGTGGGGGAGACCTGAAGAAGGCCGTCCTGAGTGGTGAGATCAAGATCGACGGTGACGCCACCGTGCTCGCCAAACTGCCCGGCCTGATCGACAAGCCGGACCCGAACTTCGCGATCGTGACGCCGTAAGCGCTATCGCTTGGCGTAGTCGGCGACACCCTGCCAGTCGAGCATCACGCAGGCTTCGTCGCCAACCACCCAGGCGTCGTGGCCGGGCGGCACCACCATGAAATCGCCGGTGCCGAATTCCTGCTGTTCGCCGTCGTCCATGACCACCATCAGTTTCCCGGACAGGACGTAGCCCATGTGCGGCGCCTGGCAGCTGTCGGTCTGGGCGATCGGCTTGACGTGCTCGGACCAGCGCCAGCCGGGTTCGAACACCGCTCGGCCCACCGGGCCACTGTCGACATTGACCAGATCGAGCCTGCCTTTGTCCTGCTCGAAGGGCCGGGTCTCCTCTGGGGAATCGAAATTCTTGCGGATCATGGCGGACATGACGTTCTCCTGGTCGTCTGGAGGGGCCGACATGTCGCGGTCCACCAGGGGCGCGTCAGCGCGCTCGGCCCGCGACGGCAGCCACCGCACAGCTAATGGTTCGCCGATGGGAGACCATTCGCAAGGGAAACGTCGGTTCAGCTGAGACGGCACCAACCGTCACCGGAGCAACGCCCGCCCGTGGTACTCCGGCAATTCCTGTGCGGGACACCTGACGGGTGAGTTATCCCGGCGCCGGGGTCGGCGAAGCGGAGCCCCCGCCGCGCGCGGCAGTGCACGTGGTCGCGGCCCGAGCCACGGCCCTGCTCTGTCTGGCCGCGGTCGCCCTCGAATGTGTCGCCGACATCCTGCCCGACGAGCCGATCACCTGGATCGTGACGCCGACCAGACTGGTCACCGTGGTCGGGCTGCTGGCGGTGGTACTGACCGGCGAATCCCGGTGGCAGACGGCTTTCGACGTCCCGATCGCGGTTCTCGTCGCTTCCTCTGCCGTCGCCAATTATCTTGCGGGACAGCCGTGGTCGTCGTGGCGCGGCCTGCTGACCCTGGTAGCGGTCTACTACCTGGCGGTCGGGGTGCGGCGGGTGGTGCCCGATTCCTGGCCCGCGATCGCGTTGCTCGCGCTGGCCTGCACCACCATCGCGAGTATCGTCGCGCTCCAACAGGTCGTGCAGGAAACCCCGACCGGATTCTGCCGGGGAGCGATCGACGGCTCGAACGATATCTGCGGCGCCGACACGATGATTCGCGCGATCGGCACCTTCGCCAACCCGAATCTGCTCGCCGCCTACCTGGTGCTGCTGTTGCCGGTGGCCGCCGCGGGCGCCGCGTCGCTGGCCGACATGCGTTCGCGGCTGGTCGCGGGCGGGCTGGTCGTCCTCGGCTACCTGGCGGTGCTGCTCACCGGATCGCGCGGCGGGGTGATCGCGGCACTGGCGGGCCTGGCCGTGTACGTCTTCCTGCGACGGCTGCGGCCCGGCAGGCACGCGACCACCGAACGATGGGTGCCGTGGATTATTCCGCTCGGCGCCGCGCTGGTCGTCGGGCTGCTGCTGTTCGCGGTCGTGACCCGTGGGTCGGTCGGTGTCCGGGCCGACGTGTGGCTGGCCGCGATCCGGGTGGCCGCCGACCGGCCGCAGGGCGTCGGGCCTGCCCGCGCGGGCGCCTGGCTCGACGAGGCGGTCGACAGCCCCGAAGAATTCCAGCACGCCCACAATCTGTGGCTGAACTACGCCGTGGAGGCCGGGGCGGGCGGGCTGCTGGCGATGCTCGCGGTCACCGTCATCGGGACCTGGATCGCCGTGACGGCGAGCGCGGCCGGATCCATGACGGCGCCCGCGTCGGCCGCCGGACTGTGCGGCTTTCTGGCGGTGAGCCTGGCCGACCATCCGGCGAACACCCAGCGCATCGCGTTCGCCGCGGCGGCGGTCGCGGCCGTGCTCGTCACCGACGAGAGCCGCCGCAGGCGCACCCAGCCGGCAATCGACGCGCAGCCGTGGCGCGCGGTGTCGCTGTTCGACGAGACCATGCCTTTGCCACGCGGCATCACCGGGTCGATGCCGAAGGCACGCGCCTGGCCACCGCACCTGGTCACCGACGGCAGGCCGCTCGGCGCCCGTCGGCCTGCGCCGCGGGACACGTGGTGACCGGGACACCGCCACCCGGCGGGTGCCCCGGCCCTGAGTTCGTCGTCAGGCCCCGGTGGGCACCTCGCCCACGGCCTTCGCCGGATCGATGACACCGAAGACCTCGCCCTGCGGCGCCTGCAGAATGCCCATCCGGCCGAAGGGGCTGTCGTCGGGGCCCATGATCACCGAGGCGCCCAGGTCGGTGGCCTTGGCCAGGGTGCCGTCGGCATCGTCGACCTGGATCCAGGTGAGCCAGTAGGTCGGGGTGCCGAGCGCGGACGCGTCCATCATGCCGCCGACGCCGTCGGTCTGGCCGGGGAGCGCGAACGTGGAGTAGGTGAAGTTCTCGCCGTCACCGATCTCGGTGTAGTGCCAGCCGAATACGGTGTTGTAGAAGTCGTGCGCCTGGTCGTAGCCGGAGGTGTGCAGCTCGTTCCAGCAGTAGGCGCCGTGCTGGTTGTAGATCTCGGCGCCGTTGTGCGCCTTGGCTTCCCAGACACCGAACACGCCGCCGGTGGGATCGGAGCCGATGAACATGCGGCCCACATCGAGGACGTCGAAGGGCGGCATGAACACCTGTCCGCCTGCCTTGGCGACCTTTTCGGCGATCTCGTCGGCGCGCTCGGCCGCGAAGTAGGTGGTCCACGCCGAGGGCATCGGCATGCCCTCGGGTTTCGGGCCGATGCCCGCGGCGGGCTTGCCGTCGAGCATGGCCATCAGGTAGCCGCCCGCGTCGGCGGGTCCGTCCTGGATGTCCCAGCCGAACAGGGCACTGTAGAAGTCACGGGCGGCGGTGGGATCGTCGACCTGACAGTCGATCCAGCAGGGCGTGCCCTGCGGCCAAGCTTCGTCACGTGTCGGCATTGTCGAACGTCCTCCTCGGCGATGGATGGAAGCCGGCCGGAACCGCGCCGGCATGTGCCCAGTCAACCACCAGCCACCGACACCCGCGAGCGTCCACACGCAACCCGGCAGCCCGCTGAACTGGAACAATGCGTGTTCACTGCGACAGTCCGAGCTGGCCGAGGCTCGGCAATTCGGGTCGTTTCCGCTGTTACAGTTTCCGCGCCGATCGTGCGGTGGCTAGGTCAACGGGAAACGAACCGGTCGGGAGCGACACTATGGCGGTAAGAGGTTCCGAACGCGGGCTCGTCCGGATGCTGGTGACGATCCTCGCGCTGATAGTCGTGCTCGGATGTGGTGGCGGACCGGCGGCGGGACAACCCGCCGACGCGCCCGCCGCGCGCTGGACGGCACTACACGACGGGCCGGGCGCCTACCCGGAGGTCCGGGTGGAGCGCGGCGTCGAGATCACCATGAGCGACGGAGTCGTCCTGAAGGCCGACGTCTACCGGCCCGCCGACGCGGCGGGGGTGATCGAGCAGAAGCCGCTGCCGACGATCGTCAGTCTCACGCCGTACTCGAAACTCATGACCGGCCTGATCGAACAGGCCGCGGCGATCCCCGGCCTGCAGGCCACCGCCGTCGACATCGTGCGCAGGCTGAACCTGTCGGCCACCCCGATCAGCGGTTTCGGCGATCTGATGCAGGCGCTCGACGGCGGCATGATCCAGACGATGCTCGGCGTCGACCGCAAACTCATCGGCGGTGGGTACACCGTCGTCGTCGCCGATGTGCGCGGAACCGGTCTGTCCCAGGGCAAATGGAACACCCTCGGCGCCCGCGAGCAGCTCGACACCCGCGAGGTGATCGAGTGGGCGGCGCAGCAGCCGTGGTCGAACGGGCGCATCGGCATGAGCGGCGGCTCCTACTCCGGCATCAACCAGTTGCGCGCCGCGGAGGACGCGCCCGCCGCACTGCAGGCGATCTTCCCGGTGGAGCCGGGGAGCGACCTGATGCGGGATGTGGTCGCGCCAGGCGGCGGTGTCGGCACCACCTTCCTGCCGATGTGGCTGAACTCGGTGAACCAGCTCAAGTTCGTCCCCGATGTCGCCTCGATGGCCGACGGCACGTTCGACTGGACCTGGTTCCGCGACCGGCTCGCCGACCCGACGACCAACTTCGACCTGCTCGCCCAGGCACTGCTCACCCCGTCGCTGTCGAACATGCCGCCCGCGCTCGACGGCGCGCTCGACGACACCTCGGCCTTCCGCGAGGCGATCATGGGGCATCCGGAAAAGGTGACAGTGCCGACCTTCGTCTACGGCGGCTGGCACGACATCTTCGCCAACAGCGCGACCAAACTCTACGAGCAGATCCCCCTGCCCGCGGGGCACAAGCAACTCGTCGTCGGCGACACCTATCACGCCAATCCCGGTGCGGGAACCGGTGTTCCGGGCGCGCCGCCGCGGCTGGACGTGCTGCAGCGCGCGTGGTTCGACAAGTGGCTCAAGGACATCGACAGTGGCGTCGACGACTTCGGCCCGGTCACCGTGAAGCAGCAGGGCGGCAGCTGGATCACGCTGCCGGAGTTCCCGATGCCCGGCGTCACGCATCGTCGCGTCTACCTGTCCGCCGCGCCCAGTGGCAGCACCGAGGACAGCCTGCACGACGGCTCGCTCAGCGCCGCCGGGCCCGCAGGCTCCGAAAATCTCACCGTGGCACCAGGTCTGAGCAACATGTGTTCGCGGGACGCGGCGCAGGGGTCGGCCGGGATGGCGGCGGCGCTGGACACCTGCGCGAAGGATTCCCGGATCGCCGAGCGCAACGCGCTCACCTTCACGAGTGCACCGCTGACCGAGCAGACGGTGATCTCGGGCCCGATCAATGTGCGGCTCAACACCGTGCACGATTCCACCGACGGTTTCTGGAACGTCACCGTCAACGATGTCGCGCCCGACGGCACCTCGACTGTGCTGACCACCGGTCAGCTGACGACGTCCATGCGGGCTATCGACGAACGGCGCAGCGCGCGCTCGGTCAACGGCGACCTCACTGCCCCGTTCAACCCGCTCACCCTCGACCACCTGCTGCCCGTGGTGCCCGGCACGCCGACCGCGATCGATGTCGCCATCATCCCGACCCAGGCGGTGCTGGCGCCGGGACACCGGCTGCGCATCGATGTCTACGCGGGCAACGCACCCAAGGCGCTGCCGTTCCGGCCGATGCTGAACGCGACCGGACTCGAACCCCAGCACCTTCGTCTCGACCCGGCCGATCCGAGCTTCGTCAACCTGCCCACCGACCGCCCGATTCCCTGACCGGCATCGGATCCAGGCCCGATTCGGCGTTTCCGGGACTCACCGCCCGCGCGGTATGTGAGCCTGGAGACCCGTGGTTCGGACGAGGAGGTCGATGTGGTGCAACCCGTCATCGTGGTGATGGGCGTCTCCGGGTGCGGCAAGACGACCGTCGGCGCGCTGACGGCCGCGCGGCTCGACGTGCCCTATGCCGAAGGCGACGACTTCCATCCGATCGAGAACATCGAGAAGATGGCGGCAGGCATCCCGCTCACCGACGAGGACCGGTGGCCGTGGCTCGACACGGTCGCCACCTGGCTCGGTGAGCACCAGGAGTCCGGCGGAGTCGCCGCGTGCTCGGCGCTGCGGCGCTCCTACCGTGACCGGCTGCGCCAGGGCGCGCCGAACGCGTACTTCGTGCATCTGGCCGGCACCAGGGCAGAGCTGCTGCGCCGGATGACCGGCAGGCTCGGCCACTTCATGCCGACGATCCTGCTCGACTCCCAGCTGCAGACGCTGGAACCGCTGGAACCCGACGAGGCGGGCGTGACCCTCAACGCGCTCGCGCCGCCGACCGTGCTGGTGACCGAGGCGATCGACGCCTGGCGGGCCACTCACCGCTGAAGCAGCGGATGCAGCTGCTCGACCGGCGCCAGCAGCAGCCCGCCGCCGACGACCAACGCCGCCAGGCACAGCGCGGTGAACAACAGCACCCACAGCAGCGCGGGCAGATGGGTCAGCCGGGCCAGCTGATCGGCATCGGAATCGGTGCGCCCCGGCTGCCTGCGGCGGCTGCGCTGCAGTTCGATCACCGGCCGGACCGCGGCGGCCAGCAGGAACCACGCCGCCAGATACGCGAAACCCGCCTGCAGGAGATCGGTGCCGAACCAGGACACGCCGAACACCAGGGCGCCGAGCACGGCGACGGTGAGCAGGCCGTAGATATTGCGGACCTTGACCAGCACCGCGGCCAGCATGAGCAGCGTCGCCCACAGCATCAGCGTCACCCGGCCGGTTCCGAGCAGCGCCGCGTACCCGAGCCCCAGCGCCGCCGGTGCCGGATAGCCGGCGGCCGCGGTGAGGATCATGCCGAGACCGGTCGGCTTACCGCTGGACACGGTGAGCCCCGAGGTGTCGGTGTGCAGGGTGATCGCGTGCAGCCTGCGCCCGGTGAGCAGGGCCACCAGCGCGTGCCCGCCCTCGTGGACCACGGTCACCGCCGCCCGGGTGAGCCGCCACAGCGGCCGGTAGCCGACCAGCACGAGTGCCACCGCGGCGGTGACGAGCACCAGCCACCATTCGGGCGCGGGTTGGGTGGCGAGGAGACGGTCGAGCAGCGAGCTGGCGGATCCGGTGTTCACCGCCGCACTTTAGCTGTCCACGGCGCCGGGCGTGCGCTCGCGCGAGACCTGGGACGGCAGCGGATGATCGGGTTCCAGGGCGGGCAGGCCGTCGATGCTGACGGAGTTGTCGCCCGCGATGCGGCGGGCGAAGTCCGCGTCGGTGCGGCGCGTGTGCGCCTGGTCGAGGATCGAGCGTTCCTCGACGAGCTCGAGGTAGGGGACCGACCAGCCGCACGAATCGGCGACGCGGTCAACCGAGACCGCGACGACCGCGCGGATGCCGGTGTGCCCGGTGCCGAAATGCTCACGCAGCGTGGCGAATTCGGCCGAGTCGGGACGGACGACGCGGCCGGTGCCGAACAGGCGCAGGATGCGGGCGGTCCGGGTGAACGAGCAGAACATCACGGTGATCCGGCCGTTGTCGCGCAGGTGCGCGATCGTCTCCGAGCCGCTGCCGAACAGGTCGAGGTAGGCGACCGTATGGTCGTCGATCACGGCGAAGGTGTCGCGATACCCCTTCGGAGAGACGTTGACGTGGCCGCCTTCCGACGGCGCGGTGCCGACGAAGAACATCGGCTGTTCGGCGATGAAGGTCCGCAACTTGTCGTCGATCCGGTCGAACACCTTGCCCATTGCGCGCTCCCTCGTCCCGCCAGTCGGCGGGCTTCCCACCCCTACTGTATCGATCAGTCGGTGTTCGGTTCATGCTGAGGGTTACCGCAGACGCGGACCGGGCGGTGTCCGACGATGACGGTATGACGCAGACCGCACCCAGCCCCGTCCACCCCGTCCAGCAGCGCTACGCCGACCCGTCGACGGAGGTCCCCGCGCAGTGGAATCCAGTGTTGCAGGTGCTGCACGACCACAAGTCGGTGCGCCGCTACCTGCCCGATCCGGTCTCGCCGGAGACGATCCGGCTGCTGGTGTCGGCCGCGCAGTCCGCGGCGTCCTCGTCGAATCTGCAGGTGTGGAGCGTGATCGAGGTCCGCGATCCGGCGCGCAAGGCCCGGCTGGCCGAGGTGGCGGGCGGCCAGCAGCACATCGTGCAGGCGCCGGTGCTGCTGGTGTGGACGGCCGATTTCGCCCGGCTGCGGCAACTCGCCGACGATCACGGCGCCCCGCTCGACGGCGCCGACTATCTCGAATCCAGCTATGTCGGTTTCGTCGACGCGGCCCTGGCGGCACAGAACGCGGTGATCGCCGCCGAATCCCTCGGGCTCGGCACCGTCTATATCGGCGCGCTGCGCAACAACCCGGAACGGGTGGCCGCCGAACTCCACCTGCCCGAGCACGTCTTCGCGGTCTTCGGCCTCGTCGTCGGACATCCCGACCCGGCGGAGGGCACGCGGGTGAAGCCGCGACTGCCGCAGGCGGCCGTGCTGCACCAGGAAACCTACGATCTTCCTGGTCAGCGCGAGCCCGTCGCCGCCTACGAGGAGCGGATCGGCGAGATCTACTCCGAGCAGGGGCTGCCGTTCTCCTGGACCGAACGGGTCCTGGCCAGGCTGGCGTCGAAGGCCTCGCTCAACGGGCGCGACCGGTTGCGGGAGTCCTTGGCGGCCAGGGGATTCCGGCTGCGCTGAGCGGGCTCAGCCGTCGATCGCGGCGCGGGTCAGCTCGAGCGAGCGGATGCGGGCGTCGATGTCGTAGACCAGCGTGTTGAGCATGAGCTCGTCGGGCGCGGCGGCGGCGAGCAGCTCGGCGGCCTGCGCGCGCACGGTATCCGGCGAGCCCTGCAACTGACCGGCCTTGCGCTGCGCGGCGAAGCGTCGTTCGGCGTCGCTGCCGGGGAAGGCGGCGGCCTGTTCCGGCGTCGCCAGCGCCTGCGGCCGACCGGCCCGCAGCTGTGCGAAGGCGAGGTCGCGCGGCGCGGCGAGCCGGTCGGCCTCGGCGTCGGTGTCGGCGCAGATCGCCGAGGCGGCCACGATCGTGTACGGCGCGCTCAGCGTCTCCGACGGCCGGAAGTTGTCGCGGTAGAGCGCGAGCGCGGCGGCGGTGTTGTCCGGGGCGATGTGGTGGGCGAACGCGAACGGCAGCCCGAGCACCGCGGCCACCTGGGCGCTGTAGCCGCTCGAGCCGAGCAGCCACACCTGCGGTTCGGCGTCACGGCCTGGACTGGCCACGATGCCGTCGGGATCGGCGCCACGGAAGAACCCGATCAGCGCGGTCAGCTCGCGGGGGAACGAATCACCGTTGAGGCCCTCGGCGTTGCGCCGCAGCGCCCGCGCGGTCACCGGATCGGTGCCGGGCGCACGCCCGATGCCCAGATCGATCCGCCCCGGATGCAGCGACTCCAGCGTGCCGAACTGCTCGGCGACCACCAGCGGCGGATGATTCGGCAGCATCACCCCGCCCGACCCGACCCGGATCCGCGAGGTCGAGGCCGCCAGATGCGCCAGCACCACCGCGGGCGCCGCGCTCGCGATGCCGGGCATATTGTGGTGCTCGGCGACCCAGAACCGGCGAAAGCCCAGCTCCTCGGCGTGCTGGGCCAGCCGCGTCGTCGCGTGCAGCGCGTCGCCCGCGGTCGCGTCGGCTTGCACCGGCGCCAGATCCAGAACCGACAGCGTGACCGCGCTCATGAGCCTCCTCGACAGTGAACAACCCCCGTGAGGGCCAACCAGCGCCGAGGTGCGGGTATTTCCGCCTGCCGGAGGTGGTGACCCTGACCACGATTGCCGGACGGTAGCGTGCAGCACTGATCGACGCGACGGAAGGACACGATCCATGTCAGCTGACGGCACCGGCCTATCCACCGAAGCCGTATCGGCGCCGGCCCCGACAGCCGAATCGGAGGGGTACTCGCGCGGCCTGAGCCCGCGCACCATCCAGATGATCGCCATCGGCGGCGCGATCGGCACCGGCCTGTTCTACGGCGCAGGCGCCGCGATCGAGCAGGCGGGACCGTCGCTGATCCTGGCCTACCTGGCCGCGGGCCTGGCCATCTTCGTCATCATGCGCGCGCTCGGTGAGCTGCTGACCTACCGGCCCGTGTCGGGCAGCTTCGCCGAGTACGCGCACGAATTCCTCGGCCGCTTCGCCGGTTTCGCGACCGGCTGGTCGTACTGGGCGGTGTGGGTCTCCACCTGCATGGCCGAGATCACCGTCGCGGGCAAGTACGTGCAGTACTGGTTCGACATCCCGCAGTGGGTGACCGCGCTGGTGGTGCTGGCGGTGCTGTTCGCCGCGAACCTGATCTCGGTGCGGATCTTCGGTGAGGGCGAGTTCTGGTTCTCCGCCATCAAGGTGACCGCCATCCTGGCGATGATCATGATCGGCATCGGCGTGCTCGTATTCGGCTTCGGCCACGCCGCCGATCCGACGGTGACCAACCTGTGGGCCGACGGCGGCGTGTTCCCGCACGGTTTCGGCCAGACCCTGCTGGTGCTGCAGATCGTCGTGTTCGCCTACGTCGGTGTGGAGCTGGTCGGCGTGACGGCGGGGGAGGCCCGCGATCCGAAGGCCACCCTGCGCAAGGCGATCAACACCCTGCCGTTCCGCATCGGCCTGTTCTATGTCGGCGCGCTCGTGGTCATCATGTCGGTGGCGAGCTGGCGCAGCTTCCACGCAGGCCGCAGCCCGTTCGTCGAGGTGTTCGAGCAGATCGGCATCCCCGCCGCCGCGGGCATCATCAACTTCGTGCTGCTCACCGCGGCGCTGTCGTCGTGCAACTCGGGCATCTACTCCACCGGGCGGATGCTGCGCAGTCTGGCGCTGCGCGACGAGGCGCCCGCCGGGTTCGCGGCGCTGAGCAAGCAGTCGGTGCCGTTCACCGGCATCTGCGCCTCGGCGGGCGCGATGGTGATCGGTGTCGTGGTGAACGTGATCTCGCCGGACAAGGCCTTCACCTACATCACCTCGGTCAGCACCGTGGGCATCATCGTCGTCTGGGGCGTGATCCTGGTGTGCCACCTGAAGTATCGCGCCAAAGTACAGGCCGGCGAGCTGCCCGCCAGCGACTACCGGCTGCCCGGCGCGCCCGTGACGAACTGGGCCGCACTGGGTTTCCTCGGCCTGGTCGTCGTGCTGCTGCTGTGGACCGACGGTGGCCGCACCGCGCTGGTCGTCGGTGCGGTGTGGGCCGCGCTGGTGTGCGCGGGCTACTACGCCTTCGGCCGACGCGGGCTCGTGCACACCGGGTAGCCGCCACACTCCCGTTTGCTGGAAAGCCGCTGGCAGACAGGCGTTTTCTGTCATACCTCACCGGTATCGTCGAAGGGTCACACAAACGAGCCCGGCGCGAGTGTGGCCGGGCGGTGCGAGAACGGGGGCACGGGATGAGTGACATCGACCGTGGCGATCTGCTGCCACCGAGCAGGCATGGAACCACCTGGCGCGAATCGGAATACCGGATACTGGCCGACGACTTGCGGGCCGGGGCCGATCTGGCGCGCACCGCGCGGACGGTGGGACGCACCGAATCCGCGGTGCGCGCCGCCCTCCGCAATTTCGTGCCACCGGAGGAACGGGTGTCGACGGCCGAGCGCGAACGATGGATTCGCGGACGCCTGGTCGCCGAACCGGAATGGGATTGGTGGGCGGTGGTGGTCGACCACCACCTCCGCCACCGCAGCGGACTGTGGTTCACCCGGCACGAGCACTGCGCCCGGATCGGCTGGCGCAGGCGAACCCCGATGACGGCGCTGGCCCAGGAACTGGGCACCTCGGAGCTGTCGGTCGCCGAGCTGCTGCGCGCGCTCGGGCTGGTCGAGAGCATCGAGGAGGCCGCCGATCAGCTGGGCGCGACACCGGGACTGGCACTGGCCAAACGGGTCTCGGCCCGCCGTGACGACGCGGTCGGCGCCCGCTGGATCCTGGTGATCGACGGCGCGGCGGGTACAACGCGATCACGCAATGCCCCGGTCCGCCGTCAGGTCTCGCTGCACGAGACCCGCGCGGCCGCCGAGGCGGAACGCGACCGGGTGCTGGCCTGGCACGCCCGGGTCGGTGCGGGCGAACCGGAATCGCCGGTGTGGTGGACCATCGCCGAACGTAGCCTCGGCGCGGCCACCGGGCACACCCGCTGCGGCACCTTCGACCCCACCGCCGCGTTCGGTGGCCCGGTCCGCGCCGAGGCGCTCACGGTGGGCGACGTCATCCGGGTCGCCGTCCCCGACGGCGGCTTCCTGCAGGACCGGATCACCGCGATCGTGCAGGCGGGTGTGGGCGCCCCGATCGTCGTCGACCTGGCGCCGGTGGCGAATTCGCGGGTGCGTCGCGTCGTGGAGTTCGCCCCGGGCGAGGTCGTCGACGTGGTGCGCGGACTGGAGGAACGCGCCAGCTGACCGCTCAGTGCTGGGGTGATCCGCGCAGTACCGCGCGGATCACCTCGGTGCGCAGCGGATAGTCGAACTCGCCCTCGGCGGTCTCCGGTGTCGCGCGCAGGTAGTCCCGGATCCTGCCGAGCAGGGCGGCGCGCTGCTCCGGGGAAATGACCACGGTGTGCGAATGCGTACCGAGGGTGAGGACCAGGGAATCAGCCGTCCGCCGATGCGTATGTGGGAACTGCGCCTGCTCGAACGTCGTGAACAGCGGATGCTCGGGGAACTCCTCGTCCGCCGCGCGCGGCGGGAAGGACGCATCCGATCGCACGGCGCGCTGGAGCCCGGCCACCCACGCCACGCGATTGTCCTCGGTGTTCCAGAACGCGGCGAACACGCCACCTGGCCGCAGCACCCGGGCGATCTCGGGGAACGCGCGCGCCTGGTCGAACCAGTGGAACGCCTGCCCCGCGACCACGGCGTCGACCGATCTGTCCGGCAGCGGAATCGCTTCTGCCGTACCGGGCAGCGCGGTCACCGACGGATACCGGCGATTGAGCTCGGCACGCATCGCCTCGTCGGGTTCGACGGCGACCACCTCGGCGCCGACCGCCAAGAGCCCGTCGGTGAGCTTGCCGGTACCGGCACCCAGATCCAGCACGGCGGAAAATTCCTTCGCGCCGAGCGGCTCCAGCGCCCACCGGATGGCTGCCGCCGCATAGTCCGGCCGGTGCTCGGCATAGACGGCCGCTTGCGCACCGAATGAATTCGCCCGTCGTGCTCGGCGAGCAGCCTGAGCAGTCGAATCCCCGGTTCCCCACACGCCTCGACGATACCGGAGCCTCGACCTCGCGACCATCTCCGAATACCGAATGTGGTTGCGTGGCAGGATGATCCGTGTCAGTCCGTCGTCTGCTTGTGGTCGGTCGGTGTCTGCGCGCCCGGCATCGTGACCGCTGCGGCGAACAGTGCGACCGCCATGACGAGCAGGGTGGCGAACACCAGGTGGATCGCGTGGGCGAGCTCGCCGGGATCGGGCCGGTCGACGCCGCCGACCTGGGCATTGACGATCGCGCCGAACATCGCGACGCCGACCGCGCTGCCGATGGACCGGGCGAACATGGTCGCCGAGGTCACCACGCCACGCTCCGACCACGCCGCACTGGTCTGTGCCGCGATCAGGGTGGGATTGGCGACCAGGCCCATGCCCGCGCCGATGAGGAAGCAGGTCCCGGCGATCTGCCACGGGCCCGCCTGCGCGCCGATCGGCAGCAGGGCGGCACAGCCGACGACCGCGATCGCGCTGCCGATCAGCGCGGTCGTGCGAAAGCCAAACCGCAGATACAGCGTGCCCGCCTGGGAGGCGGTGATCGGCCAGCCGATCGTCAGCGCGCCGACGGTCAGCCCGGCGACCGTCGCGCTGGTGCCGAGGACACCCTGGGCGAAAGTCGGCACATAGGAGGTGAGGCCGAGGACGACCGCGCCGATGAGCATCGACACCGCGCTCGCCGCGACGACCACCCGGCGGGTGAAGATCCACAGCGGCAGAATCGGATTCGCGGCCCGGCGCTCGGCGAACCCGAACACGATCAGCACGACCACGCTGCCCGCCAACAGGCCAAGGCTCATGGGGGAGTTCCATGCCCAGGACTGGCCGCCTTCGAGCAGCGCGAGGATCAATGCGCCCGCACCGAGAGTGAGCAGCGCCGCGCCGAGATAGTCGACCGACTGGCGCGGACCGCGCGGTGCGGTCTCGGTGAAGTTGCGCAGGAGCATGATTGCGGCGATCGAGGCCAACGGCAGATTCACCAGGAAGATCCAGCGCCAGCTCGCGAAATCGGCGAAGGCGCCGCCGAGCAGCGGGCCGAGTACCGCGGACCCGGCCCACACACCGGCCAGATAGCCCTGCACCTTCGCGCGCTCGGGCAGGGTGTAGAGGTCACTGGCGATGACCATCGTCATCGGCTGCACCGCACCCGCGCCGATGCCCTGGATCGCCCGGAACACGATCAGCGCCACCATGCTCGTCGCCAGCCCGCACAGCAGCGAGCCGAGCGCGAACACCGCGATCCCGAACAGGATCACCGGCTTACGGCCGACCGTGTCGGCGATCTTGCCGTAGATCGGCACCGTCACGGCCTGGGTGAGCAGATAGATCGAGAACAACCACGGGAACAGCGCGAAACCGCCGAGGTCGGTGGTGATGGTCAGCACGCCGGTCGCGATAATCGTCGAATCGAGCGCGATCAGACTCGTCGACATCATCAGCGAGGCCAGAATCGCGCCGCGTTCGGAACGCAGCCCGACCGCGGGACGTGCGGTATCGGTCGCCACCGTCGCTTCCTGCACGAGGTCAGTCCGCGGCGGCGGCGAAGGTCGCCGCGATATCGGCGGCGGTCACCTTGGCGAGTTCGACGAAGAACGGCACCCGCTCGTCGATCATGAGCGTGACCGGACCGCGCAGACCGAGCGCGAAACGGCAGCGGCCCTGCGCGTCGAGGATCGGCATGCCGATGGTGCGGTAGCCGGGATCGAGTTCGCGATCGTTGAACGCGTAGCCCCGCGCCCGCGTCGCGACCAGTTCCGTGCGTAACTCCGCGGCGCTCGACACCGACCGCTCCGTGCCCTCTTCATAAGGGAGGGAATGCAATTCGTCGTCGGTGACGTCGGACCAGGCCAGCAGCGCCTTGCCGAGCGCGCTCGCGTGCAGTGGCAGTCGCACGCCCTGCAGTTCGTGACCGTCGCTCTCGCGCCACCGGCTGGTGCCGAGCAGCACGGCGTGGATGCCGTGGCGGGTGGCTACCGAGCCGGTGGCTCCGGTGGTCGCCGCGAGCTGTTCGAGGTAGGGCTCGGCGAGGTAGATCTTGTGCTGGCGGTAGGCGATCTGCCCGTATTCGGCCAGGGCGCCGCCCATCCGGTAGCGACTCGACTCGGCGTCCTTCTCCAGGAATCCGGCTTGGACGAGAGCGCTCAGGAGACGGTGGGTGGTGCTGACCGCCAGCCCCTGGGCCCGCGCGACCTCCGAGACACCCCGTTCCTCGCCGCCGCGAAAGCAATCGAGTACCGACAGGGCCCGGGTCACGGTCTGCACGCTGGAGGTCTCCACGTAGCCGACGGTAACACAGGCACTCGACGGAAATCGTCACGAGCTTTCCGATATGCGGAATGGAATCCGGCGCCGCGCCCCAGGATTCGCCATAGATCGCCCGGTTACTCCCTGTCAAGCTTTCCGATCCATGGAAAGACATACCTCGTTCGGCGCCATCGTCGCTCCTACGCTGCGAAGGCATCACCCGCCCTTCCCCGAACAGGAGCCCCGATGTCCCGCAGGCTGCCGGCCTTCTCGCGGATCGCCCTCGCGATCGCCCCCGTCGTCGCCCTCGTCGCGGCGTGTGGCTCCGGCTCCACGCCCGAGCAGGGTGCCCAGGCCTCGTTCGTGCTCAAGGTGACCGACCCGGGCAATACCGGACCGCTCGCGGTCGGCAAGCGCGACGGCACCTTCGACACGGCGCTGGCTCCGCTCGGCGCGAAGATCCAATGGGTCAGCACCACACCCGGTTTCAGCTCCAACCTGAAGCTGTTCAACACCAAGGAGCTCGACGTCTCGGGCGCCGCGTTCAGTCCCGTCGTCGGTGCGCTGTCCAAGGACGTCGGCGTGAAGATCGTCGCCGTGGCCGATCCGGCAGGCCAGGACCAGAGCGGGATCGTGGTCACCCCCGAGTCCGGGGTGACCTCGGTGGCGGGGCTGGTTGGCAAGCGCATCGCGGTGAATCCCGCGGGTAAGGGCGAGTACATCACCCTGAAAGCGCTGGCGCAGGCGGGTATTCCGGCCGACAAGGTAACCAGGGTGCCTTTGCAGCAGAAGGACGCCGCCTCGGCGTTCGCCACCGGCAAGGTCGACGCCTGGGCCTCGTTCCTGGTGCCGTATCAGGAAGCCAAGGCGGCGGGGGCGCGCGAGATCGCCACCGAGAAGTCGATCGGCTCCAACGACAACACCGTGGTCGTGTTCCGTACCGAGGTTCTCGAACAGCGCCCGGATGTCGCCGCGAAGTATCTGGAAGTGCTGCAAGGACTTACGGCGAAGCAGAAGGCCGCGCCGGTCGATTTCGAGAACGTCTTCGAGAAGACCGGGCCGCGCGCGCTCACCGGTGATCGCCTCGCCGATGCCGTCCGGGTCGGTGGTGAGGTCACCGTGCCGCGCCTGCCCGCCGACTCCGACGCCGCCGACCTCGCCGATGTCGTGAACACCTTCGCCGACAACGGCGTCATCACCCGCCGGATCACCGCCGCCGACATCTTCTACGACCTGCGGTCCAAGCTCAGCCCGGAGCAGCTGGCCGCGCTGAAGGAAAACTGACATGACCACCCTCGAACTGGCTCCGCCGCGGGCCCGGGTGACCGGTCAGCGGCCCCGGTGGCTCTCGCTGGGCCTGCGGGCCGCGCTCCCCGCCGCCATCGTGCTGGCCTGGTGGGCGGGGTCGGCGAGCGGCGTGATCTCGCAGCGCGTGATCGCGGGCCCCGGTGCCGTCTGGTCGGCGTTCCTGGAACTGCTCGACAGCGGTCAGCTGGTCGATTTCGCCCTCGCCTCGTTCGGACGGGCCGCCGCCGGCGTCGCGATCGGCGTCTCCGTCGGGCTGGTGCTCGGCCTGCTGTCGGGCCTGTCGAGCCTGGGCGAGGAACTGGTCGACTCGACGATGCAGATCGTGCGCGCCGTGCCGTTCCTCGCGCTGGTGCCGCTGTTCATCTCCTGGTTCGGCATCGACGAGCTGTACAAGGTGCTGCTGATCGCGGTGGCGACCACCGCGCCCATGTACGCCTACACCTATCTCGGGGTGCGCAACGTCGACCGCAAGGTGGTCGAGGCGGCCCGCAGTTTCGGGCTCACCGGCACCCGGCTCGTCGCCGAGGTGATCGTGCCCGCGGCGCTGCCCGGCATCCTGATGGCGCTGCGGGTGTGCCTGTCGATCAGCATCACCGGCCTGATCGCCGCCGAACAGGTGGGCACCCAGCAGGGCGTCGGCTATCTGGTGACGCTGGCCCAGGAATACAACCGCACCGACTACATGGTGCTGTGCGTGGTGCTCTACGCGCTGCTCGGTCTGGTGTTCGACGCACTCGTGCGGCTCGCGGAACGCTACGCGATGCCATGGCGAAAGCAGGTGGCGATCCGATGACCACGACAACAGCCGCGCCCGTACGGCAGGCGGCACCGGTGGCGGTCTCGATCACCGGACTGCGAAAAGCTTTCGGCGACAAGACCGTTCTCGACGGCGTCGATCTGACCATCCGCCGCGGCGAGTTCGTGGTGCTGCTCGGTCCGAGCGGTACCGGCAAGACCACGCTGCTGCGCCTGCTCACCGGCCTCGAGGTGCCCGATGCCGGTGAAGTGCTGGTACCAGCCCGCCGCACGACCGTCTACCAGGAGCCCCGGCTGATCCCGTCCAAGCGGGTGCTGGCCAATGTGATCGTCGGCCTGCGCCGCACCAAGACGCAGCGGGAAGCCGGTCTGCGGGCGCTGAGTGAAGTGCACCTCGACGGCAAGGCCGGGCAGTGGCCCGCCACCCTGTCCGGTGGTGAGGCCCAGCGCGCCGCCCTGGCCAGGGCACTGGTCAGGGAACCGGAACTGCTGCTGCTCGACGAGCCGTTCGCGGCGCTGGACGCACTGACCCGGCTCCAGATGCAGGACTTGGTCGGCGATCTCGTCGCCCGGCACCGGCCCGCCGTCCTCATGGTCACCCACGATGTCGACGAGGCGATCCGGCTCGCCGACCGGGTGATCATCCTCGACCACGGCCGCTTCGCCGTCGACGAGGTCATCGACCTGCCCCGGCCGCGCGATCACGCGGCACCCGAAACCCTCGGTTACCGAACGCAATTCCTCGCCCAGCTCGGCGTCGGACCACACACCAGGAGCCTGTCATGACCGAAACCCTGTGGTACACCCGCTGCCCCGTGCCGACCGCGAGCGGCCTCGCGCACAGCCTCGGCTGGCTCGGCGAGACCGCGGCGAACGCGGGCCTCGAGTTCGGCGTCCTGCAGGACGCGGGCCCCGAACTCGCGGGCCACCACTTCCTGCACGACCTGTCCGGCCTGATCCGCGAGGGCGGCAATGTGCCCGCGCTGGCAGCCCGCGCGCAGGGTTCGCCGACCCGGCTGATCGGCCTCACCTGGATCGACGAATCGCAGGCGATCCTGGTCGGCCCCGACTCGCCGGTCGCCGACGCCGCCGGTCTGGCCGGGCTGCGGATCGGCGTGCCCGCCTGGGCGCAGGACCAGGCCCGTAGCTTCCCGCGGGCGATGGCGCTGCACGGCTTCGCCAACGCGCTGCGCCCGGCCGGGCTGACCCTCGCCGACGTCCGGGTCACCGAACTCGAGGTCGAGCGGGATCCGCAGGTACGCACCGAGATCCAGACGGCGCGACGGTCCACCACCTGGGGTGTGGAGGAGTTGCTGGCGGGCACGGTCGACGCCATCTACGTCAAGGGTGCGCGTGCCAAGGAGGTGGCGAAGGAGAACGGACTGCGTGTCGCGGTCGACCTGGACGCCTCGGCCACCAAGCGCCTGCGCGTGAACAACGGCACCCCGCGTCCGATCACCGTGCACGCGGATCTGCTGGAATCGCGACCCGAGGTGGTCGTCGGTTTCCTCGCGCAGAGCCTGCGTGCCGCCGACTGGGCCGCCGGTGACCTCGACGGTGTCCGCGCGGTGCTGCAACGCGAAACACTGTCCGGCCCCGAGGGTGTCGTCGCCGCCTACGGCGCGGAGTTCCATCGTGGTCTGCATCCGTCGCTGACCGAGGAACGCGTCGAACTGCTCGGCGTACAGAAGCAGTTCCTCTACGCGCACGGCTTCCTGGCCGCGGACTTCGATCTCGAATCCTGGGTCGCCCCTGAGCCGTTGGCTCGCGCGCAGGAACTCGTCGCCGCCGAGCGGGTGCCCGCATGACCGAGTTCCTCTGGAAACTGCCCAGCCGCGGTGACGGCAGGCGCGCCCGGCCCGAACTCCGCGGACGTGGCGGCTTCGGCCCGCAGGCGCCGCGCACCGAGGCCACCGATGTGCGGCCCGGCCGATTCGGCCCGTTCGACGATCTCGCCCAGATCGTCGGCGCGGCAGAACTGAACGGCTTCGACGGCGTGCTCGCACCGTACGACCCGCACGGCGAGGAATCCTGGATCGTCGCGGCCGCCGCCCTGCGCGCCACCCGATACGCGCAGGTCACCATCGAATTCCAGCCCGCGTTCGGGACACCGGTGTACGCGGCGAAGATCTCGGCCACCCTGCAGCGGCATTCGGCCGGTCGGCTGAACTGGCGACTCGCCGTCGACACCGATGCCGAGGAGGCCCGTGCTCGCGGCGACCTCGTCGACGGCGCCGAACGCTACCGGCGCGCCGCCGAATTCCTCACCGTCGCACGGGGTGTCTGGAACGAAACCGAGGTCGGTGCAGCCGGATTCGCGGGCACCGGATTCGAGTATGCCGGGCAGTACTACGACGTCATCGACGGCGGCTTCCGTGGCATCCTGTCCGGTCTGCCCTTCCCGGCGGTCCACCTGAGTGGCACCTCGGAAGCGGCACTCGACCTGTCCGCCGCGCACGGCGACGTCCACGTCTTCGCCGAGGAGCCGGACGGAATCTCGCGTGCCGCAGCCGAACTGGGGGAGCGGGCCGCCGCGGCGGGGCGCCGGGTGCGCGTCGCGCTCGACCTGCCGGTCATCGCCAGGAAGACCGAGGACGAGGCATGGGCCAGGGTCCACCGACAGTGGGACGAGCTGGGTCGCACTGATTCCGCAGCCGAGCACGCTTTCGGCGACGGCCGCTGGGCAGGCTTCGACGCGCTCGGCTACGACCAGCGCATCGGCCTGGTCGGCAGCTACGAGCAGGTGGCCCGCCAGCTCGCGGTCTACGAGATCGCCGGCGTGCAGACCTTCGTGCTCTCCGGCCACCCGCACATCGAGGAGATCCACCGCGCGGGCGAACACCTGCTGTTCCTCGCCGACCCGGCAGGCCGCACCCTCACCACCGCGCAGGAGCTCACCGCATGACCATCGACGTCTACTGGCGCATCGGCATGGAAGGCGACCACGCCTCCCTGCGCACCCCGCGCCGCTACAACCGCGGCAATGCGGGCGGCTACGGTCCCGGCAATATCGCGCCCGCCATCCGTGGTGGCGCATTGGACGAGTACAGCTACCTCGACCATGTCGCCGCGGTCGCCAAGGCCTCCGAATCGGCGGGCTTCCTCGGCGGCCTGCTCCCGTCGTTCCCGGTGACCGACGACCCGTGGGCCGTCGCCGCCGCGCTGGCCGCCGAGACCACCACCTACCGCTTCATGGTCGCCTTCCAGCCCGGCTTCCTGCACCCGGTGCAGGCGGCCAGGATGTCGGCGAGCCTGCAGCGCGCCACCGGCGGCAGGCTGGTCTACAACATCATCAGCGGTGGCGGGGGACCTGCCCAATTGTGGTGGGGCGACAAGGTTTCCCACGACGACCGCTATGCCCGCACCAGCGAATTCCTCGACGTCCTGCGTGGTGTATGGGACGGCGAACCGTTCGACCACGACGGCCGCTTCTTCCGCACCGAAGGCGCGGCGCTGCCGCCCGGCTTGGCCGGTCAGCCCTTCCCCGAGGTGTACTTCTCGGGGTCCTCCGGTGCCGCGGTGGCCGCGGCGGGCCGCCACGCCGACTACTACCTGTCCTGGCTCGAACCCTTCGCGGATCTGCGCGCGAAGTTCGACGGTGTCCGCCGCAATGCCGAAAGCATCGGCCGCACACCGAAGTTCGCGGTGCGCATCGACATCGTCGCCCGGCACACCGAGGAAGCGGCCTGGGCCGAGATCGAGAAGGGCTGGGCCTTCGTCGACCGCGACGCCGCCAACCGGGCCGCCAAGGGCGACTCGGTAGGCGCCGCCAGGATCACCGGCTGGGTGCCCGAAACCATCACCGGCTATCGCGATCTGGAGGTCCAGCCCAATGTCTGGTGCGGGTTCAGCCTGATCCGTGGCGGCCCCGCCTTCGGCCTCGTCGGCAGCTACGAGCAGGTCGCGCAGCGGCTCGACGAACTGATCGATCTCGGCGTCGACGCCTTCATCCTCGCGGGCAACCCGCACCTGGAAGAGGCCTACCGGGTCGGCGAGGAAGTGCTGCCCCTGCTCGGCCGATCCCGGCTCACCACCCCGTCCACCGACACCGTCCTCGCGACGGCCCGATAACCGCAGGAGTTCGACAATGACCACCACCGAAACCCGTTTGCCGGAGGCCGTCACGGCCTTCGTCGAGGCGGCGACCCGCGACGCCGAGACCGCGTTCCGGGTGTTCCGCGAGACCGGCACCGTCATCGGCAACGGCACCGTCAACTTCGTCGAACGAGTGCCCGGCGAGGAGATCGCCGTCGCCCTCAACGAGCCGGGCCCGTGGGCCGCCGAGCGCACCGTCGAACCCGTCGTCGCCACCTTCGACGGAGAAGTGCTGTCCGGCAAGGGATCCGCCGGTTTCGTCACCGGCTACGCCAAGGTGTTCCGCGCGCATCCGGAGATCACCTCCGTCGTGCACATCCACACTCCGTGGCTGGGTGGCTGGGCGCAGACCCACCGCACCCTCCCGATCCGCTATGCCGCCTCGCAGCGCCTGACCCTGTCCCGGGAGATCCCGCCGCACATCGACCGCACCATCGGCGCGGGCGATTTCATCCTGAGCAAGCTCGAGACCGACCCGCACCTGGTCGCGATCTTCGAGGCCAACGGCGGCGCCAATGTGCTCGGCCGGGCCGGTCTGCTGGAGCTGGCGAAGTTCGTCGTCCTGCTCGAGGAGGGCGCGCAGTATCAGGCGATTGCCGAAACTCTCGGCGGCTCGGTCGAATTCGATCCGTCCAACCTCGCGGTGCAGTGGAGCCGCAGCGGTCTGGCCGACGAGGCCCGCCGCCTCGGCCTGATCGGCGACGCGCGATGAGCCTGCGCGTCGGGTACTTCCCGCACAACAACTCGCTGTTCGTGCTGCGCCACCGCGGCATCCTCGAGCGGCAGCTGCCCGACGTCGAATGGGTCGACCTGCGCGCCCTGCCGCAGGCCGAGCGCGTCGACCCGAAAACCGGGCTGCCCGGCGAGCATTCGGACTGGCTGTTCACCGACGGCGGCTACGACATCATCGGCACCGGCTTCACCCCGCCGCTGACCGCACTGGCCAACCAGCGCGACATCGTCTACCTCGGCATCTCCGGCCCGCGGGTGGAGAACGGCAGGCTGGTGGCAACGGCCGCGAGCGGCATCACCTCCGCCGCCGACCTGAAAGGCAAGCGCGTCGGCATCGCGCACGGCTCGTGGCAGACCACGCTGCTGCTGTTCGCGCTCGACCAGGTGGAGCTGACCTGGTCCGATGTCGAACCGGTCGACGTCGACGTGCGCGGTGGCGGCGCCGCCCTGCTGGCCGGTGAACTCGACGCCTGGATCGGCACCTACCCCGGCTTGCGGGAGGTCGAGGCAGCGACCGAGCTGACCACGCTGGTCGACACCGCCTCGGTATTCAGCCACCCGTCGCTGTGGTTCACCCGTCGCGACCTCGCCGAAGGCCACCGCGCGGTGGTCGAGGCGGTACTGGCCGCCCTGCAGGAGTCCGACGCGTGGATCGCCGCCAACCCGCGCGCGGCGGCGCAGTACTTCGTCGACGACGCCGAGTCCCGCGGCGTACCCGCCGATCTGGACGCCTGGGAAGCCGCGCTGCGCGGTCGTCCGTTCGGCGTGCACCCGGTGAGCGAGGAATTCCTCGACGAACAGCAGCGTGCCGCCGACCTGCTCGCCGCCAACGGCCTGCTGCCGCGCGCCGTCGACGTGCGGTCCGCGGTCCTGCCGTGGATCGGGTCGGCCGTCCCCGGGAACGCCGCCGTCTGAGCGCGAGCAGGCGTTGCCCCGGTACCGAATCGGTACCGGGGCAGCGCGCGTCATCGGTTCCGTCCCGAGCCCGCGACCCACACGGGCCCGGTGAGCAGCCAGATCACAGTGATCACGCCCAGACTGCCGAACACGCCCATGAGCTGCTCGCGCTGCTCGGCGTCGGCCACCGTGTAGCTCAGCAGGAGGGTGAGCACGCCCGCGATGGCGGCCGCGCCGAGCCAGCGCGCGAAGTCGGCCCACTCCTTGCGGGCTCGTTCCGGACCGTCCTTGGGCACCTTCACCGGCGCTGGTCCGCCCGCGAAGCGATAGGCGAACCGCGCGTCGAGCCACTCGACCATCCGATGCCCGAACATCACCGTGCAGCCCAGGTAGATTCCGGCCAGGCGGTGCGCGAAACCCACCTCCCCGCCCCGGTGCAGATCGATGGCCACCGCGACCACCAGCACCACATCCAGCACCGGAACCAGAGCCAGCGTCACCAGGCCGGCGCGCCGCAGCCGCGCCACGTAGCGCAACAGCAACCCGCCCACCACCAGCACCCAGAAACCGACCTCGCACGCGGCGATCGTCAGCAATACGGGGTTGTTCAGTTCGTCCATTTCCCTACTGTGCCGGGCGCACCGGTGCGCGGTCGTCCCGCTGACGGCGCGCGGGTGGTCCGTCTTTCGGGGGACCCGGGGCGCGGCCGCGGTGTGCTGAAATGGGGCATGCCCCCGTCCCGCACGCCCCTGGACCGGCTCGCGGACGCCTTCGACAGCGCGACCTCGGCCGCCGTCGGCGTATTCCTGGTCGGGTTGTTGCTGTGGGCCGCGGGCGGCTGGTCGATCGTCATCGACCGCGATCTGTATCCATCGCCGGTGAAACTGGCGCTGCTGTGCGCGGCATTCGCGATCCAGCTGACCGCGCAACGCAGGCCCGCCCTCGCCTTCGGGCTGATGGTCGCCCTGCTGGCCGGTGACTTCGTGCTCGGACCGTCGCTGCCCCTGTGGATCGCCATGACCGACGTGATCTTCCTGGCCGTCAGCACCGGATCCGACCGGCTCGGCGTGGTGGTCGGCTGGTTCGCGGTAGTGGTGACCGCCGGCGGTGCACTGCTGGCGATGGCGGTTTTCGGGCTCAGCGCGGCGCTGTACGTCGGCCTGATCGGCGTCGCGCTCACCTGGTCACCGCTGGGCTACGCGCGGGCCGTGCGCGCCTCTCGCCGGATGGTCGGCGTGGAACGCAACGCGGCCCGCGCCGAACTCGCGGCCCGCGACGCCGAGCGCTCCGCCGCCCTCGGCGACGAACGCCGACGGGTGGCCAGGGATCTGCACGACACGGTGGCCGGTCACCTGTCCGCCGTCGCCATCCTCGCGGAGGTGGCGCAGAAGAACCCCGGCGACACCGCCGTCCTGCAGTCGATCCGCGCGGGCAGCCTGGCCGCGCTCGACGAGATGCGCGCGACGATCGACCTGCTCACCGCGCCCGGCGACACCGCCGTCACGGCCCGGCTCTCCTCCCTGGACGGGCTGATCGACGCCGCCCACGCCGCGGGCGGCGCGGTGACCCTGCGACGGCAGGACGGCTTGGCACTGCCCACCGCCGTCGAGGCGGTGATCACCCGCATCCTCGGCGAGACGATCGCGAACGCGACCAAACACGCACCGGGTGCGCCGCTGGCGATCGACGTGCGCCGCGACGCCACCCGGGTGGTGGTGACCGCCTCGAATCCGATCGAGCCAGGACGACCGGAAGGCCAGGGAAACGGACTGCGCAACATGATCTTTCGCGCCGAATCGATGGACGGCACGCTCACCGCGGGCGCCGAAGACGGCAGCTGGTGCGTGCGGGCACGGATTCCGCTGGGGGACCGATGACGGTGACAGTCGTGGTGGCCGACGATCACGCCACCATCCGGGCGGGCATCACCATGCTGCTCGAATCATCCGGGCAGATCAGGGTCGTCGGCGAGGCGGGCGACGGTGTCGCCGCGCTCCGGCAAACCCGTGCGCTGCGTCCCGACGTGGTGCTCATGGACGTGCGGATGCCGCGCGTCGACGGGCTGGAGGCCACCGCCGCGGTGGTCGCCGAAACGACCGCGAAGGTGTTGGTACTCACCACCTTCGCCATCGACGACTACGTCCTCGGCGCGCTCGCCGCGGGCGCGAGCGGCTTCCTGCTCAAATCCGTCGGTGGCGACGAGCTGGTTCGCGCCGTGCTGGCCGTGGCCGACGGTGACGCGGTGCTCGACCCGAAGGTGACCCGCGCGGTGATCGCCGCGCTGCCCAGGGCGACGGCCCTCGCCCCGCCACCCGATCTGTCCGCCCTCACCGACCGCGAACGGCAGGTGCTCGCGGGTCTGGGCGCCGGGCTGTCCAACCAGCAGATCGGCACCCGCTTGCACATCGGCGAAGCCACGGTGAAGACCCACGTCTCCCGGGTGCTGACCAAGCTCGGCGTGCAGTCACGTGTGCAAGCGGCGGTGATCGCCACCCAGGTGGGTCTCGAACTGCACTGACCGCTCGACGACGATGCCCCGCGACCGGTGTCGGTCACGGGGCATCGTCATCGCGGGGCACAGATCAGTGTGCGGGGTGCGGGTCCGACCGATCGCGACGGATCCGGCGAGATTCAAGCCAATACGTCAGGAAAACGGTGGCGTAAGAGGCCACCACTACTGCTGCGGTCACCAGAAGAAACGCGAAGATCAACGGAATCAGTAAAGCCATTTGCCCCTCCTCGCGGTACGGTATATGCGGCGCGCTGCGCGCGCTCAGCGATGAAGGTGGTGGTCAGCGCCTCGTCGCGCCGATTCTGGACTAGCCCCGCGCTTTCGATAGTAGGGGCAGGGCGCGACGGCGGCACGGCCCGACGGGTGTGACGGCGGTCATGTTCGTCGCGGAGTGTCAGCTGCGTCATCGAAGCGGCCTGAGGTTGAATGTTCAATAGATCTGGGTTCTACCGCGTCACGAGTTCTCGACATCGGCT
Organism: Nocardia sp. NPDC055029; assembly: GCF_053608525.1. Lineage (NCBI taxonomy): Bacteria > Bacillati > Actinomycetota > Actinomycetes > Mycobacteriales > Nocardiaceae > Nocardia > Nocardia sp. NPDC055029. The sequence goes on from NZ_JBSGVQ010000015.1 coordinate 135,823, forward strand.
TCACCACGAACATCCGACGAAGGAGCACGATCGTGAGCATGATCCTGGCTGTGTTGGACGGCGCCGTTCTCGCGCAGGTAGGCAATCCCACACCGGAAGCCCCGCCGATGGCGGAGAAGGTCTTGCAGTTGGGCCGGTATTTCACCTGGATGATCCTGCTGTCCGGCGTCACCGCCATCACCTACGGCGGCGGACGATTCGCCTGGGAGAAGTGGAACGGCGGCGGTCTGCAGTCGCCGAAGATGATCGCCAGTGCCATGGCGGGCGGCGCCGTGGCGACCAGTGCGGGCACGATCATGAACGCGGTGATCGGAGCCTGACCTTCCGTCCCGGGGCGTAAGGCCTCGACTAGGGTCGAGGCGTGCGTATCTTTCTCGCGGGCGCCACGGGCGTCATCGGAACGCGATTGCTGCCGCTGCTGATCGGCGCGGGCCACGAGGTAGCAGGCCTGACGCGCTCCCCGGCCAAGGCGGCAGCGATCCGCGTCACCGGCGCACACCCGATCGTGCACGACGTCTACGACGCGCCCGGCCTCGCCGCCGCCGTCACCGACTTCGCGCCCGACCTGGTGATGCACCAGCTCACCGACCTCCCCGACGACGTCGCCGATCTGGCGACCTCCGGTGCGGCGAACGCGCGCATCCGCACCGAAGGCACGGCGAATCTGCTCGCCGCCGCGGCCGCGGCAGGCGCGAAACGCTTTCTCGCCCAGAGCATTGCCTGGCAGCCGCCCGCGGGTCGCGGCGCCGTGATCGCCGCGCACGAGGCCGCGGTGCTCGCCGCGGGCGGCGTCGTCGTGCGCTACGGCCAGTTCTACGGCCCCGGAACCTATTACGAGTCGACCCTGCCGGAACACCCGCGTATCCATGTCGACTCGGCCGCCGCCCGCACGATGGACCTGCTCGACGCACCGACCGGAACCGTAGTCGTCGTCGATCCCGCGTAGTTCTCGGCGTCGATAGCGGCCGCGTCGCGGTCGCCTTCGATTCGATAGTCACTATCTATCATGGTGACCATGGAGCTGCGTCATATCCGGTACCTGCTCGCCGTCGCCGATCACGGGAACTTCACCAGGGCCGCCGAGGCGCTGCACATCTCCCAGCCGACACTGTCGCAGCAGATCAAACAGCTCGAGCGGCTGCTAGGCGTGCAGTTGCTCGACCGCTCCGGGCGAACGGTGCGCCTCACCGACGCCGGCCAGGTGTACGCCGAGCACGCGCGCAATGCGTTGCGCGACCTCGAGGCAGGCGAACGTGCCGTCCACGATGTGCAGGATCTGACCAGAGGACATCTGCGCGTGGCGATGACGCCGACGATCACCGCCTACCTCATCGGCCCGCTGATGGACCGGTTCCACCGGGCGCACCCGAATGTCACCGTCGCGGTCACCGAGACCACCCAGGACCGGCTCGAAGAGGATCTGCTCGCCGACGCCATCGATCTGGGTATCGCGTTCAGTGGCACCCACACCGCGGGCATCGACTGCGCGGCCCTGTTCACCGAGGACCTGAGCCTGGTGGTCGGCGCCGACCACACTTTGGCCACGCACGCGGGGCCGCTGGCGATCGGGGATCTCGCCGTCGAGCCCCTGGCGCTGCTCAGCCGCGACTTCGCGACCCGTGCCTATATCGACGACTACCTCGCCGACTGCGGTGTCGCGCCGCGTATCGCGATCGAAGCGAACTCGATCAGCGCGCTCGTCGAATTCACGCGCCGGGGCACGCTCGGCACCGTCCTGCCCGATGCGATCGCCCGCGCGCACCCCGACCTGTGCCCGGTCGCGCTCGAACCCGCGCTGCCGAGCCGCACGGTGGAACTGCTGCGCCGCGGCACCGCCTATCACTCGGCCGCTGCGCGCGCCTTCGCCGCGATCGCCAGGGACGCGGCGGGTGAGTTCGCGCCATAGATGGCGGCAATCGAAACTGTTGGAACAACGTATTGGACGCTATAGCTCCTGACGGGCAGGCTGGATCTCGAACAGCAACACCGAGCCGGCACCCACCGAAGGGAGCGATCCATGACCGACCTCGCGAGCGGCGTCACGCACTTCCAGCACGACGTCTACCCCGGCAAGGCAGCGCTTTTCGCCGAACTGGCGACGACCCACACACCCCACACGCTGTTCATCAGCTGCTCCGACGCCCGCGTCGTCCCGGAGCTGATCACCAGCAGTGAGCCGGGCGAGCTCTTCGTGATCCGCACCGCGGGCAACCTGGTGCCCGCCTATGCGCCCGGTGGCGACGGCATCGCCGCCAGTATCGAATACGCCGTCGCGGTGCTCGGTGTCTCGCGAGTCGTCGTCTGTGGTCATTCCGGCTGCGGCGCGATGACCGCGGTCGCCGAGCGCCACGATCTCAGCGCGATGCCGACGATCGCGCAGTGGCTGCGGCACGCCGATGCCGCCGCCGCCCGGGTCGGCTCCGCGGCAGCCGATCCCGTGTCGACGCTCGTGCACGCCAATGTTGTTGCGCAGCTGTCGAACCTGGCCACCCACCCGTCCGTTGCCCGCGCGCTGGCCGACGGCGCCCTGGTCGCCGAGGGCTGGGTGTTCGACATCGGCACCGGCACGGTGACCGTGGTCGACGGCACCTACTCCACGTCCACGCCTGCCGCCTGAAATCCCCGAAGAAAGGAAACCCCATCATGGTGCACGCACAATTCGACCCCTCCGCCCGTCAGTCCCTGGCCGTCACCGCGGTCGCCGCGAAGACGGCGAAAGACCTGACCTGGCAGGAGATCGCCGACGCCGCGGACCTGTCGGTCGCCTTCGTCACCGCCGCCGTCCTCGGGCAGCACGCCCTGCCGGAGCGGTCCGCGGTGGCCGTCGCCGAGCTGCTCGGCCTCGACAGCGAGGCGGCGACCCTGCTGCAGACCATCCCCACCCGCGGCTCGATCCCCGGTGGCATCCCGACCGATCCGACGATCTACCGCTTCTACGAAATGCTGCAGGTCTACGGCACCACCCTCAAGGCGCTGGTGCACGAGCAGTTCGGCGACGGCATCATCAGCGCGATCAACTTCACGCTCGACGTGCGCAAGGTCGCTGACCCCGAGGGCGGCGAACGCGCCGTCATCACCCTCGACGGCAAGTACCTGCCCACCAAGCCGTTCTGAGGATCATCATGGACTTCGCACAGCACACGATCGAACTGGCCCGCCGCAATGTCGAGGACGGTGGGCGCCCCTTCGCGACCGTCATCGTCAAGGACGGGCAGATCCTGGCCGAGAGCCCGAACCTGGTCGCCCAGACCAGCGATCCCACCGCGCACGCGGAGATCCTCGCCATCCGGCAGGCCTGCACCGCGCTCGGCACCGAACACCTGGTCGGCGCCACCATCTACATCCTCGCGCTGCCCTGTCCCATGTGCCTGGGCGCGCTGTACTACTGCTCGCCGGACGAGGTCGTCTTCCTGACGACCCGTGACGCCTACGCACCGCACTACGTCGACGACCGGAAGTACTTCGAGCTCGCCACCTTCTACGACGAGATCGCCACGCCGTGGGACCAGCGCCGCCTGCCCATGCGCCACGAATCGCGCGCCGACGCCGTCGACGTCTATCGGCGCTGGCAGGAGCGCAACGGTGGCGACCGCCGCCTCGCCGGGGCACCGACCGCGGGCTGATCAGCGGCCGGAGCGGACTTCGCGGGCCGCGCGGCGCTTCAGCTGCATCGATCGCAGCAGGAACACCGGTGAGGGCGGCAACCAGCCGAGTTGCCTGGCCATACCGAGGTCGTCGCGGTTGGCCCAGTGTTCGAGGATCTTGCCGTCGCGCATGCGGAACCAGTGCGATTCGGTCATCGCGAAGGTCTTGCCGGTGGCGGGGAAGGCGTTGTCCACCGCGCCGTCTTCGGTGTAGAAGACCAGTGGGCCGATCTGGCGGCCGTGCATCGTCGCGTAGACGGTCACCAGGTCGTTCTCGACGGCAGTGGCATGGATGTCGTAGGACATGTCGGTGAAGGCGTCGCGCAGCCATTCGGCCAGCGCGTGGAGCGCCTCGGGGCCGTTTCCGCGTGCCCATGGCGGCGCCGCCTTGCGCTCCCTGGTGAAACCGTCGGGATGGGTGACCTCGGCGAGGTCGGTGACACTGCCGTCGACCATGAGGTGGATGCCGCGGATCGCCACGGACTTCAGGTCGTCGGCCACGACCCTGGGGCTGATGGTGTTCATGATGACGCTCCGTCTGTGATAGAACTCCAATTGAGTAAAGTGGAACTGTATCTAAAATTATTGGACCGGTGATGACCGAAGTCAAGAGGCGGTATGACGCGTCGGGGCGGCGTGCGCAGGCCAGGGCGCGCCGCCACGCGATGGTGCTCGCGGCGCAGGAGTTGTTCGAGAGCGACGGGTTCCGGTCGACGACGATCGCGGCGGTCGCCGAGCGGGCCGGCGTGTCGGCGGAGAGCGTGTACAAGGCGTTCGGCACGAAGGCGGCGCTGGCCAAGGCCGTGTTCGATGTCGTGATCGCGGGCGACGACGAGGACGTCCCCGTCTATCAACGGCCCGAGCAGCAGGCGATGCTCGCCGAGCCCGACGTGCGCCGCAAGATCGAGATGTTCGTCCACGGCCTGGCTCGGCGGCAGGCGCGATCGGCCAAGGTGCAGTTCCTGATTCGCGACGGTCGCCACGTCGACGATTCGCTCACCCCGGTGTGGGACAAGCTGGCCGAGGAGGGGTTGGTCGGGATGACCATGCTGGGGCGGCACCTGCTCGAAACAGGGCAGCTCCGCCTTGGGATCGACCTCGACGAGGTTCGCGACGTCCTGTGGAACTACCTTGCCATCGACACCTTCGAGCGGCTGGTGCTGGCCAGGGGCTGGTCGGTGGACCGCTACGCGGGCTGGGTCGCGCGCGCGATCATCGCCGCGATCACCTGAGGCTCAGCCACTCCGGTGCACGGTCGAGCCGCGGCAGGGTGTCGGACACCTGCGCCACCAGCTGCCAGGGGCGGTTGAGGTCGGTGCCCGCTTTGCCGCTGGTGAGGATCGAGCCCGCGAGCCCGCGTTCGGGGTCGGCCCAGCCGTACTGCGTCGTCAATCCGCTGCGGCCGAAATGGAATCGGGTGTCGCGGCCGAACTTCGACCGGCGCCCACCCAGCTCGAATCCCGCGCGGCTGACCCGGCCCGCCGCACCCGGTATGCGCTCGGCCGGTCGGATCGCATCGAACAGCGTGGTGGGTTCGATGATCCGGATGCCGTCGAGTTCGCCACCGCGCGTGAGGATTTCGTAGAAGCGCGAGAGCTCATAGGCGGTGGTCACCAGGTTGCCAGAGGGGAGTTCGGCGGTGAGGAACGCGTCGTTGTCGGACTTGGACGCCTTGTCCATCCGCCCGCCGAGCGCCTTGCGCGCCAGGAACAGCGACAGCCTCGACGGCGGCGGACCGGTCTTCACACTCGGCACGACCTTGCCGATATCCGCGGGGTCGACCCCGAAGTTGTTCCAGCGGAACCCGAACGGAACCAGCACCTGCTCGGCGAGATGCTCCCGCATCCGCTTGCCGGTGGCGCGCTGCACCAGCAGGCGCTGGATCAGCCCGCTGGTCAGTGCGTGGTAGACACGGAACCGGCCCGGCGGCCAGCTCGGCACGAGATCGGCGAGCGCCGACACGGCCAGTTCCTCGTCGGGCACCACCTCGCTGCCCTTGTACGGCGGCGTGATGAACGGGACGCCCGCCGAATGCGACAGCACGTGACCGATGGTGATCCGGTCCTTGCGATGCGACGCGAACTCCGGAATGTATTCGCACACAGGGTCGTCGAGTGCGAACGCGCCCTGCTCGACGAGCATGGACATCACCGTGGCGGCGACACCCTTCGCGGTCGAGAACCCACAGAACGGGGTGTCCGGTGTGGCCAGGATCTTCTCGGCGTCAGGAGAATCCCTCGGCGCGTTGCCCCACCCGTGGCCGATGGTCCGGTTCAGCACGATCTTGCCGTTGCGGCGCAGGCACACCTGGATCGCGGGTGTCGTCCCCATCGCGTACCAGTCGCGCACCGAGGACCACAGCCGCGCGACCGCCTCGGCGGACGTCCCCGCCTCGGCGGGATCGTCCTCGTGCCCGACCGTCGTCACCGTATCCAGGTCCTCGGCGATCGTCACCAATGTGCCGGAGAGTGCGCTCATGCGACCCAGCCTATCGACGCCGCGGATCACCGACCCTGTGGTGTGGGCACCTCGGCCCCGTGACCTCGGCAGATGGCGGTGATATCGCATCGATGGGAGCGGCAAGTGGACCGCATCCCGGTCCGGTCGACATCTGTTCCGGCACCGTCGATGGAGCGGCATCGTGCACTGCCGTGAGACCGAACTCTCCTGGCGTTGTCAGGCCGAGGTACCCCGGCCCAGACGAGCCGCGCGCTCCCGGCGCAGTGGGGCCGACCGCATCCTGAGCGGCCGGGCCCACCTCACCCAGCGCTGGTAGACCTATCCCGCCCGTCGCCGCGCGACCAGCGATGTCCGCCCGGTGCCGGAGGTGAGATGTCCCTCTGAGTGGGGACCGTGCCGCAGCGGTGCTGCGGC